>DATBID010000432.1:0-26269 GCA_036557125.1 Bryobacteraceae bacterium | reverse complement strand
CTGTCAGCTATCAGCCAAATGGAGCTATCAACTCTCAGCCATCAGCTATCAGCCGAAAAAGCGCTCGCGAAACGCTCGCTGCTACGATCTGAGCCGCCGATCAGAGCCGCAACCGCAGGGAGCGGTCGGAGCTGAAAGCTAATGGCTGATAGCTTATGAATCACGTCCACGTGAACCGGAAGGCGGCTGATCGCGTCGCCTCCGGCCACCCGTGGATCTTCTCCAGCGACATCACCGACCGCAACGGCGCCCAACCAGGCGAAGCCGTCACCGTTCTCGACCCGCGCGGCCGGCCCATCGGCACTGCCCATCACAGCAGCACCTCGCAAATCGCGCTCCGCATGCTCTCCCGTAAAGTGGAAGAGATCGGCCGCGACTTTTATTTAGCGCGCTTGCGGGTAGCCGACCAACACCGCCGCCGCGTCGTCCACGGTACGGACGCCCACCGGGTCGCACACGGCGAAGCCGACCTGCTCCCCGCCCTCATCGTGGACCGCTATGCCGGCTACCTGGTCGTACAAGCGCTCGATCAAGGCATGGATGCCGCCCTCGGCGATATCGTCTCCTGCCTCGCGGAACTCTTCGAGCCGTGCGGCATCATCGCGCGCAACGATGCCTCCGTGCGCGCCAAAGAAGGCCTCCCTCTCGAATCGAAAATCCTTTCTGGCGATGTTCCCGAATCCGTCGCCATCCGCATGAACGGCCTGAATCTTCGCGCCGATCTGCTCCACGGCCAGAAAACCGGCATTTTCCTCGATCAACGCGAAAACTACCTCGCGGCCGCGCACTATGCCCGAGGCGGCCGCGCCCTCGATTGCTTCACCTCCACCGGCGGCTTCGCCCTCCACCTCGCTCCGCATTTCCAAACGGTAGAAGCCATCGATAGCTCTGCCGCCGCACTCGCCACCGCCCGCGCTAATACCGAAGCCAATTGCATCGACAACATCGAATTTCGCGAGGCGGACGTCTTCGATCTGCTAGCCGGTTACGCCGCGGCTCGCCACGAGTTTTCCATGGTTGTGCTCGATCCCCCGGCCTTTGCCAAGTCCCGCCGCAACATCGCCGCCGCCCTGTCCGGCTACAAGGAAATCAACCTGCGCGCGCTGCGGCTCCTCGGCCCCGGCGGTATCCTGGTGACCTGCTCCTGCTCCCACCACGTCAGCGAAGCCATGCTGCTCGAAGCTATCGCCGAAGCCGCCCTCGACGCCGACCGCACCCTCCGCGTTCTCGAACGCCGCACTCAGGCGCAGGACCACGCCATCCTCCTCACCGTCCCTGAAACCCACTATCTGAAGTGCCTCATACTGGAAGTCGTCTGAGGTAACCTACCGGTACAGCTCGTTCTCCGGAATACCTTCCGTGCCGGCTTCGGTGCCCTGCCGCCCCAATCGCTTCCGCGCCGAAAACATGGTGCCTCGCGCCTCATGGAGCGGCGCGAACTTACCCAAGCCCATCGGCGGCATGTCGATATATACAGCCTCCATGCCGCCGCGCAGAAAATACGTCTCGTGCCAGAAACCAGTGCCGCCGCGGTCGCGCAGAAAGGTCTGCCACCAGACGCGGTGTGGTTCCGATCGCGACCACGCCTCCAGCGATTCGAAATCTCGCCAGTATTGCCGCATGCCTACGTGGCGGAGTGAATAGAACAGGTTCTCGTGTAGCAGCAAACCATCCGGCTTCTGATCGACTGCGGCAGAAATCTTGGGACCAAAGCCCAATACGGTCTGAATCCCTCGAAAGGTGTTGACGCGCATCCCCAGGTAAATCACTACCAGATCCGGATACGCCGAAAGATCAATCGTCTCCCGCTTCGGCCGGGTCGGCATAAATCCCCCTCACCCAGCATAGTCCGGCTGTGCGAGCCTGGCGCCACATTGTAGAGCGAAGGTCACAGCCGCTTGCGGTCTAAGTCCCGCCATTGCAACGCGCGGAGGTACGGTAGCCAAGCTGCAAATTCCCGCCCCGATGAAGTGCGTCTTCGGTTTGCTCGGGGGCTTGGCCGCCGCCGTGATCCTCCGGGCGGGAGGAGGTCTTGCGCCCGCCGGCCCAGCCACCGTAAGCCAAGTCACAATCGAAGGGGCGCCGGCGGCATTCCCGCTCGAAACCAAAGCCGGCGAACCTCTGAACGAAACCAAGATCGAGCATGACGTCAAAGCGCTCTGGGCAGCCCGCCGGCCTTACGATGTGCGCGTCGAAGAGCAGCCAGACGGCGACGCATCATCGACTATGCGCGTCATCTTTCATGTCGAGGAGCGCCACACCGTTACGCTGCGCAAGATTACCGTCGATCCGCCAACGCCCGGCATCAGAGCCGGCGTCGAACCAGGCCAGCAAATCGACGCCGAGATGCCCCAGCGCATCGCCACCGAACTTCGCAAGCAACTCGTCCATTCCGGATTCCCCGACGCCAAGGTGGATGCGGACCTCGTCCCCGCCCGCCATGGCAAGGCCGATCTGCTCATCAACATCGAGAAGGGCCGCGCCGTCGACGTCAAAACCGTGACCTTTTCCGGCGACTTGGGCGTCAAAGAAAAGGATCTACGCGGCGTCCTGCGTGCTACCAAACCCACCACCATCCTCCCGCGCGTTCCCGGTGTCTGGAACGGCTGGCACATTTTGCGCGGCTACAACGAAGATACCGTTCCGGCCGATATCGGCAACCTCAAATCCTTCTACTACCGCCACGGCTTCTTCGATGCGGATGTTACCGCCGCTCCGGTGGATGCTTCCGTCAACCAGGCACACGTGGATTTCGATATTGACGCCGGCTCGCGCTACGCCGTCCGCAGCTTCACCCTCTCCGGCCCCGATGGCGAGCGCCCCATCGGAGGCCTGAAACTCCCCGGAGAAAACATCCGCGGACAAATGGACGCCGCCTGCCATGAGCTTCTGGCCGAGCGGCGGAAGTACGAGCGCACCGGCGTGCTGGATTTCGAAGCGCGCATCGAAGTGCGCGAAGCTCCCGCTCCGGAAGGGATCAAAGCCCCGGCTCCTGACGGAGCAGGCCCCGGCCTAAAATGGGCCGACCTGCGCGCCACCATCGAGGCGGGGCCGGCCTACGAAACCGGCCGGATTACGTTCAAAGGCAACAAAAGATTCAGCGAGAGCGTCCTACGCGGCGCGCTAAAGCTCGATGAAGGCGACCCGCTCGACCAGATGAAATTACGCAAATCGCTGGCGCGGCTGAACCAGACCGGATTCTTCGAGCCGCTTAGCGAGCGCGACGTCATCGTGAGCACGCCGCCCAAAGCCGGTCCCGCCGATATCACCATTTGGGTCAAAGAGAAGAAGGCGCGCAGTTGGTCCTTCTCCGGCCCTGTCGGTCCCATGAGCGTTGCCGGGCCGCTGGAATTCGCTATCGGCTCGCGCCTGCCCTCCTGGGGGCAAGGCGCATTCGACCTTTCTACCTTCCTGATATCCGCCAAATTCTTCTACTTCGCCAAGCCTATCGGCGCGCTGCTTCCATTCCTCCCCAACAAGCGCTTCGTTCCGCTGCTCGAGCTGTCCCGTCCTCTGCTGCCCGGCCAGACATTCCTTTCGGGCGTGACTATCATCCCGCAGCTCGGCTGGCAGGGAATGCTGTTCAGCTATGGCGCTTCGCAGGTGCGCACCCTGACGCGCGGCATCTTCGAGAGCGACCGGAACCTCACCCCGCCCCTGCCGGTCACCATCGTCCACGGCCACGACGAGGGAACCATGTTATGCGAACCCCCGAAGACCGCCGGCGACTGGATGAAACAAATCGGCGGAACCCTCTTCAACCTGGGCTTCTCGTTCTTCCCGATCTGAGCGGGCTTGCCCTCACCGCTCCATCGCCTGTTCGATTTTCTTGAGGAACGGCCCTGACGTATATGGCTTCTTCAGGAAGTCAGCCACTCCCAGGCCGCCGAACCGCCGGATTGCCTCCTTCGGTTAAAGCCGCTCGAGAGAATGATCGGGACATCGGAGCGAATCGTTTTCAGACGGCGGAATACCTCTTCGCCGGACATCCCGGGCATCGTCCAGCAGCACAACAGCAAACCGGCCGTTCCGCTCGCGGAAAACATTTACCGCTTCCCGCCCATTGGCAGCCAACACGACCTCATAACCGCCAAGCTTCCGCAACACGGCTTCGGCGACCTGGCGCACCGTCTCTTCATCGTCAACAACCAAAATCGGATCGAGTTGCCCCTTGGTGAGATTTCCAGCTTCGGGGAGCGCCGGAAACAGTACACGGCACACTGTCCCCTCCCCCGGGGTACTGTCCACCTCCACAGCGCCTTTCAGCGCTCGCACAATTCCGGATACTGCCCCAGACCTAGTCCGCGGCCCATGAATTTCGTCGTGAAAAACGGGTCGAAAATGTTGGGTTTGATGGAGGCATCGATCCCGGCTCCGGTATCCGCCACTTCCAAACGATGTATCGGCCCGGAGCCGGCTGGCCGATATCGTAGAGTTTCGCTGCCGCCGCGCGATCCAAATTCTCAATGCCGGTTCGCACAGTGACTTTGCCACCTCCGTCGCCGATCGCCTCGGCCGCGTTCAAAATCAGGTTCATGGCTACCTGTTCGAGCTGCGTTTCATCGGCCCGAACCGGAGGGAGCCCTTCTTTAAGCGACAATTCCACCTGTACATTCCCGGGAATCGCCCCCCCGATCAGTCTCATGGTTTTGCGAACCAGCGCTGAAAGATTCACCGGCTCGACAAGAAACTCGCCTTTGCCCGCATACGCCAGAATCTGTTTCGTCAGCATCGCCGCCCGCTCGGTCGCTTGAACCGCATTCTTGAGCAGCCCCTGGGCGGTCGAACCCGCTTCCACCAAATCCCTCGCTAAGCTCACTCAAGTGAATAAAATTCAGGAGCCGCGGCCGTACGGAGCGGGCGCTGCCACTGGCATCACCGCGTCAGCGCCTTTTCGATTTTCTCGAGCAGCGCTCTGGACGTATACGGCTTCTGAAGGAAGTCAGCCACTCCCAGTCCGCCGAAGCGCCGGGTTGCCTCCTCCTCCGTGAAGCCGCTGGAGAGAATTACCGGGACACTGGAGCGAATCCTCTTCAGCCGGCGGAATACCTCTTCGCCGGACATCCCGGGCATCGTCATGTCTAGTAGCACAAGAGCCAACCGGCCGTCCCGCTCGCGGAAGACGTTCATCGCTTCCTGCCCATTGGCGGCTGACGCCACTTCATAACCCCGCTTACGCAACACGAGTTCGGCAACCCGACGCACCGTCTCTTCATCATCCACAACCAGAATCGGATCGAGTTGCTCGTTTGTGAGCTCCCCGGCTTCGGGGATAGCCCTACTGGCGGGAAGCAGCACGCGAAACACTGAGCCCTGCCCGGGCGTACTATCCACCAGCACAGCGCCTTTCAAATTCCGCACGATTCCGGATAGCGCTGCCAGACCCAGACCGCGTCCCGTGAATTTGGTCGTGAAAAACGGATCGAAAATATAAGGTTTGATGCCGGGATCGATCCCCTCCCCGGTATCCATCACCTCCAAGATGATGTACCGGCCCGGCGCCGGTTGGCCTACATCGTAGGGCTTCACTTCCGCGGTGCGATCCACATCCTCAATGCCGGTCCGGATGGCGACTTTTCCGCCTCCCTCGCCAATCGCCTCCGCCGCGTTCAAAATCAGGTTCATGGCCACCTGTTCGATTTGCGTTTCGTCCGCCCGAACGGGAGGCAGTCCTTCTTCAAGCGCCAGATCCACATGTACATTTTCGGGAATCGAGCCCCCGATCAGCTTCATGGTTTTTTGAACAACGGCTGAGATGTTTATGTTTTGGAGGACAAATTCGCCTTTACCCGCATAGGCCAGGATCTGTCTCGTAAGCATCGCCGCCCTCTCGCTTGCCTGCAATGCATTTCTGAGCAGATCTTGCGCCGGCGAATCCGGTTCATCTAAATCCATCGCTAAGCTGATATTGCCCAGAACCCCGGTCAGAATATTGTTGAAGTCGTGCGCGATTCCGCCGGCAAGCACGCCGAGGCTCTCCAACTTATCGGTTTGGCGCAGACGCTCTTCCATTTGTTTCCGTCCGGTTATATCCCGAGCGATTTCGAGCCATCCGGCGGGCGCGCCGCGGCGCTTCCGTACGACCCAGCGGGTTGAAACAACCAGTTCTTTATCCGCGCGGGAAAAATGCTTCAGGTCACCTTCCCATTCGCCTTGGGTGAATACAATCTCCTTAATTTCATCAAGCGGCACGGAAGCTTCCGTGCGCAGCAGCTCGTGTACGTTTCTGCCGATTGCCTCCTCCCTGCTCCAGCCATACATTCTCTCCGCTCCGGAATTCCAAAACTCTATAGTGCCTGCGGCATTCATCGAAAAAACGCCATCCTGGGCCAAATCCAGCAGCTCCGCCTGCTCCTCCACGACGGCTGCGCGCTCTTCGGCTATGCTTTCGGTGTCCCTGCGTTGCTCGATTTCACGTTTGAGCCGCTCGCTTTCGGACTGCAATTCCCAGCGCGCCTCAACCCGGTCCGTGACGTCTACACCAAATATGAGAATCGCCTCGAAATCGCCGGTCTCGCTGCGCATGGGCTGGCAGGCGAAATCGAAATATCGCTCCTCAAGTCCTCGGCCGCCCGGGAGTTGCACCGGCCGCTCCTTAGCGGTATATCGCTCGCCAGTGGCCGCAACCGCATCGAACAGGTGAAAAAACTCCTGGTCGATGGCAGGGTAGGCTTCCCGAATATTCCGGCCTATCAGATCGCGGCCGCGTACCAGTTGGCGCAAACCGAGATTCGCGAAGACAATCGTCTTTTCCGGCAGGCGAATGAGCGCTACGATGGCCGGCACATTTTCAAAAATCTCCTCCAGGTACTTCCACCGCTTCTCCGCTTCCACGCGTCTGGCCTGCTCGCGATATAAGTCTGCTTCCTGCTGAAGCTGCTGCAGCCTTTGCGCAGTGATCTCGCGCGCCACTTTGGAGAAGCCGGTGATCTCCCCGCTCTCGTTCCGTATCGCCCGGACGATTCCGGCTACGAAGATGCGCCGTCCCATCTTATGGATATGCCAACGCTCATCCGGCGAGGCTTCACCCCGCACCGCCCGGCCGAGTTCTTCCGCCGGCTTACTCGCTGCTTGATCTTCGGGCGAGAAAAGCAGATCGAAAGAACGCCCGGCCACTTCCGATTCCTGCCACCCGAAAACTTTCTCCGCACCCTCGCTCCATTGCAAAATTTTGCCGTCCACATCCAGAGTGATTACGGCGTAGTCCTGCAGCGCCTGGCGCAGGACCTCCTCTGGTTCCGGAAATTGAGTCTCGGCACCCGTTGCCATTGCGCCCCTTCCCAGTATTAGACCGGCGCGTTTCGAATCGCAGTCACAGCCGTCACAAGTCTTGCGTTCACACACAATTCATGTAATAATTATTCAGTCGAGTGAATAAAAATTCAGTGCCGTCCCGTCTAGCCGCCAATCCGATCCTGAAAACCAGCGCCCCGGACCTCCTCCGTGACCTGGACCTCACCGGCGATGAACTGGAATACCTTCTCGATCTCGCCGGCGACGTCAAGCGCTTCCCTGGTGATTACGATCGCGCGCTCGCTGGCAAATCCATTGCCCTGCTATTTGAAAAGCCCTCCCTGCGCACGCGTGTCACTTTCGATCTCGCCATGAAGCAGCTCGGCGGAAATTCAGTCTTCACCGAAGGCCCCATCGGCGGCCGCGAGCCGCTCAAAGACGTTGCCCGCAACCTCGATCGCTGGGTGAACGGTATTGCCGCCCGTGTCTTCTCTCAAGACACAGTTGAAGAACTCGCCCGCTGGTCCGCAGTCCCCGTCATAAATGGCCTCAGCGACATGTATCATCCCTGCCAGGCCCTCGCCGATGTCCAGACTATCCGGGAGCGCTTTGGCCCTGAAGAAAAAGTAAAAGTCGCCTTCATCGGCGATGGCAACAATGTGGCCCACTCGCTCATGATCACGGCCATCCGCCTGGGCATGGATTTCACGCTCGGCTGTCCGCCGGGCTTCCTGCCGAATCCGGAAGTTGTCTCTCAGGCCGAAGGCCTGGCCGCCGTTTCCGGCGCATTCCTTTCCATCAGTCAGGACCCCCAGGCCGCCGCCCATGGCGCACACGCCATTTACACCGACGTCTGGACCAGCATGGGCCAGGAGCGCGAAAGCGCCCGCCGCAAGAAAGCCTTCCAGCCGTTCCAGGTGAATGAGGAACTGTTTGCGCTCGCCCGCCCCGATGCCATTTTCCTTCACTGCCTCCCCGCGCGCCGCGGGGAAGAGGTCACCGATGGAGTCATCGAATCGGAGCGCTCCGCCATTTTCGATCAGGCCGAGAACCGCCTGCACGCGCAGAAAGCGCTGTTGCTGATGATGCTTTCGTGATCTTATTCAAGTAAAGACATGCAAAAACCCAAAAAAGTAGCCCTCGCCTACTCCGGCGGGCTCGATACCTCTGTGATCATTCCCTGGCTGAAGGAAAACTACGGCTGCGAAGTGGTCGCCGTCTGCGGCGATATCGGCCAGGGCAGCGACGAACTCGCCGGCCTTGAAGAGAAAGCCCGTAAAACCGGCGCCTCTGAAGTCCACGTCGAAGACATGCGCGAAGAGTTCGTCAGCCAGTATCTCTGGAAACTGGTCCGCTCCGGCGGCGTTTACGAGCACAAATACCTGCTCGGCACTTCCATCGCCCGTCCGTTGCTTGCCAAGAAGCAGGTCGAAGTCGCCCTCCGCACCGGCTGCGACGGCCTCGCCCACGGCTGCACCGGGAAGGGCAACGATCAGGTCCGCTTCGAGCTCACCTACAAAGCCCTCGCGCCCCACCTCGCCGTGGTCGCCCCCTGGCGCGAATGGAAAATCGTCAGCCGCGAAGACGCAATCGAATACGCCCGCGCCCATAACGTCCCCATCTCGCAATCCACCACCAAAATCTACTCCCGTGACCGCAACATCTGGCACATCTCCCACGAAGGCGGCGCGCTCGAAGACCCCGCCAACGCAGCCCCCGACGATATCTGGATGCTTACCAAAAGTCCGGCCCAGGCCCCCGATCGCCCGGCCGAAGTCTCCATCGGCTTTGACAAAGGCGTGCCCGTCTCAGTCGATGGAAAGCCGATGAGCGCCGTCTCCGTCGTCGAAACCCTAAACAAGATCGGCGGCGAGCATGGCATCGGCCGCATCGACCTGGTCGAGAACCGTTTCGTGGGCATGAAATCCCGCGGCTGCTACGAAACTCCGGGCGGCACTCTCATCATGTTCGCGATCCGCGAGATGGAAGCCCTCACGCTCGATCGCGCCACCCTCCACTACAAGCAAAAACTTGCCCTCGATTACGCCGAGATGGTCTATAACGGCCTCTGGTTCACCCCGCTGCGCGAAGCCCTGGACGCCTTCTTTGAAAAGGTGAGCGAACCGGTAACCGGCGAAGTCCGCCTCCGCCTCTACAAAGGCAACCTCGAACCCGTCAGCCGCAAATCGCCCCACTCGCTGTATTCCCTCGATATCGCCAGCTTCACCATGGGCGCCAGCTACGATCAGAAAGACGCCCTCGGCTTTATCAACCTCATCGGACTCCCGATCAAAGTAAAAGCCGCCCTCGCCGCGGGAGCGAAGTGATGAGGTGTCGGAGCCGCGACCGTCAGGGAGCGCTCCCGGAGGCCCATCCATGAAGCTCTGGGGAGGCCGTTTCGCCGCGGCGCCATCCGAAGTCTTCGAGCGCTTCTCCGGCTCGCTCGATTTCGATCGGCGCCTCATCGATGCCGATATTCGCGGCTCTCAGGCCTTTGCCCACGCCCTCGAACGCGCGGGCATTCTCACGGCCGAAGAGCGCCTGCGCATCGTCTCCGCCTTCGATGCCATCCGCGCCGAAGCCGGGCAGCCAGGCTTCTTCGATGGCGCCACCGATGAAGATGTCCACACCCTTGTCATCCGCAAACTCAAAGAACACGCCGGCGGCGTGGCCGATAAGATTCACACCGGCCGCAGCCGGAACGAGCAGGTCTCGCTCGATACCCGCCTCTGGCTCCGCGAAGAGTGTGACCGCCTCCGCGCCCTCCTCGCCGACCTGCTCGCCGCACTGCTTGATCTCGCCGAAAAATACCCGGACGCCGTGATTCCCGGCTATACGCACCTTCGGCGCGCGCAAGCCGTCCTTTGGCCCCACTACCTCCTGGCGTACTTCGAAATGTTCTCGCGCGACGCCGTCCGTTTCGCCGAGGCCCGCCGACGCGCCGATGAATTGCCGCTCGGTTCCGGCGCGCTCGCCGGCAGCGGCTTCCCCTTCGACCGCGAAGCCATGGCCCACGACCTCGGTTTCTCCGCTATCACCCGCAACAGCATGGATGTCTCGGCCGACCGCGATTTCGCCCTCGATTTCCTCTACGCCTGCACCCTCACCATGATCCATCTCAGCCGCCTCGCCGAAGATTGGATCCTCTACTCGAGCGAGGAATTCGGCTGGCTCGAACTTTCGGATTCCGTTACCAGCGGCTCCAGCCTCATGCCGCAAAAGAAGAACCCCGATTCGCTCGAGCTGATTCGCGGCAAAAGCGGACGCGTGATCGGCTCGCTCGTCGGGTTGCTCATCACCATGAAGGGTCTACCCATGACCTACAACCGCGACCTGCAGGAAGATAAAGTCCCCCTCTTTGAAGCCGCCGATCAGACTGCCGGCTCGCTGGAAATGGCCCGCGTGGTGGTCGAATCCATCAAGCTCAATCCTGCGCGGCCCCAGGCCGCCGTGGCCGAGAGCTGGGTTGTCGCCACCGATCTTGCCGAAGCGTTAGCTCGCAAGGGCACTCCGTTCCATCAAGCGCATCAGATTGTCGGGCGTTTTGTGCTGGAGAGCATCCATCAAGGCAAAAAGCCGGCCGATTGGACCGCCGCGGAGATGCGCGCCTTCGCCCCGGAATTCTCCCCGGACATGGCTGCGCTCCTCGACCCCGCTCGCGGCCTCGAAACCCGTTCCCTCCCCGGAGGCACCGCCCCCTCAGCCGTCCAAGCCGCCTTAGCCCAAGCCCGCGAAGCACTAGAGAGCCTGCAAGCATGAGCAAAAACTACCGCCAGGGCCAAATCCTCAAACTCATCCGCGGCAAGCGCATTTTCACTCAGGACGAGCTTGCCGAGGAACTCCGCGCCCAAGGCATCTCCGCCACCCAGGTCACCCTCTCGCGCGATATCCGCGACCTCCGCCTCGTCAAAACCCGCGAAGGCTATCAGGAAATGGCCCCTGAAGAGAAAGGCCCCGAGTTCCCCCTCCTCGCCGCGGAATTCGTCCTCGATGTCCGCACCGCCCAAAACCTCGTAGTTCTCCGAACCGCTCCCGGCCACGCCAATTCCGTCGCCGTCGCCCTCGATCAGGAAGAGTGGCCCGAAATCGTCGGCACCATCGCGGGCGACGACACCATCCTCGTCATCGCCCCGGACCGCGAGACCGCCGAAGTCGTCCAGGAAAAGCTAATGGGCATCCTGGAAAAGGGCTGACCCGAAGTCGCCGATTGCCAGCCGCCGCCACTGCAGCGCCGCACCGCTGCGCGCTCTCGGTACATGCACTGCATATACAATGGAGGTGGCGGTGTTCGAATGGGATCGGCACAATCTGAGGAAGATTCGCGGCCATGGGCTTCAACAGGGCGAAGTTGAGGAAGCGCTTTCCGCGACTCCGATCCTGATTTACGAGCAGGACGCCAGCGGAGGAGTACGTTACGTGTACTGTGGCGAAACCAAGGAAAACCGGATGATCGCCGTTGTCCTGACCGAACGTGACGAGAAGATCCGAGTAATCACCGCGTACGACTTGGATGCAGGACAGAAGAGGGACTACCTGGCGCGCCGGGCGAAGGGGGAGTGATGTCAAAGAAATCGGGAAAATCGACGCCGCCGAGATTCAAGAACGAGAGCGAAGAGGCCGATTGGTGGTCGGGTGACGAAGGTCGAGCCTTTCTCAAGCAGCAGCCGCCGCCGTCGAAGAAACAGAGGGGTTCACCGCTGGTTGCCAGGCTGGGACGGACTGGCAGTGTACAGATTGCTCTCCGGTTGCCTGGCCACGATATCGAGAGAGCCCGCGCCATTGCCGATCGGAAGGGGATCGGCTACCAAACGCTGCTCAAAATGATTGTCCACGAGGGCTTGCAACGCGAAGAGCGCCGCCGATAGGCCGCAGCCGGTGGTAAGCCCGAACCGCCGAATGCGCTAGCCGCCATGCCATACTCGAAAAAGAGGTTCCCAATCCCGATCCGGAGGCGCAACTGATGCCCCGTAGACTCAGTCTTCTGGCCGCCTGCCTGCCGCTGCTCTTCATTTCGGCGCACGCACAATGGCTCAACTACCCAACACCCGGAATCCCGCGCCTCCCGGACGGCAAGCCCAATCTCGCCGCTCCCGCGCCGCGCGCCGCCAATGGCAAACCCGATCTTTCCGGCATCTGGGCTGGTCCCGGCGCAGGCAGCTACGATCGCAACGTCGCTCGCGACCTCCAGCCCTCCGATATCCAGCCCTGGGCGGAGGCCATCTACCGCCAGCGTGTCGCCGACATGGGCAAAGGCGCGCCGCGCGCCAATTGCCTTCCTGACCCGTTCGTCTACTACCACATGGTGGACATCGCCCGCTTTGTCCAGACTCGCGGCCTCCTCATCGTTCTTTATCAAGGCACCACCAACAGCGTTCACCGCACCGTTTTCACCGATGGCCGCCCGCTGCCCGCCGATCCCAACCCTTCCTGGATGGGCTACTCTGTTGGCCACTGGGAAGGCGACACTTTCGTAGTGGAAACCGCCGGTTTCAATGACCGTAGCTGGCTCGATATTGAAGGCCATCCGCACAGCGAAGCCCTACGCATCATCGAGCGCTACCACCGCCGCGATTTCGGTCATATGGATCTGGAAATCACCATTGACGATCCCAAAACCTTCACCCGCCCCTTCACCCTCCGCATTCCCAAGACCCTGCTGCCCGATACAGACCTGTTCGAAAGCGTCTGCGAAGGCGATACCTCCCCGCCCCATATGCTCGGAAATGCTCCTGCCCGCCTCGCGCCTGAAGTCCTGTCCCGGTACACCGGCCTGTATCAGTACGCCCCCGGCCGTTCAGCGCGCATCACGTCCGAAGCCGATCTCCTCTTCCTGCAGGAAGGCACGAACCCGCTGAAACTGCCCTTCGCCCCCGCGACTGAAACCAACTTCATTTCCCGCACCAATGGCGACCGCCTGGAATTTACGAAAAACGCGAACGGTGCAATCACCGGGTTCGTCTATCACACAGGCGCCGCAGATCGCACCGCGCGCCGACAACCGTGATGTTCCGTCTTGCAACGCTTGTCCTACTCATCGCCCAAGCCGCGCTGGCCGCCGATGACCTCCCTTCCGCCGCCCGCGAACTCGCCCGCCGCACCGCCGCTTTCCTCGGCGGACGCGTTCCCTCCGAAACCTGGCGCAATCGTTCCGCGCTCCCCGATTCCGAACTCGACCGCGCGCGCCGTGAATTTCACGCAGCCCTAGCGGACTCCGCACCCAATCCCGGCGCGGAAATCCGCCTCACCCTGTCTGAAAACGCGTCGCAATATCTTCTGATTGAAGAAGCCCGCGCGGGCGAAGAATCCCAAACCTGGATCGTCTCCTGGAACCGCAACGTGCCGGCCGGGCTTCCGTCTCCCGCCCTCACGCTCGATCGAAAGCTCGTCTGGGAGCAGGACGAACCCATTCTCGATCTGGCTGTCTGGGACACAGGCCTCTTGGTGCTTTCCCCTGCCCGCCTCGCCCTCTACGGGCGCCAAGGCACGCAATGGTCGCTGCTCCGCCAGCTCACGCTGCCGGGCCCGCACAACTGGCCGCGCGATCCCCGCGCGCGTCTGCGCCGCACCGGCTCGCACATCGAAATCTTCCTCCCCGGCACGGCCTGCCAGGGCGATACCGTCTCTTCGCTCTCGCTCGAGTGCCACCCCTCGAGCGACCCTTGGGTGCTCGATTCCGGCAATCGTTCGCTGCTGCTCGCGTATTTCACAACCGGCCGCAACTATTTCGACGGCCGCGTAGTCTTGCAGGAAGGGAACCACAAAACCGTGCCGCCCTTCTACTCCGCCGCCGCGCTCGAACAACCTGACGGCACTTCATGGCTCCTCGCCCTCACCGATGGACAAACGGAACTGTTCAACTCCGCCTGGGAGCCAGTCACCTCCATCCCCAACTGGGGCAGCGACATCGTGACGCTAAACACCTGCGCCGCCGGACTCGAAATCCTGGCCGGCCGCCCCGGCGATAATTCGCAGCCGGACACGCTTCAAACATTTTCTGTCGCCAATGGTTCGGCCCTCCCCGCCTCCTCCCCACTGCCGTTTGCCGGAGCGATCACCGCCCTTTGGCCGACTTCCCCCTCTTCTGCCCTAGCTGTCGCCTATGATCCTACGGCGCATAAATATAGAGCATATGTGGTCACGCCGGCGTGTAATTGAGCGCTCATCATTCAGGCGCCGGCAGACCGCTCCCTTGCGGCCGCGGCTCGGATACGCCATTCTCGCCCTCACGATCCCGTTAGTGCCGCGCGCCGCCGAGCGTCCGCATTACGGCGGCACTCTCCGCGTCGAAATCCGCGCCTCCATCGAAACGCCCGACCCGCCTCAAACCGGCATCGCCATCCCCGATCTCGCCTCAGCCTTCTCCGTCACCCGCTGGGAGGGCGGCCGGCTCGCAGCTTTCGCCGCAAATGAAGATGCTCCTGGCGGGCGCCCATACCTCGATAGCATCGGGATCCAGATGGCCCGCCCGCATCGGGAACAAGCCATCGATCTCGAACTGGGCCGCGCCGATATTGTCGAATTGGGAGTGGGGCAAACGCTTTCGCCTGCCAACCGGACTTCGCCGTCCGCCCGCCGCATCTGGACCTCCGAACCGGTCCGTCTCCTCGCCCTCGCGTTCTCGCCCCAAGTGACTGACCCGCGCTTGCGCGAAGCCGTAGCTCTCGCCGTGGATCGCGCCGCCATCCACAATGTGCTTTTCCAGCGCGCGGGCGAAATCGCCGGATCGTTGCTCCCCCAGTGGATTTCCGGCTATGCGTTTCTGTTTCCCACCACCGCCGATCCGCAAAAAGCGCGCACTCTCGCGGGCGGCCTCCCCCCGCCCTTGCGCACGCTCTCGCTCAGCTTCACCGATCCCGAATGGCGCGCCGTCGCTGAACGTATTGCCGTCAACGCCCGCGATGCGGGCATTTCCATTTCCACTGGACAGGCCATTGCGAAGGCCGATTTGCGCCTCGTCGAAGTGCGCATCCCTTCCTCCGATCCTGGGCAAGCGCTGGCTGCCCTAGCCGCGGCCTTCGCGTTTCCCGAGCCGCCGAACGCCGCTACCACGGAAATGCTACTGGCCGCGGAGCGCTCCTACCTAGCAAACTTCAAAGTCATTCCGCTGTTCCATCTCCCGTATATCTACGGCGTCGGCCCGCGGGTGCGCGGCGGCCCCGGCATCACGCCGCTGGGCGAATGGCGCTTCGAAAATCTCTGGCTGGAGCCTGAGCGCCCATGAGTCTCCGCCCGCGTCTGTTCCGCACCCGCCTACTTGTGGTGTTCACCGCCGCCATGATCGCCTCAGTGGCCATAGTAGATTGGCTGGTCACGCGCGCCACCCGTGAGGCGTTTGAGCGGTTCGAAGCCCAGAATGCCCGCGCGCTCGCGGCCCAGTTCCGCCGCGAATTCCAGCGCCGCGGCGATGAAGTGGTGCAGGCCCTCAACAGTCTCGCCGCATCCGATGCCGTAGTCAACATCGCCCTCGCGGCCGACTACTCCCCCTTCTACAACGAAGCGTCCGCGCTTGCTTCCGCCAATCGTCTCGACCTCCTCGAACTTGTCGCAGCCGATGGCACAATCATCTCCTCGGCTGAATGGCCAGCTCGCTTCGGCTACAAAGAAGACTGGCTCACCGCGCCGGGTAACTGGAAAGCAGGCGCCGCTTTCCTGCGCCGCGAAGAACTTCCCGATGGAGTCGCTCTCGCGCTGGTCTCGGTGGCCGATGTGAATGTGGGCGACCGCAAACTCTATCTCACCGGCGGCCAGCGTCTCGACCGCGACTTTCTCTCCAGCCTGGTGCTGCGCGAAGGCATGCGCGCCCTGCTCTACCGCAACCTCCCTGGCAATGTGGCGCAGTTTTCCGATCTCAGCCGATTCCAGCCGATCATCAATCAAATCCGCAGCCATCCGGCCGAAATCACTCAGACCTTGGGCAACGGAGCCGATGCCGAAATCGTCCACGCTCTTCCCCTCAACTCCCCATCGAACGATCTCCTCGGCGCTCTCCTCATCACTAGCTCGCGGCGCGAAATCGCCGCTGTCGAATCGGTGCTACTGCGGACCGGAATCGATGTCGCCGCGGCCGGCATCCTGATTGGCATCGTTTTGGCGTGGTGGGCCACCACTCGCGTCACCAGGCCCGTGCGGGCGCTCGCGGAAACAGCTCAGAAAGTCGCCGCGGGAAACTGGGGAGTCACGGTGGACCAATCCTCTCAAGACGAAATCGGCCAGTTAGCCGAGGCATTCAACAGCATGACGTCGAAATTAGTCGCGCAGCGCGAGCGTCTCCTGCAAACCGAGCGGGTCGCCGCCTGGCGCGAACTGGCCCGTCGGTTGGCGCACGAACTCCGCAATCCGCTATTTCCTTTGCAACTCACCGTCGAAAATATGCGCCGCGCGCACGAAACCGCCCCGGGCGAATTCGAAGAAGTCTTTCGCGAGGGCACAGACACGTTGCTGGCGGAGCTTTCCAATCTCAAGCAAATCATCGCCCGCTTCAGCGATTTCGCCAAAATGCCCGCGCCCGAAATGCATCCCGTGCAACTCAACGAAGTGGTGGTCAATACTGTGAAGCTCTTCGAGCCGCAACTGGCGCAAGCTCATATTGCGTGCCGGACCGAGCTCGATTCAGGGCTTCCGATCGTCGCTGCCGATGCCGAACAGCTCGCGCGCGCGCTGCGCAACCTGATCCTCAACGCGATCGACGCCATGCCCCAAGGTGGCGTTTTGATACTCCGAACTCAGGAAGTCGGCGCAACCTCAAACGGGGCCTGCCCTGGGAGCGTTCGCCTAGAAGTTTCCGATACCGGCCAGGGCCTTACGCCCGAAGAATGCGAGCGCCTCTTCACGCCCTACTACACCACCAAAACGCACGGCACCGGCCTTGGCCTGGCGATTGTGCAATCCGTTGTCAGTGATCACCACGGCCGTATTTCGGTCGAGAGCCAACCGGGCAAAGGCACCTGCTTCCGTATTGACTTGGGGTAAATTCGAAATTGGCACACCTCTTAATCGTCGATGACGATGCCAACACGCTGGCGTCTCTTGCCCGCGCTTTTCGCCTTGCCGGACACGAAGCCACGGTTTGCGACAGCGCCGCCCGCGCGCTGGAACTCGTGCGCTCGCAGGCGTTCGACCTGATGCTTTCCGATGTCGTGATGCCCGGCAAAGACGGCCTTTCCCTACTCGAAGATCTACGGCAGGCGCACATCGCTCTGCCGGTGGTCATGATCTCCGGCCAGGCCAATATCGAGATGGCCGTGCGAGCCACACGCCTCGGAGCAGTGGATTTCCTCGAAAAGCCCCTTTCGACCGATAAGCTGCTGCTCACCGTCGGTAACGCGCTCAAGCTGCGCCGCCTCGAAGAAGAAAACCGCGAGCTGCGCCAGCGCGTGGGCAAATACGAAATCGTGCATGGCGGCGAGGCTATGCGCCGCGTAATGGCACAGGTGGATCGCGTAGCGGCGAGCGAAACTCGCGTCTGCATCCTGGGCGAAACCGGCACGGGAAAAGAGCTGATTGCCCGCGCATTGCACGAGCGCAGCCCGCGACGCGAGGGGCCGTTCGTCACTCTGAATTGCGCGGCTGTTCCGGCTGAGCTAATTGAAAGCGAGCTGTTCGGCCACGAAAAAGGTTCGTTCACGGGCGCCGCTACTCGCCACATCGGCCGCTTCGAGCAGGCCAACCGCGGCACGCTCTTCCTGGATGAAATCGGCGACATGCCGCTGGTAATGCAGGCCAAGCTGCTGCGCGTGCTGGAAGAAAGCCAGGTGGAACGGGTGGGCGGCGACCGGCCGATCCCCGTGAACGTGCGCGTGGTCGTCGCCACTCATCGAAATCTGGATGAACTGGTGCAGAAGGGGGCGTTCCGCCAGGACCTCTATCACCGCATCTACGTCTTTCCGCTCGTGCTTCCGCCTCTGCGCAACCGCGTGGAAGACATCCCGCTGCTCATCGACCATTTTGCGCACCAGATCGCGGCGCAGAACGGCTGGCGGCCGAAAACATTCGAACCGGCGGCCATTAAAGCTTTGCAGCACTATTCCTGGCCCGGCAATGTCCGCGAATTGCGCAATATTGTCGAGCGGCTGCTGCTTCTGGCGGAAGGAGCGGTGAATATAGAAGCGGTGCGGCTGGCATTACCGGCGCTGGCGGCGGAGCCAACGTCCGCGGTCCGTACGGATGGCACTCTCGCCGGGCGCGTGGAAGCGTTCGAGCGCGATTCGATTCTCGCCGAGCTGAAGCGTCACAACCAGAGCATGACCGGGACGGCCAAGGCCCTGGGCCTCGAACGCAGCCACCTCTACAAGAAATGCCAGGCGCTGGGAATCGACCTGCGCGCGCTGCGCAAGGGGCAAGGAGGCTGAGCCTACTCCGCCCGCAGCGCCTCCGCCGGGTCCACTGCCATCGCTCTCCGGGCCGGGACGTAACATGCCACCAAAGCCGCGACTACCAGCGCGGCCGCGAAGGCCGCATATGTCAGCGGATCGACCGGCGCGACGCCGAACAGCAGCGAACTCATCAGCCGCATCAGCCCGCTCGCTGCTGCGAGACCGAACACGACGCCGATTCCGGTTAATACCATTCCCTGCCGCAAAAACATTCTCGTTACCGCCTGTTCCTGCGCTCCCAACGCCAGGCGGATGCCGATTTCGCGCGTCCGCTGCGCCACCGAATACGAAATCACGCCGTAAATCCCCACCAGCCCCAGAAGCAGAGCCATGCCGCCCGCCAGAGCCAACATAACCAGGGTGAACGAAGTCCGCGCCATCGATCGTTGCGCGATTTCTTCAAGCGTGCGGACGTTCGCCAGCGGCAAATCGGGATTCACCGACCACACGGCCTGCTGAATCTCTTTCAGGAATCCGGTAGTCCCCGTGCGCGGGCTGCGGACTCCGAATACCAGATACCGCTGCACGAACGGAGAGTCGGTGTAAAGGTGCTTCATGTAGTAAGGCCAATAAACGACGGTCGGCGCCGGTTTGTTGAAGCCATCGTCGCGCTCATCGGCGACCACTCCGATAATCTCGGCCCACTCTTCTTTCGGACCTTCGCGGACGCGCTTGCCCAGCGCCGCGGCGGGATTGTGCCAGTATTCGCGCGCGAGGTTCTCCGACATCAATACCACTGGCCGCTGCTGGTTAACATCCGTCCAGGTCAAGTCGCGGCCCGCTAACATTCTGCGGCTCACAAGCCGAAAAAATCCGGGTGAGATGAACTTATACCGGCGAATCGGCGGTAATTGGCCTTCACGATACGTCTGGCCTTCAATAAAGAGTGCGTCGTTGCTGTTGGAGCCATCCATCGTCATCGCATTGCTAAAGCCTGCTGCGGAAACACCGGGGATTTCGAAAAGCTTGCGCAGGACCGCCTCATCCATCCTCGCTGCCTCTGCAGCGTCTTTCACCATCGCTTCCGGAATCGCAATCTCCATGGTGAGCACCGCGCCGGGCTTTGTAAATCCCGGATCGACGTGATTCAGCGCCTGGAACGTGCGGATCATCAGGCCGGAGCTGATCAACAAAACCAGCGCCAGTGTGACCTGCGCGACTACCAGAACGTTGCGCGCCCGATGCCGCTCGCGCCCCTGGCTCGATGCCCGGCCGCCATCCCGCAAACCTGCCGCAACTCGTATACGCCCGTACTTCAGAGCGGGAATCAACCCGAAGCCCGCGCCCGCCGCGAGCGAAATCGCCAGCGTGAACAGCAGCGCCCGCCAATCGATAGTGATCAAATCCAGGCGCGGCACATTGGCCGGACCGAGCGCGATGAGCAAACGTATGGCGCCATATGCAAACCCAACACCCAATGCACCGCCGAGCACGCCCAAGGTCACGCTTTCCGCCAGCAACTCGCGTGCAATTGATCCCCATCCCGCTCCCAGCGCCGCGCGGATCGCCAACTCCTGCTGCCGCCCTTCCGCCCGCACCAGCAGCAGATTGGCGACATTCGCGCAGGCAATCAGCAGCACCATGCCGATGGTTCCCATAAGTACCCAGAGCACGTTGCCGATGTCACCCACTAAGTCCTGCTGGAAGGGATGCACGTCCGGACCCAGGCGGGCGTCCCGGAAGAGGTTCGCCGAAAAGCCCGGCGGGGGCGGGAAGTTCCGTTCCATCAGGGGCAGCATCCGCGCCACGTCCGTGTTCGCCTGCGCGAGCGTTACATCCGGCTTGAGCCGCGCCATCTGACGGTAGCTGAAATTGCCCAGGAACACTTTGGCGCGGTCGAGTTGCAAGGGACGAATCACCGCTGGTTTTTGATCCAGGAATCGAAACCCGCGCGGCATCACGCCGATCACTTCGCGGGCCTTGCCGTCGACAACCAGCCCTTTGCCGATCGCGGCCTTGCTCCCGCCAAGACGCCGGCCGGCATACTCATAGCTGAGAATCACTGTCTCAGCACCGCCCGGCGAGTCTTCGGCCTGCGTGAACCAGCGTCCCGCGGCGGGCTGCACGCCGAGGATGGGCAGCGTCTCCACAGTTACATCGAGGCTGGGGACGTCCTCCGGCTGGCCGATTCCTGTGACACTGGCGGTAGTGCGATTCCAGAGGCCGGTTTTCTCGAACGCCCTCCCGTCTTCCCGATAGGTGAAATAGGTGGCGGGTGCGGCATTCAGCATCTTGATATGCAAGCCCGGCGCCGTGTGCCAGACGCCCACAATGCGGTCAGGATCTTTGTAAGGCAGAGGCCGGAGAAGCACGGTATCGATCACGCTGAAAACGGCCGTATTCGCGCCGATGCCGATCGCCAGCGTAACCAGCGTGATCGCCGTAAAACCGGGGGTCCGCAGCAGCCTGCGCGCTATTTGCCGCATTGCACGTTTATACGAGCGAACGCCGAAAAAGTTCCTAAACTTCGGCCGGTGACCGCTCCCTGACGGTCGCGGCTCGGAAGCTTATTGCGCGCAACCCAAGCTCTTGAGCCGCTGGATTGTCCCGGATCGAGTTGAAGATAGTCTCTCGCGAGTGCGTCTCATACTTGCAGACGCGCGCGATAGGAGGCGATCATGATCGTATGGTTGCACACGCCGTCGAAGCAGCTTTTGGCGGCACTATCCATTTGGCGTATATCGGCCCAGGCGCGGGCTTCGCGTTTCTAGGGTCGTTTTTGGCAGTTATCGGCGGAATAGTTCTCGGTCTGATCTCTCTGCTGACTTGGCCTTTTCGGCTGGCCTGGCATGCCTTCAGAGGCGGCCAAGGGTATAAAAGAGCCAAAATTCGGAAACTGATCCTTCTTGGATTGGATGGGCTTGACCCGGGACTAGTCGAGCGCTACATGAAGGCCGGAATTCTTCCCAATTTTGCGAAGCTGGCGGCGAAGGGCGATTTCCGGCGGCTGAGAACGACTTTTCCGGCGCTCTCTCCGGTGGCCTGGTCAACATTTGCGACCGGAGTAAATCCGGCGCGGCACAATATGTTCGACTTTTTGAATCGGAGCTTGCGCACTTATCTTCCGGAACTTGCTTCAGCACGAGTGCGCGAGCCGCGGCGCGTGCTGAAGCTCGGAAGGTATCGCATTCCTCTGAGCGGGCCGATTGTGGAGATGCGGCGCAAGAGCCGGACCTTCTGGCAGATTCTAGGCGAGCGCGGAATCGGCTCGACGATTCTGCGCGTGCCCATCACGTTTCCGCCACAGAAGTTTCATGGGCGGATGCTTTCGGCGATGTGCACTCCGGATCTACTAGGGACGCAGGGGACGTTTGCGTTCTTTACTACGAACAAAGCCAATTCGGTGATGGAGAGCGGCAACCAATTTCCGCTCATTCCCTCGGATGGCGGCTATGAGGGCCGGATTCAGGGACCGAAGAATACGATGATCGCAGGCGGTGACGATCTGGAACTGCCGTTTCGATTGATGATAAGCCCGCCGGACGCCACGCTCGAAATCGGTGGCGAGCGGCACAAGCTGAAAGACGGCGAATATTCGGCGTGGATGCCGCTGTTGTTTCGTGCTGCGCTCGGAATCAAGGTACGGGGCATCGCCCGCTTTCTTTACAGGCAAACTGCCTCGGGGCCGACGTTATATGTGACGCCCATCAATATCGATCCCGAGCATCCGGCGCTGCCCATTTCGCATCCCAGCTTCTATGCTACGTATCTGGCGAAACTGTTGGGCGAATACGCGACACTCGGCATGGCCGAGGACACCTGGGCTTTGAATGAGGGCGCGATTGACGAGAAGGCGTTTCTGGATCAGGCTTATTTGATTTATGACGAGCGGCGCGCCATGTTCTCGAGCGCGCTCGAACGCACGCGCCGCGGCGTGGTGGCGTGCGTCTTCGACACGACGGACCGGGTGCAGCACATGTTCTTCCGGCATTTGGACCGCCCCGGGCCTTACTCCCGCACGATCGAAGAACTTTACCGACGGGCCGACGAACTGGTGGGTGAGACGCTCGCGCACGTAGACGAACACACGGTGCTGTTCGTGCTCTCTGATCACGGCTTCGCCCGATTCGAGCGCGGCGTAAATCTGAACACGTGGCTCTGCGAGAACGGCTATCTGGGTTGGAAACCGGGCGCATCGGGCGGAGGGCAATACCTCAAGGACATCGACTGGAGCCGGACGAGGGCCTATACCTTCGGGCTTGCTGGCATTTACATCAATCAGAAAGGACGGGAGGCGGAAGGGATTGTGGACCGGCGGGAAGCCGCGGAACTGAAGCGGGAGCTGGCGGCGCGGCTCACCGGGTTGCGCGATCCTGGCCGGATGCAAGTGGCGATTCGCAAGGCCTGGCCTTCGGACGCGCTGTACACGGGGCCGTATCTGGATGCTGCGCCGGATCTAGTGATCGGATACGAGGACGGATATCGGGCTTCGTGGGATGCGGTTGTGGGGAAGCTATCGGCGGAAGTTTTTGACGATAACCGCAAGGCGTGGAGCGGCGATCACTCGATCGACCCGAATCTGGTGCCGGGCGTATTGTTTTCGAACCGGAAAATTGCGGCGGAGGACCCCGGGATTGAAGACATGGCGCCAACGGCGCTCGATTTGTTCGGGATTCCGATTCCGGCGTACATGGAAGGGAGGCCGGTATTGAGTGCCGAGCCGGCGCGAGAGGCCGCGAAGGTGCCGGCGTGAGGGACACGATTGTAGGGCCGGGCTTTCAGCCTGCCGCCGGGCTTCTGCCCCGCGAATCGCGCTGCTCAGCGAGCCTCCCGGGAGCGCCGGCGGTCTTGCCGCCAGCAAGCGGATGTTGTGGTTTGCCGAATTGCGCCGGGCGGAAGCCCGGCGGCAGGGCAGAAGCCCTGACCCCACTCATGCTCGTTCTCGCAGCGCTGGTTGTGGGGTGTGGGCATCAGACGACCAGGGCGGCGGGGAAGCGGATGATTGTGCTGGGGATTGACGGCATGGACCCGGTTTTCCTCGAGCAGCACTGGGATTCCCTGCCGAATCTGAACCGGCTGCGGCAGCGGGGCGATTTCCGGCGGCTGGGCACGACGATTCCGCCGCAGAGTCCGGTGGCGTGGTCGACGGTGGCGACGGGCCTAGACCCTGGCGGGCATGGGGTGTTCGACTTCATTCACCGCGATCCGGCGACGCGCGCGCCGATTTCCTCGATGGCTGTAGTGACTGATCCGAAAACCACGCTGCACGTCGGCCCTTACGTTATCCCACTCAGCTCAGGCAAGGTCGAAGGCCTGCGCTCCGGCCGCACGTTCTGGCAACTGCTGGGAGACCGCGGCGTTAAGGCGACGGTAATTCGCATTCCAGCGAATTTTCCGCCGGCCGAGTGCGAGCAGCAATCGCTGGCAGGTATGGGAACACCGGATTTGAACGGCTCGTTCGGCACGTTTTCGTTTTACACGAACGATCCGAATGAGACGCGCTCGGAAGTGTCCGGCGGCCACATTATTCACCTTGCGCCGAAAGGCAACAGCGCCGTGCTGCGCATTGAGGGGCCGCCGAATACGCTGCGCACGGACCGCGCGGCGTCTTATGTTTCGCTTACGGTGCACGGCGATCCAACGGCCGCGGTGGCACGCTTCGATGCGCCGGAACAGCAATTCGTTCTGCGAGAAGGCGAATGGTCGGATTGGCAGCGGGCGGATTTTCCGTTGATTCCGGGGATCAAGAGTGTTTCCGGAATTTTCCGCATCTATTTGCAGCAGGTGCATCCGTATTGGCGGATTTATGTCAGCCCGGTGAATCTCGATCCGGGCGAGCCGGCGCTGCCGATTTCGACTCCTGCGGATTACAGCCGCACGCTTGAAAGCAAAGTCGGACCATTTTATACGCAGAGCATCGCGGAGGAGACCTCGGCTTTTCGCGCCGGCATTCTTTCCAAGGATGAGTTTCTGACTCAGAGCCATAAGGTGCTTGCCGATAGCCTGCGGATGTTTCACCATGAGCTACAGCAATTTTCGGACGGAGTTCTCTTTTATTACTTTTCCAGCATCGACCAGAACTCGCATATGCTCTGGGGCAAATACGAAAACGATTTGCTCGCGGTCTATAAGCAGGTGGATGGGGCGGTAGGAGAGGCGATGGGCGTGCCGAATACCGAACTGCTGATTCTTTCCGACCACGGTTTCGCGCGATTCGACCGGGCGGTGCATTTGAACACCTGGCTGATGCAGCAGGGTTATCTGACACTGGATGACCCCACCAACACCGGCAACGACGAAGAGTTCGCGCACGTGAATTGGGAGAAGACCCAGGCATATGCGCTCGGGCTGAACGGCATTTACCTGAATTTGTATGGGCGGGAGAACGGGGGGATCGTACCGCCGGCGGATAAGCAGGACCTGCTGAATGAGATTGCCAAAAAGCTGCTCGAATTTCGCGATCCCGTGAACGGGGAGCACCTGGTGGACAAGGTTTATTTTTCGGCGAGTGCATATCGCGGCAAGAATCTAAAGCTTGCTCCGGATATTATCGTGGGCTTCCGTCGCGGCTACCGCGCGTCGTGGCAGACCGCGTTGGGCGCAGTGCCGCCGGTTGCGCTCGAAGACAATAACCAGGCGTGGATCGGCGATCACTGCATGGCGCCGGATGAAGTGCCGGGCGTGCTGCTGAGCAACCGGGAGTTCCGCGCAGCCGATCCGCAGATGGTGGATGTGCCGGCCACGATTCTGAGCGAATTCGGCGTGCCGCCCGCGCCGGGCATGCTGGGGCATACGGTGTTTTGAGATGGATGTCTTCAATGGCATTGTGAACGCGATGCTGCGGCTGTTTTTTGGGGCGTTTTCCTGGGCGGGCGCAAACGCAGCGCTGCTCAGCCTGACAATGCTTTCCATGCTCGCGGGCGTGGGCATGCTGTGGGTGTTTCGCAAGACATCCGACCAGGCTGCTATCCGCGCGGTGAAGCGGAAGGTGCATGCATATCTACTCGAGATGCGGGTGTATGCCGACGACCCCGGCGCGACGTGGCGGGCGCAAAATTCGCTGATCAAAGCCAATTTGCGTTACATAGGGCTGGCGCTGCGGCCGGCGTTACTCATGGTTGTGCCGGTGGGGGTTCTGCTGATTCATATGGAGGGGTTCTACGGACGCGCTCCGCTAGAGCCGGGGCGTTCGGTAGTGGTGACAGCGGTGCTCGGCGGAGGCGCGGATGGGCCGGCACCCCAATTGGTTCCGCCGCGCGGATTCCAGGTTTCGGCTCTGCCGGTGCGCATTCCGGAACAGGGCGAAGTGAGCTGGCGGATCGTGCCGGAACGCGCGGCTTCGGGCGAACTGCACTTTCAGATAGGCGGCCAGAGATTCACGAAGAAAATCGAAGCGGGTGGCGGGCAGCGCTTCATTGCCGAGCGGCGGGTGCGATCGGTTTGGGAAGCCTTCTGGCATCCGGATGAGCCGCGCCTGCCTGCAGGCAAGATCGAGTGGGTTGAGGTGGCTTACCCTGCTGCTTCGATGGCCATTTTCGGGATGCGCATCAACTGGCTGGTATGGTTCGTAGTGGTGTCCATGCTGGCGGCCCTAGTCTTCAGGAAGCGTTTCGGCGTCACGCTATAAGACGGAGTCATGAGAAATGTTCGGACCGGCGATCAAGCTAAATAAGGACCTCTGGGACCGCATCAAAAAGTGCGCAGGAGCGGCTGGATATAGCTCT
>DATBID010000431.1:0-28085 GCA_036557125.1 Bryobacteraceae bacterium | reverse complement strand
ACCGGCCGCAGCCGCGCCACGTTGGCGGGTGTGATCTGATCTAGGGGACTATATCCCCAGCCATCATACGTGCGCCGGTTCATCAGCCAGTTCTCGCCCTCGGGCTTTCGCAGCCGCTCGTCCGTTACCGGCTGGTAGTTGCGAAGCACCGCCGGGATGAGGGCCTGACCGGACACCACGCTCGCGCCCAACAGTTGGAACGCCAAGCTGGCAAAGAGCTTGACGGTGTTAAAAGGCTTCATATTCGATGTCGCCCGTCCTTGTGTAGAGGATGGTGGGTTCGATGGTATCGCAAAAATAGATATATCACAAAGCCATATACAGAAATATCAAATCTGTTGACAACCGCGTTCTTCGCCCGTATAATCGCTTTCCACGGGTAACGCTGGGACGGCGCGGCTTTTGCCGGGAGCTGGAATCGTCTCCGAGGCAGAGGGCGCAGTTTGTGAAATCGTCAATTGCCCAGCAGTCAGTGTTTTGGGGAGGCATTGATGCCGTACTTAGGTCGGTCGTACTTACGAGTCCGTAGGGCCATCGTTTTCAAAACGCTTTGTGGGGCGCTACTGCTAGCAACAGGGCTTCCTCTTTTCTTGCGGGCCCAGAACATCACGGCAACGGTCCTCGGCACGGTAAAAGATCCGTCCGGGTCGGTGGTAGCCGGGGCAAGTGTTGCTCTGACGAATACAGGGACCGGCATTACGCGGTCCACGAAGACCAATAACAACGGCGACTTCCTTTTCTCCGCACTTGACGTGGGTTCCTACACTCTCAGCGTGGAAGCGGAAGGCTTTCAGAAACAGCAATTCTCGGAATTTCAGTTGTTAGCCAGGGAAACCAGGCGCCTGGATGCCAGCATGTCATTGGTCGCGCAAGCCCAGTCGATCAGTGTGGAGTCTGAATTACCCACTGTGCAGACCGATACTTCCGTAATTGCTGAGACAAAGACCGGCAGGGAGCTAGTAGATTTGCCGGTCGCGATTGCTACACGGGGCGCGGGCTCGACCAGCCCGATATCAACGCTCACCACGCAGCCCGGGGTACAGACGGATCAAAACGGTCGTATCTCTGTGGCAGGCGGAAATACATCCCAACTCTCCGTCACGGTCGATGGGATCAGCACTATCGGTCCGAAATCGTCGGAGCAGCTCCCGGCTGCTACCGATCCGGGTATCACGGAGCTTTTCCCTTCTTTCTATGCTATTGAGGAAATTCGCGTCAGCGAGGTGATCAGTCCCGCCGAGTTCGGCGGTGTTTCGGATATAACGACAATTACGAAGAGTGGCACGAATTCCTATCACGGCGGCGCATTCGAGAACTTCCAAAACAGCTACATGAACGCCAGCAATACATTCACTCACACGACGCCGACCCTGAAGATGAATGATTTCGGTATTTATCTCGGTGGCCCGCTTTCGGTGCCGAAGGTATATGATGGCCATAATAAGACATTCTTCTTCGGCGCCTTTGAAGCTCTACGCCGGCCAAACCAGACTCTTACCATTGAGAGCGTTCCCTCTGTAGCTATGCGCTCCGGAGATTTGACCGCGCTCGGCGGTCCGGTGGTTCCGCAGGGCCAGATTTCGCCTCTATCTCAGAAGATGCTGCAATACCTGTTCCCGCTACCGAACTACGGCCTGCCCGGGGCGACGTCGAACAACTATGCCGCGTATTTCCAAACCCCCATTAAGACGGCTCAGGATGACTTACGAATCGACCAGCAGATCAGCTCCAGGCAATCTCTCAATTTCCACGTCACCTATAAGAACCGCCGCGTCGAAGCTCCTTCCAATGGATCACCTTCTCTGGGTTCATTCTCGCAACCGGAAATCGATTACGTTCTAACAGGCGGCTACACCTTCATTATTTCGCCCACGGTAATTAATTCCTTCAGGGCCGGCGTAACTGGAAATCACTACTCGAATGGTTTTGGCGTTACCGCTGCCCAGATGGCCAGTGAACTCGGTTTGGGGCCAGGTTTTTCGATTCCACCCGGTGACGCCGTGCCGGGAGTATATATTTCCGGTTACCAGCATACTTCACAATTCTTCGGGACATATTCTGCGGCCGGCGCAAACAGGACCATCCAACTCCTAGACACGCTTACCTGGACGAGAGGTAAGCATACTCTCAAGTTTGGCGGGGATTTCCGCTATCTGAATGCGCTTTATCAAAACTCATACGCGCAAAGCCGGCTTGGGATCTACAGCTTTAACGGGTCTGTTCTGAGCTCCCTTCTTACGAACGGTGTGACAACTCCATACGAGCCGTTCGAATCGTTTTTATTGGGCTATCCGGACTCGTCTCAGATTTCTACAATAATTCAGCCGGATTACCACACTTGGGCGCCCGCTTACGCGTTTTTCGGCCAGGACGACTGGAAGGTTTCGCCGCGGTTGACGATTAACTATGGGATGCGTTGGGAGTACCATCCCATGATGAAGGATCACCTGAACAACATTGCGAACTTCTTGCCCAACTACGTTTCGATAGTCAATGGCCAGGCGGTGCGGGGAGCCGTGCTGATTCCGAACCGGGCAGCCTTTAGTATCGTCAATCCCGCATTCGCCGAGTCCATAGCTCCCACGCCCATATTCTCGGCGGATCAGCTCGGCCTTCCAGAGGCCCTGCGGTACTCTCAGATGACGGATTTCTCGCCGCGCATAGGTTTCGCCTGGAGGCCCTTCAACAACAATCGCACCGTGATTCGCGGCGGCTATGGCAGATTCATTGAGGCCCTGATGGGCGCGCTGCCCGATGACGGTAGCACCGTCGCCTCGGCCGACTACGCGTTCTTTTCCAATTCGATCGTGAACGGGAAGCCGATGTTTACCTTTCCATACCCGTTCCCTTCCAACATCGCTCAGCCCGGGTCACAGTCCTTCGATCTCGGTTTCCCATTGCATTTTCAAGACCCGACAGTTCACGAGTGGGACCTTACTCTGGAGCAGGACTTGGGACGGGGAATAGGAATACGATTATCCTACGACGGCAGTCACAGTTCTAATCTTGGCAACGTTTACAATTTAAACCAAGTGCCAACTAACACGATTGGCTTCGCTGCCGCCAGTGCGGTTGCTCCCTTCCCGTTGTTTTCAGACGTTTCGTTCCGGGGCGATTTTGGGACTTTGAACTACAATGCGGGTACCGTTTCTATCCATAAACGCTTTTCGGGAGGGCTTCAGTTTGAGACGAGTTATGCTTTCGCCAGGAACTTGGCGGACAGCACCGGATATAATCCGACCGCCGGTTCCTCCGAGATGGGCGGCCGAGTTTCAGACCCGAACCATCCAGGACTTGACTACGGCAATACGGCATATATTCACCGTCATCGTTTTGTTGGAACGTTCCTCTACGAACTTCCCGTTGGCAAGGGCAAGCGATTCGGCGCGAATTCGAATGGTGTGGTAGATCGGATCATTGGCGGATGGGAGCTGGCCGGGGTAGTTACTCTACAGAGCGGTCCTTTCATGTCAATCCTTTCTCCAAATGACCCATCCGGGACCGGCTTCAACGTGCTCTATGGTGACGGACGTGCCGATACGGTGCCCGGAGTTTCTCCATACCTGCATCAGTCGCTCAGCCAGTGGATTAACCCGGCTGCCTTTGCCGTTCCCGCCAACAACATTGGCCGTTTTGGCGATTCCCAGGTCGGGTCCGTGATTGGGCCGGGAGAACAGGTGGTATCTCTCTCATTGTTCAAAAGCATCTCGCTGAAAGAGAATGTTCGCATGCAGATTGGTATGGCGGTAGCGAACGCCTTTAACCATCCGAACTACGCGGTGCCGGCCAATCTCGATCTAAGCTCGGTGGGGTCAGGCTTTGGCCAGGTCAGCAACCTGCAATCCGCCGAAGGCGCCGGACCCCGTTCGGTCCAGCTTACGGGGCGTATCTCGTTCTAACCTAGGACATGCAGGCCGCCAATGTTACCGCCGTGCTGCTAGGACTGTCTCTGTTGGTAGCGGCTCAGCATGGATACACACCAGCCGATGTAGAAGAGGGAGAGCAACTCTTTATCGAGAATTGCGCTATTTGCCACGGACCGGAGGGCGACGCCGTACCGGGTGTGGAGTTGGCGCGAGGCCGGTTTCGTCACGCGTCTTCCGACGAAGAACTCAGCCAAGTAATTGCCAAGGGAATTCCCGGCACAGCGATGCCCCCCGGCAATTTCCATGAGCACCAGTTGACTGCGTTAATTGCTTATCTTCGCTCGATGGGGACTTCTGTCAATACGAGCGCCGCGATCTTAGGAGACGCGACGCGGGGCAAAGGCATCTTCGAAGGCAAGGGGGAATGCCTCAATTGCCACCGCGTTGACGGAAAGGGCTCTTACGCAGGTCCCGAACTCACTGAGATAGGAGTGACCCGCCGCACCGCCCAACTAGAACGCTCGATCCTCGATCCCGATGCAGAAATTCTTCCGGAAAACCGGTTCTTCCGAGTGGTTATGCAGGATGGAACCGCAGTTACCGGCAGACTTCTCAACCTCGATACGTTCACGATACAAATGATGGATTCCAAGGAACAATTGCGATCCTTTTTGAAAAAGAATCTAAGAGAGTTCGGCTTCGTCGGGAAATCCTCAATGCCATCCTACCGAAACAAGTTGAGCGGTGAGGAAGTCGCTGATCTCGTAGCCTACCTGGTTACTCTTAAGGGGGCTAATAGAAGATGAAGCTGGGCATTCTGTTGTGCTTTTATGCCGGCTCGCTATTCGCACAAGTTAGCTTTGAGCGAATTCTGTCCGCGGATAAGGAGCCGCAGAACTGGCTCACGTATTCAGGGACCACTCTTAGCCAGCGGTACAGCCTGCTGAGCCAAATTACGACCAAGAATGTCAAGGATCTCGAACTTCAGTGGATTTATCAAGCTCCGTCCTTAGAGAAGTACGAAGCGACATCGCTTGTGGTGGATGGAATTCTATACACAGTTCAGCCTCCCAACGATATCGTCGCACTGGACGCCGCGACCGGCAGAACCTTCTGGACCTATACGTACAAGCCATCACCTGAGGCCCGGCCCTGCTGTGGCCACGTCAATCGAGGCTTGGCAATCCTCGGCAACAGGCTGTTCATGGGAACAGTTGACGCACACTTAGTTGCGGTAGACGCCAAGAGCGGCCATCTCCTTTGGGACACGACCGTTGCCAAGGCAGGATCCGGTTATGCTTTGACGCACGCTCCATTGGTAGTGAAAAACAAAGTGATTGTGGGGACGGCCGGCGGCGAATTCGGCATCCGAGGCTTTTTGGCAGCTTATGACGTAGGCACTGGAAAAGAGATCTGGCGATTTTACACGGTGCCTGGACCCGGCGAACCCGGCCATGAGACGTGGGGAGGCGACTCCTGGAAGACAGGCGGAGCTTCTATCTGGGTGACAGGCTCCTATGACCCGGAACTCAATCTGACCTATTGGGGAACCGGGAATCCCGGTCCAGACTGGAATGGCGATCCGCGCCCTGGAGACAATCTCTATAGCGATTCCGTGGTCGCTCTGGATGCGGACACCGGAAAATTGAAGTGGTACTACCAATTCTCTCCTCACGATGAGTTCGATCATGATTCCGTACAGGTGCCAGTCCTGGCGGACCTGGAATGGCCGGATGGAACTGGCCAGAAGAGACTGCGGAAGGCGATGCTGTGGGCCAACCGGAATGGACTCTTCTATGTGCTTGACCGCGCGACCGGCCAGTTTCTGTCGGGCAAACCGTTCGTCGACGTGAACTGGACGAACGGATTCGACGAAAAGGGCAGACCGATTCGAGTTGCCGGCAAAATCCCCACGGTTGAAGGAACTACCATCTATCCCGGCAGTGAGGGCGCAACCAACTGGTACTCACCTTCCTATAGCCCGCGCACAGGTCTTTTCTACGTTTCAACATGGGCGGCCTACGCGTCGACTTTCTTTCGGATACCGGTCGCATATACGGAGGGTCGGGTTTACGCCGGCGGATGGCCAAAGTCGTATGTGCCGGACGGACGGGCTGCAGAGAACCTGCGCAAGGAGAACGAGGGTTTCGGCGCAGTGCGGGCTATAGATCCCCTCACCGGACAGAGGCGGTGGGAGTTCAAAATGAACGATGTGACTGATGCCGGTATTCTCACCACAGCTTCGGATCTACTATTTAGCGGGGGACGGGAGGGGTATTTCTACGCCTTGGATGCCCGCAACGGAGAACTGTTATGGAAGGTGACGCTGGGTGGGGTAGTTGCATCCGGATCCATGACTTACTCGGTTGAGGGCAGGCAGTATGTCTCAGTCGCCGCCGGCCACTCCCTATTCTCCTTCGCGTTAAGAAAATAGACCGAATCACGCGCGATATCCTCTGTCTTCCCCACGCGCGCGAGATCGCTCCGATTTGTAACAACTGAACGCTTGGTTGCGAATGGCGCATCGGGTTACGATCTGGTACAATAGTAGGGCTGTCCCGCATGTCTACCGGGCTGCAAATCACTAAGTTCCTCATGAGATGCTGCTGAACTGCCACTGGCGGGGCCACGTTGACCCGCTGCAATCAACAGTGTTCTCCGTTCTTTGACTATGAGTACTGAAGCTGCGCGGACGCGTAAGCCCTCAAAAGATCATGGCCTGGCAGCCGAGGCCTATGCTACTGTTCGAGAGCGAATCATTCGAGGCGAATTGGCGGTCGGCCAAGTCATATCCCGGCGAAAACTAGCCGCCGAATTGGGCATGAGTTTTTTGCCGATTACCGAGGCATTAATTCGCCTGGAAAATGAAGGGCTTGTAGAAAGCAAGCCTCGTGCGGGTACGCGGGTAAAGGTTCCTACTCGCCAGGATGTGGAAGGGCATTACGAAATCCGGGAAGCCCTGGAAGTGCAAGCGGCGATGCTCTTTGCTGAAAGGGCCGAACGGCACGAGCGGTCCGAACTATTGAGACTCGCCAAGCGACTCGACGCACTTTCCGCACAATCCAACGGTGATCGTTCGGTCTTTGCGGCGCTACATGAGAAGTTCCACCTCCTCATTGCTCAGTTTGCTCGCTGCTCCGCCTTATCGGATGAAATCAATAGGCTGTACGCCGCCGCCGCGACGTGGCTTTGCGCGACCCGGCCATTATCCCCGCGTAATTCGAAAACCGAGCATCAGGACCTGGTCAAGGTGCTGGTGAACGGTAGTCCCGCTACCGCAGGCGAGGCCATGCGGAAGCATGTTCGGCATACGAAGGAATGCGCTCTACTTCGTCTCGAAGTTTTCTTCCGCCTGCAGAATCAGTATCCGCAGGAATATCCCCGTAACGGGAAGAAAGCTCTTTCCCTGACTTTGCTGCTATCGGATCCGGAACAGCCGGTAGCATAAAACACCCTCCAAGCCGGCCGGGCTGGAAATCAATCGCGCGGATGTTGCAAAGAAGGCTTTCCCGATGGGTTATGGTGGAATTTCTTGGCAGCCAACAGGCAAGAATTCAGGAAGTGGAGCCGTACGGCAGTCGCCATTGGAGCGCTGTTCGCGAGTTTGCCACTGGCCGGCAGGCTCCTCTTTGGTGTTTGGGGCTTTCCGCAAGCCGTGGGCATCTCCGTCATCAGCTTCACGGTTGCGGTTTATCTATACGCGAGGAGCGTGGGGCGACTGGGGATTCCGGATGCGGCCGTGATGCTGGATCGGGCGCAGCAGCTCGTGTCATCCGGTAGAGTTCCCAAAGCCATTTCCGTATTGACGCAGACGATCCGGCTGAATCCCAATTTGTGGCAGGCATATGAGTACCGTGGAAGGTTACGGGTCAGGGAAGGCGATTATTTCGCAGCACTCGAGGATCTGAGCGAAGCGATTCGATTGGCGCCACAGGAACGCCATCTCTATTTCTTGCGTGCCCAGGTATATGACAACGTCGGTCAGAACGTTCTGGCACAACACGATTACGAGGCGGCTTACCGCCTGGATAACGCCTGATCAATTGTGGAACGCCGAGGCGCCAGTCGTGTTACGCGCGGTGTGCTTGCCATTCGCCTTCGCCGGGATGTTCCGGTCCGCCCAGTTGAGGATTACGTCGGCTACTTCCAGATTGTTGGTTCCGTCCATCATCATGTGAGTCGTTCCCTTGAACACGGGGTTTCCGACCTCATCCAGCTTGATGTAGTCGGCTGCGGCGGTCCCTTGTCCGGCGGCGCGCCGTGCTTTGAGTTGATCGACAGTCGTTTGGCACACTTCGCTGGTTGGAGTGTAGTCTCCCTTTAGCGCCAGGTATGGGATATTGTCGAAGTCCTCAGGCTTCAGTCCGCTGTTAGGCAACGAACACGATCCTTCGATGGTGATCAGACCCTTGAGCAGGTTCAGGTGTCCGCGCTCTTTCAGAATCCGCACCATGTGGTGGCCCATAATCCCGGATTGTGAGTGGGTAGCCACCACCGCACCGCCAAGTTTCTCCACAAGCAGGGCGAGGTCCATTGGCGTCCAAGTGTTGGCCGGCGCGATTTCTTTTGGCTCACACGTCTCGCAAATGGAACCGGGCAAGGTCGATTCGGAATTCGGCACCAGCTCTTTGTAATAATTCAGCGCGTAGTAGTCATCCGGCCCTGCCGGAGCGCTGCCGATCGCGCCTGTGCGCGCCTGAATGCTCGGATCGGCCGAGTCAATCGGGTATGCAGGAAAGTAATGCGCGTCGTTCTTGGGCGGATCGTTTGGATCGCCGTGCCGGATGAGCTTGCCCGTCAGAATATTCGACCCGGGCGGATCCAACTTTCCAAACCACGCCGTCCATGCGCCGTTGTCCGTGATCCTCTGGAACCCCGGCAGCAGTTTCAGCCCGCTCTGTACGTCGCCCGCACGAATCATTGCAGCGGCTTCGAGAATTACGGATTCATCGAACCCTGAACGGCCGCGGCCTGCCTGATCCACCAGGTAGGTGGAAAGGCCCTTACGCACAAAATACGGATACCAGCCTTCCCGGCCATCCGGCGTCGATTCCAGGCAGGCGGCCGTATGCGTCGATCCATGCACCATGATCACCGGCGGCATCCCGCGCTTCTTGGTCTGCGGGATTTCGAACTGCACGTACATCTGTCCTATGGTGATTTGGCTCGGTTGCGGCGCCTGGTTGGGATTGTTCGGCGGCGGTGTGGAAGCATAGTTAGTTACCTTCGGCACTCCACCAATGAAAAAGCTGCCCTGGTCTTCAATCACCAGGGGTTTGGTCAAGAACCTCTTCACTTTGGGCGCGTCCTCAGCCGCGGCGATTCCCGCAACCGAAGTGAGTGTCACAATCAGTCGAAGTGTAAACCGTTTCATACGTTATTGCTCCCTTCACTTCCTTGACTACGGCCGTTTGGCCAAAGCAGCGAGAGCCACGCCGAGGGATTGGACCTCTGCCGCCGACGGGGCGTCCTTGACAAACACCTCGATTACTGCCGCGGGCGTATCGCCCACATTCTTGAATCCGTGCGGTGTGCCTCTTTCGAAGAAGAAGGCCTGTCCCGAAGTTGCTTCGACGGGTTTTGCCGAACCGATCGTCAGCTCCAGTTTGCCGGAAATGGGAATCCACAAGTGAAACCGGACATCGTCGTGCGTATGGACACTGCGAACCGCGCCGGGTTGGATTTCCACCCGGCTGACTCGCACTTCTTTTTGATCCAAGAGCCTGATGGGATTCACCCCCGCATTGGCGCTCTTACCGTTCGTGAGCGTTTGGGCAATTCCCGGGATTCCGCACAGAAGTGCCAGCACCGCCGCAGAAATGACAGGACGTGACCGCATTGTTGACCTCCCAAAAAATGAGGATGTGGAAGGAGTGTATAGCCCTTGATTCGTGGCGTCAAGGACCCGGTCCAAGGATGCCCAAGAGGATTGGAGGCTCTCGAGCGGCTGGTTACCGAAATGCAAACCTCACGGTCGATGGACATAACACGACGTGAGTGCGTAACCGTACTCGGCGGTATTGCTGCGATTCCGGCCATTGAGGAGGCCACACCGGCAGAAGCGGCTTCGCTCGAGCATACGGTCCCGCTGGCACTGGAAATCAATGAGATGGCGTACCGGTTTACGGTCGATCCGCGAGTCACTCTTTTGGATCTGCTGCGGGAGCATATCGGACTGACGGGCACCAAGAAGGGCTGCGACCATGGCCAATGCGGCGCATGCACCGTGCTGGTGAACGGGAGGCGAATCAACAGTTGTCTTTCGCTCGCCGCTTCTCACGATGGCGACCGGGTCGTTACCGTCGAAGGCCTCGCCCGGGGCGGCGCACTCGACCCAGTGCAGACAGCCTTTATTGAGCACGATGGTTTTCAATGCGGGTATTGCACACCGGGGCAGATCTGTTCCGCCGTGGCTTTGTTGTCCGAGGTTCGGCGCGGCGATGCCAGCTTTGTGACGCGCGATCTGCGGCGCCTGGGACCGATCGAACTCACCGACGATGAGATCCGGGAGAGGATGAGCGGAAACATTTGCCGCTGCGGAGCGTACCCCGGTATTGTGGCGGCAGTGAAAACAGCAAGCCATTCGAGGAGCCTATGAATCCGTTCCAGTATCAACGCGCAGCGGATGCGGCCGGCGCAATCCAGGCAATCTCGCCGGGGGCGAAGTTTCTTGCGGGCGGCACAAATCTGATCGACTTGATGAAGAACGGCGTTGAGCGGCCGGATGCGTTGATCGATATCAATCGCGTCGCCCTGGCGGCAATCGAACCGCTGCCAGATGGCGGCTTACGGCTCGGTGCTCTGGCACGGAATAGCGACACCGCCAACCATGCCGCTGTGCGGCAGCGGTATCCTTTGCTGTCGCAGGCAATTCTCTCCGGCGCCTCTCCGCAACTGCGCAATCTCGCCACAAACGGTGGGAATCTTTTACAGCGCACGCGCTGTCCTTATTTCATGGATACCGGATTTCCGCAATGCAATAAGCGGGCGCCGGGAACGGGCTGTGGCGCGATTGACGGGTTCAGCCGCACGGCTGCGATATTTGGCGCGAGCGAATGGTGCATTGCCGTTCATCCATCCGATATGTGTGTTGCGCTGGCTGCGCTCGACGCGAGGACTCGCGTTCAAGGCCCCGGCGGATTGCGCACGATTCCGATCGGCGATTTTCACCGTCTGCCGGGGACGACGCCGAAAATCGACACCAACTTGAGATCCGATGAGTTGATTCTCTCCATCGATCTTCCGCCATCGCCCTACGCGGATCACTCTCACTATCTCAAAGTGCGCGACCGCGCGAGCTACGAGTTTGCATTGGTCTCCGTGGCGGCCGCTCTGGAACTGGATGGCGGGACGATTCGCAGCGCGCGCATTGCGCTGGGCGGCGTGGCTCACAAACCGTGGCGTGCCGCGGCCGCGGAACAACTGCTGATCGGCAAGCGGCCAGAGCCGGCGGTGTTCGAGGCCGCCGGACGCGAGGCGGTTGCGGGCGCGAAACCATATCGCGAAAACGCGTTCAAAGTGGAACTGGCGAAACGGGCGGTAGCGCGCGCTCTCGCAAACGCTGGTGGTTTGGCATGAGCACGAACGGACTGGTCGCGATTGGGGACCCGATTCCGCGCGTGGACGGTCCCGCTAAAGTGACCGGGACGGCCACCTACTCCGCCGAATTCCGCGTACCCGATCTTGCGTATGCAGCACTGGTAATGAGTACGATTCCCAGCGGGAGAATCACCGAAATGGATACAACCGCCGCGGAACGCGCAGCGGGTGTGCTGGCGGTAATTACGCCGGCGAACGCGATGCGGCTGCCCGCTCCGGAGCGGCGGCTGTCTCTTCTGCAGAACGATGAAGTGTTTTATCAGAATCAACCGATTGCGGTTGTCGTGGCGGAGACGCTGGAACAGGCGCACTACGGAGCTTCTCTGGTGTGGCCGCACTACCAGCCGGAGCCGGCCAAGCTGGATTTTTTCGGGGGCTTCCCCACCTCGTATCCGTATTCGCACACCGGCATACCGGGTGACCAAAGCTGGGGCGATGTAGACGCCGGGCTGGCCGCTGCGCCCATAAAAATAGACCGGATTTATACCACGCCCATCGAACATCACAACCCCATGGAGCCGCACGCGACGCTTGCCCAATGGAACGGCGATCAGCTCACGCTGCACGACGCGACGCAGCATATCAGCGGAGTGCAGGAGGAAGTGGCGCAGGTCTTCGGGATTCCGAAGGAGCATGTGCATGTCATCTCCCTGTTTACCGGCGGAGGTTTCGGCTGTAAAGGCGAGGTGTGGTCGCACGTGATGCTGGCCACTCTGGCCGCACGGCAGATAAAACGGCCGGTGAAGCTGGTGCTGGAACGGCCGCAGATGTTCGGGCCGGTGGGGGCGCGTCCGCGCACGTACCAGCACATGACGCTGGGCGCAACGCCCGAAGGAAAACTCACGGCGATCCGCCACGAGGTTCATACGAACACGTCAGTGATTGACGACTATCTGGAATCGGCGGTTTTCCCCACCCGCGTAATGTACGCCTGCCCGAATATTTCGACCAATTCGCGCATCGTGCCGATGAACTTCGGGACACCCACGTACATGCGGGCGCCGGGGGTGGCGACGGGGACTTATGCGATCGAAGTTGCCATGGATGAATTGGCATACGCGCTGAAGCTGGACCCACTCGAACTGCGGCTGCGAAACTACGCGGATGTTGATCCCCACAGCGGCAAGCCATTCACCGAAAAACACCTGGGCGAGTGTTATCGGACGGCGGCCGCCCGGTTCGGGTGGTCGAAGCGCAGCTACGATCCTCGCTCGATGCGTAACGGCCACGAGCTGATCGGCTGGGGCATGGCAACCGAAACATACCCCGGAACGAACTTGCCCGCATCCGCGCTGGTCCGCTTTCAGCCGGATGGCCGCATCGTGGTGGCCTCAGGAACGCAGGAGATCGGGACGGGAAACTACACGATGCTGGCACAGGTTGCGGCAGACGTGCTCCGCGTTCCGGTCTCAATGGTCGAGGCCCGGTTGGGAGATACGAACCTGCCCCCCGCGCCGATATCCGCGGGATCGATGTCGGCCGCAAGCGTAACGCCCGCTGTGGAAGCTGCGGCCAAAGATGCTAGGCAAAAGCTGATTGCCATGGCCGTGGCGGACCGGGCTTCGCCGCTTCATGCCGCCCGCGCGGAGGAAGTGGATTTCGTAGACGGCAAAGTGGTGTTGAAATCCGATTCCTCGAGAAGTGAAGATTTCGTTGCGATTCTGCAGAGGCACGGAAACCAGCCGCTGAAAGCGACAGCGGCGGTGCAACCGATATTGGACCCGCAGATTCCTTGTCACTCCTTCGGCGCGGTGTTCGCGGAAGTGAGTGTAGATGCCGATCTGGGCATGACTCGCGTAACGCGAGCGGTAGCGGTCTACGATGTGGGCCGGATCGTGAATCAGCGGCTGGCGCGCAGCCAGTTCATTGGAGGAATCGTCTGGGGGATCTCACTCGCTCTCCAGGAAGAAACCGACGTCGACTGGCGCTACGGACGCATCACGAATGCGAACCTGGCGGACTACCACGTCCCGGTGAACGCCGATATCGGGGAGATTGATGTTTCGGCGATTGACATTCCGGACTATCGCCTGGATTCCATAGGCGCGCGCGGCATTGGCGAGATCGGAATTACGGGAACTGCCGCAGCGGTTTCGAATGCCATCTTTCATGCAACCGGCAAGCGCATTCGCGATGTGCCGATTACGCCGGACAAGCTGCTGTGAAGGGCTGCAATTGATATCAATCATTGATATCAAACATCATAGGAGATAATATGGCTTTGAAACTGACAAGCCGCGCATTTCGAGACGAGAGCACGATCCCGGAGAAGCATTCCAAAAACGGCGGCAACATCTCGCCGGGCCTGGAATGGACGGGCGTGCCCGAGGGAACAAAGAGCCTGGCACTGATTGTGGACGATCCGGACGCGCCCAGCGGGACGTTTGTGCATTGGCTGGTTTATGGCATTCCACCGACTGCTTCCGAACTTAGGGAGGACATGCCGAACACGCAAATGCTCCCGAATGGTGCGCGGCAAGGCCGTAACGACTTCGGCGAGATTGGCTACGGCGGCCCGCAGCCGCCGAGCGGAGTGCACCGCTACTTCTTTCACCTGTACGCGCTGGACTATGAACCGTCTCTGCGCGCCGGCGCCAGCCGGGAAGAAGTGGACCGGGCGATTGATGGCCATGCGATCGAGGATGCGGACCTGATGGGCCGGTATCAGCAGCGTGAACCGGGGATGCGCGCGGCATAGACGGCGCGGATTGCGCCATGAATGCGTCGCAGTTGCGGCCGGTTTCTCGTTGGAACGGTGATACGCTTTATGGATCATAAAACCTGCCGGCTGAAGGGCTGTGGTTGTAGGCCGTTGCCGGCTAGCCATCGAGGAGAGTTTGATGATCCAGCATCCGGCTGTCTTCGCCGCAGTACGCGACGCCATATTCGTTGCCGACCTCGACACTGGCATGATCGTCCAGGCGAACCCTGCAGCCGAGGCTCTATCCGGTCGAACGCTTGCGGAGTTGCAGTTGCTCCATCACACCGAGCTCCATCCCCCGGAAGTGGAAAAGGTGGCTGGAAGCTGGTTCGAGAAGAACTCACAAGCCCCGGTTTTGACAGAGAGCTTGGTTCTGCACAAAGGCGGCCGGCGAATTCCGGTCGAGATCTCCTCCAGCCACTTCACGACACCAGATGGCAGGCGAATGTTGGCCGGCGTTTTTAGAGATTTAACGGAGCGCAAGCTGGCAGAAGCCAAACTACAGGAAATCGAGAAGCGTTTCCGGGCGACCTTCTTTCAGGCCGCTGTCGGTATCGCTCAGACAGACATCGATGGCCGGTGGCTGCTGCTGAACGATCGGTTTCTCGAAATGCTCGGTTGTTCGCGCGAAGAATTAGCGGGAAAGACATATCTGGAGATCACTTATCCTGACGACCGCGACGCGTGTCTCGGCGCGACCCAACGGTTGCTGTCGGGTGAGATCTCATCGTACTCAACGGAAAAGCGCTACCTCCGCAAAGACGGCGCAGTATTTTGGGGAAAGTGTTCCCTCTCTCTGGTACGAGATGAGCACGGCCGGGCACAATATTTCGTCGCCATAGTGGAGGACATCACCCAAAGGATAGAAGCGGAGCGCGCACTCCGGCAGGCTGAGCAGCGCCTGACAATGGCGCAGAGTGCGGCACATCTTGGCGTATGGCACCGGGAATGGGGGACCAACCTGATCTCGATTAGCGGCGAGTACGCCCGGCTTCACGGTCTGCCCTCTGAGCGGACGATGGTACCGCGGGAGGAATGGTTCAACACGATCCACCCGGACGACCGGGAAAAGGTGGATGCGCTCAGACGAGAAGCTCGCGAAAGGTCGCGTACTTTCAATGCCGAATACCGGGTCATATGGCCGGACGGGAGCATACACTGGCTAAATACAAAGGGCGGCGTGCTTCGCGACGACTCGGGGCAGGTGATCCGCACCACGGGCGTCAGCATGGATGTCACCGAACGCAAGCAAGCCGAGGCTGCGTTGCGGGAAAGCCAACAGCGGTATAAGGAAGTATTCGACATTACCTCTGATTGCATTTTTTTGCTTGATGTTACGCCCGATGCCCGATTTAAATTCGCAGGCTTCAATCCCGCCGAAGAGAAAGCCGTAGGCTTTTCAACTGCGGAGGTAACCGGCAAATTTATCGAAGAGGTGGTCGACGAACAGACCGCCAATTACGTTATCGCAAACTACCGGCGTTGCCTGGAAAAGGGAACCCTGATTAGCTATGAGGAGGAACTGTTTCTTCCGACCGGACATCGATTCTTTCATACGAACCTGGTCCCCGTGCGGAATGCTGCCGGACGCATTTACCGGATTGTCGGAATCGCTCGCGACATTACGGAGTACAGGCTGGCCGAGGAAGCGCTTCGATTGAGCCAGCAAAGGCTGGAACTCGCTCAGGAAGCGGCAGGCATTGGCTCCTGGGACTGGGACCTTGTGTCTGACCAGAGGTATTGCTCGAAGGACTATGGTCGTTTGTATGGGCGTCCGGCAGGCGAGCCGGCTCCCCCGTTTGGTGGGTGGCTCGAGTCTATTGATCCGGAGGACGGGGCGCGAGTTCGGGAGGAACTGAGTCGGGCGCTGGAGGGCGCCGCACGCTACGACTCCGAGTATCGTGTTGTTTGGCCGGATGGGACGGTTCACTGGCTCTTAGCCAAGGGGAGGGTAATTCGCGATAGCAACGGAAAAGCTACTCGTATGCTAGGCGTGAACATGGAGATCAGCGAAAGAAAGTACGCTGACCAGGCCTTGCGCGAAAGCGAAGAGCGCTTCCGGAATATGGCCGATACAGCACCCGTAATGATCTGGGTCACGGGCCCTGACAAACTGTTCACTTTCGTCAATAAGACGTGGCTGGACTTTACGGGCCGCACGAGGGAGCAAGAGTTGGGAAACGGCTGGGCAGCCGGCGTCCACCCCGACGACCGGCAGCGCAGCTATGAAGCCTTCTCCTCGGCTTTCGACGCGCGCCGGAGCTTTCAACTGGAATGCCGGTTGCGACGCAGGGACGGAGAGTACCGGTCAATTCTGTGCAGCGGGGTTCCGCGCTTCGCGCCGGGAGGCGTTTTTGCGGGCTATATCGGTTCCGATATCGACATTACTGATCTGCAGAGTGAACAGCGGTTCCGGCAGTTGGCGGAAAACATCGATCAGGTTTTCTGGATGTTCGACGTCAGTAAAGAGCAGATTCTTTACGTCAGTCCCGCCTTTGAAAAGGTCTGGGGACGTAGTTCCGCCGTCTTGTATGCGAATCATCACTGGCTGGCGGAGACCGTGCACCCGCAGGATCGGGATCGCTTTACAGCGTTCCTTACAAAGCTGAAATCGGAGCCCGCCGAAGAGTCCTATCGCATCGTCCGGCCGGACGGTTCCGTGCGATGGATCTTAGGCCGCACCTTTCCTATCTACGATCCGGAAGGTAAGCCGTACCTGGTGGCGGGAATTTCAGAAGATGTTACCGCACAACGCGAGCTGGAAGAGCAGCTCCGCCAGGCGCACAAAATGGAGGCTGTGGGCAGACTGGCGGGAGGCATCGCTCATGACTTCAACAATCTCCTGACGGTGATCAGCGGATATTCACAGATGCTCCTGAACAGCACACCCGCGGCCGGGTCAAGCCGCGAGAAACTGGAGCAGATTCTCAATGCAGCCAATCGTGCCAGCACTCTCACCCGGCAGTTGTTGGCGTTCAGCCGGCGCCAAATGTGGCAGCCGAGAGTGGTCAGCCTCAATCGTCTGCTGGCCGATATGGAGCCGCTGCTGCGACCCCTGATTGGGGAGCACATTACGATCGAAACCGACTTTGCCCCGGAATTGACCTGTGTCAAGGTGGACCCGCATCAGATTGAGCAGGTAGTGATGAACCTGGCGACAAACGCTCGTGATGCCATGCCGAATGGAGGCAGATTCACGATCGAAACCAGCATGGCGAGCCAAGCCGCCGCGCGGGCCGGCAACAGTCCCTTGGGAGCCGCGAAATGCGTCCGGCTGAGGATCAGCGACACCGGATGCGGGATGGATGATCGCACTCGGGAGAGAGCGTTTGAGCCATTCTTCACGACTAAGGGCCTCGGAAAGGGAACCGGGTTGGGCTTGAGCACAGTCTACGGAATCGTCCGCCAGAATCAAGGTGACATTCACGTATCGAGCGAGTTGAGCCGGGGCACGGTGTTTGACCTCTACTTTCCTTCCGTTCCGGAACCTGAAGCGGAAAACGAGCTTCCACCGAATCAGCCTCCCAAGAGGGCGGCGATAGAAACGATTCTCTTAGCGGAAGATGAGCCGGGCGTTCGAGAGCTGGTGAAACAAACACTGGAGCAACTCGGATACAGAGTGCTGGAGGCCGCGGATGGATATGAGGCTCTCCGCGTTGTCGAACAACACCCCGGTCACATCCACCTCCTGCTAACCGATGTGATCATGCCATTGATGAACGGTCACGAACTGGCGACGCGCCTGCGGTCCGTTCGGCCGGGCACCAAAGTCCTTTACATGTCCGGATACGCGGATGACGTTTTGGCCTTCCACGGCATCGATCGCCCCGAAACGGCCTTTGTTCAAAAGCCGTTCACAGCGTCTGAATTGGCAGGAAAAGTCGAGAAATTGCTGTCGGCGGAGCGGGCAAAAGGCAGGTAGCGGTTAGCGGGGAGGCATCATTAGTCCAGGACCTGCATCGCGATCAAGGTGATGTCGTCGGGCTGGCGCTGCTCCCGCAAGTGGTTCCGGACGCCATCAACTACCAATCCGCAAGCCGCGGCAACTCCTTTGGCGCGTGCGCGATGAAAAGCCAGCAGCAGCCCCTCGTCTCCGAATTCCTCACCCTCTTCGTTCGCGGCCTCGGTGACTCCATCACTGAAAACCAGCAGCCAATCGCCTGCAACGAGTTGCACTTCCCGTTCGATTTCGTCCAGCGCCGGCAGCATGCCTAATGGCGGCGTCAGGCTCTCCAACCGGACACAGGTATCTTGACGAACCAGCATGGGCGGGCAGTGCCCGGCATTGGCGTAGGTCAGTTTGCGCGTGGCCGCATCGTACACTGCGTAGAAGACCGTCGCGAACCGTTCGGGCGCGGTGGTTTCGAACAGCAACCGGTTGGCCTTGGCGAGCACCTTACCGCAACCGGCTTCACCGGAACGGACGTTGGTCCTTACTGCCGCATGCAGCGATGCTCCCAGCAGCGCCGCCGATATCCCCTTACCGGAGACATCCGCCAGCAGCAATCCGAGCTTGCCGTCCCCAAGCGGCAGAAAGTCATAATAATCGCCGCTCACGCCTTGCGCGGGCCGGCAGATTCCCGCGTACTCGAGGCCCGGCAGCTTTGGCAGCACATGAGGGAACAGCCCCTGCTGGACTTTCGCGGCCATTTCCAACTCGCGGTTCAGCCGCTCTTCGTCCTGTCGATGTTCTCGCTCATGGCGCAGCAGCGCGCGCACCCGCGCCAGCAGCTCGCGCAACGAAAATGGCTTGCTGACGTAGTCGTTCGCGCCGAGATCGAGGCCCATCACCCGGTCCGCCTCCTGCGAGCGCGCCGAGAGCATCAGAATCGGCGCGTGGAATCCTTCGCTGCGCGCGCGCCGGCACAAATCGTATCCGCTCAGCTTGGGCAGCATCAGATCGAGGATGACCAGGTCAGGAGACTGTTCCGCAAGCAAGCGATAACCAGCCTCCCCATCGGCGGCCGTCAGGACCTGATGAGATTCAAACTCAAGGTTGTCCCTCAGGCCGCACAGGATGGCGGGGTCGTCTTCGACAATCAGAACGCGGCTCATGAGCGTTGCCTATCGGGTCGGTTTCGGTTTGGGAAGGAAGTTTTCCAGTACCCAGAACTCGGGGGGCCGGCGCGCTACCCGCTGCCAGACGATGAACTGGCGATTGTCCGGACTTAGCATAAAAAAGGTGCCTGCTTCCCTGGTAGCGTAGTCGCCGAGGCGTTCCGGCTTCCCTCCGGAAGTCGAAATACGATAGAGCCCGAACTTTCCGTCGGTGTCCAGGTTTTGGTAAACGACCCAGTTGTCGTCCCAACTGATCATCGCTGGAGTCGCAGCCAGCTCGGCTCCAGGCGGCACCGGGTAGTTCAGGTCAGCAAGATGCCTCCAGCCCTCGAGGTCGGAGGCGGGGCGAATTCGAATCTCGCGCCTGCCCGGTGATAGGGCAGCGACTGTATACACCCAGTGCCCACCGGGGGATACAATTCCGCGCGGGATCTCGATTTCCTTGTCGGTCGCAATCTCCCAGGCGTGCCGTGAGCCGCCGCGGATCGGAAGCCTCCCCAAATAGAGTATTCGATCATCCGGGCTGAAGCGTTGCAGCACGCGAATCCCATCGAACGAGCGCATCCTCTCCGCGACGCCTGAACTCAGTGACACCGAAAATACAGTCGTTTTCTGGGGATCCACGGCTCCGCAGTAGAGGTTGGGCCGCTGATGGGCCCAGGCGCAGTTGAGCAGGAAAAGACCGCGATCGCGATAACGAAACAGCTCCCGATCTTCGCCGGTCGCTAGCGTGTGGATGCGAATACTGTGGGCCCGTCCCTCACCGCTTTGATCGGCGACATAGGCGATTTGGCGCCCGTCAGGAGACCAGGCCGGTATGCCGCCATCAATCAGGTCCAGCGGTTTCCACGGTCCGAGATGATTCTCGCTATCCAGCGAAGCGATTGAGGTTTGGGGTCGGTTCGATAATGATAGTCCAGGGCCGGTCGAAAGGATTTGGACTCCGGCCGCCGTGGTCCGGGCCGTAGTCATTTCATCCGGTAAGGTCACATCGATCCGGATACGCTCGCCGGCCGGTTGACCGTTCTCAATGGGCACGGCGTATATCCCCCCATCCGGGCCGAGGTGAGCAACAGTGAGAAAGCGCCCATCCCGCGTCCAATCTCCGACGATATCGGCGCCTTTGATTGCTTTCGGCTCCCCACCTTGCGCCGGGATAACCTGAACGTCGCCCACGAACCCACCGACCGCGATGAATCGTCCATCAGGGGAGAACTGTGCATCAGCGGCCTCGCCACCCGGAAGAAGCTCCCGAATCTGCCCATCGGCAACGGAAACCTTCTTCAGGGTGCCCCCGATCAAAACGAATCGATTATCCCAGGACCAGCTTGCCAGTATGGCGCCAGTAGGTAGATTGGGAAGCTCCCGGTATCCGGTCCCGTCGGTTTTGATGACTGCCCAGTGAGACTGTTCGGCCGCGTCCGGAAAATAGAGTAAGGCCATGGAGAAGTCATGGGAGACGGTGACGCGCGGCAACGTCTGCGGCTTGATCTGCAATACAGCGCGCCTGTTTCTGCCGGCAACATCTCCGAACAGCAGCGTGGTTCGAGCATCATCCCAATAAACGGCTTGTTGGCCATCGGTGGCGACCACATTTTTCACGTTCTCGCCGAACTCGATCTTGCGCATGGTCATCGCCGGCGTTTCGGCTTGCCGCAGCGCCGCCAGCTTCTCCCGTGCGGCTTGCGCAGACTCGCGCTGATCGGCGTACTCGCGCGCCACTCGCTCATAGAGTTTCTGCGCGCCACCCTGCCCGAGCTTTTCATACCCGCGGGCCGCCTGAACCAGGGCTTTCGCCGCAAGCGCGCGATCCGCTGCAAAATCGTGCGCGACTCTCTCGTAAAGCTTGATGGCCTCCTCCATCTTGCCCGCGCGCTCTTGCGTCACTGCCCTCTGGTACAGCTCCATCCCCGAATCCGCGGCGAGAGCGGCCAATCCGGACACCATTACGATCATTGCCAGTTTCATCTGAGTTACCCTCTGCACTCTACTTTGGGCTGTTTCACAGAGAAAGTCGCAATCCGCATGCAAGATTTTTGTCATGGAATTGCATAGTTACGGAACGAATTTGTACCCCACGCCGTGAACCGTCTTGATGTGCTCTGGCTGCGAGGAATCCCGCTCCAGCTTGGCGCGCAGTCCGGCGACGTGATTGTCCACGGTCCGGCTGGTTGGGTACGATTCGTATCCCCAAACTTCGTTCAGGAGATCCTCGCGGCTCACCACCTCACCGCTGCGCGAAGCGAGAAAGCGCAAAATCGCAAACTCTTTGCGCGTCATTTCCAGAGGCTTGCCGCAGCGCCGCGCTTCGTAGCGCCGGAAATCGATTGCAATATCGCCGAACGACACCTCGTCCGGCAGCTCCGCTTGAGGCTGGCTCCGGCGAAGCAACGCTCGCACCCGGGCCATCAGCTCGCGAACCGAAAACGGCTTGGTCACGTAATCGTCCGCCCCCAAATCCAAACCTAGTATGCGGTCGGGCTCCTCACTTCGCGCAGTCAGCATGAGGATCGGAGTCTGGTTCCCCTCGGCGCGCAGCTTGCGGCAGAATTCCAGGCCGCTCATCCGCGGCAGCATCAAATCGAGCAGGATCAGATCGGGCTTTTTCTCGGCCTGCAATTTATACCCGCTCTCACCATCCGCAGCGGTAATGACGTCATAGCCTTCAAAGCGCAGGTTATCGGAGAGACCGCGCAAAATCGCGGGATCGTCTTCCACGGCCAAGACTGTAGTCATGCGCTTGCCTCGATCGGAAGCAAAATAGAGAAAGTGCTGCCCGCTCCCGGCGCGCTTTCCACTTCCACCCGGCCATGGTGAGCCTTCGCGATATGTGCCACCAGCGTGAGCCCCAACCCTGTGCCGGCAATCAGGCGGTTCTCATGGGAAGGCGCGCGGTAGAACTTTTCGAAAATATGCTTTTGTTCCTCGGGCGCCAGGCCTAATCCGCGATCCTTGACTTCGATCACCGCATCGCCGTTGCGCGCGGCGATCATCAGATCGATCTCGCGCGCGTCGCCCGAGTATTTCATGGCGTTGGTAAGTAGATTCAGGATAGCCTGCTGGATGGCATCCGGGTCGACCTGCAGTTCGGGCAGATCTTCCTGTGCAGAGAAATGCAGCCGGAACCCCTGCTGCGCCAATGGGAACTGCATCGCGCGTACCGCCGAGCCGGCTACGTCCTCAAGCCGCGCAGTCCTCAGGCGGTAGATTTTCTTCCCTTGCTCGATCTTGGAAAAATCCAGGACGTTGTCCACCAGTCTCGCCAGCCGTTCGCTTTCGTTCACGATGGTTTCCAGATATTCCGTTCGCGCATTTTCATCGCGGGAGCGGCCCATCGCCAACGTCTCGGCATACATGCGGATAGCGGTTAGCGGGGTCTTCAGTTCGTGTGAGACGCTGGCGACAAACTGCGAGCGAACCTCTGTGACACGGATGTCGCGATTCACATCGCGCAGTAGCAGATACCCGCCGAAGATGGCCATTCCCAGCACCAGGGCCAGTCCCGCGATCCAAATTCCGACCGGTAAGCCGTGACTGGTTTCCAGGAACTGATTGCCGGACCATTCCACGTGAAGCCCCGGAAACGCGTCACCCAGGCTGTCGCCCTCCGCGACATGCGCGCGCAGTTTGACTCCCGGCGGGGCCACTATGTTGGAGGACACCGCCACGACCAACCGCGGCACCCCCGGCTGGCGTGACGTAATCGTGACCAGCCACGTCTCTTGTCCATAAGGGACCCACTCGGCGCCGGCCTCAATCTGCGCCCTGATTCGCCCGATATCTTTGGCCAATGCGACGGATTGCTCCATTTCCGCGATGCGCGACGAGATGGCGGCGTCAGATCCCAGCAGGGTACGGACCATGTACAGCTCCGGTAACGTCAGCCGGCTTTCCGAGTTCGCTTCCCTGCCCAGAAATTCTTTAACCGCGGCCGCGTCGGTGCCCGCATGGAGCAGGCGTTCGGCGGCGTAGAATCGGTATCCGACTCCTTCGGAATCTCTGGCTCCAGTGGAGTCCTTCAGCAACGCCTCGTAGACGCGATTTTCTTCCGTCGCATTGCCGGAACTGGCGAGCGCCCTGGCGAGGTGTAGGCGGGCATCGGCCGTTTCCGTGGGGCTTCGCGCCGCGTTCAACGCGCTACGATATTCGGTGGCTGCGGCGCCGTAATCCTTTTTCGCAAGCTCCAGCGTCTCACCGTTCTGAAGCCGCTTCGCGAATTCCGCCGAATACGCGGGAGCCGAAGCCTCCCACGGCATTACCAGGGTATCCCCTCGCAAGACCGCGGTGAAGACAACGGCCGGATTGTCGGGATACTGAGCCGCATCCGCATGCCCGGAGCGCATCTGCCGATTGATCTCCGCAAGCCGAATGGCCTCCAGGCGGGCAACCAATTCCCGTTGCAGTTGCTCCAGAGCGGCATGGCGTCGATCGGCCGCCCGCTTGAGAGCCAGCTCGCGATCCTGATTCATGAGCCGGCCGCTCAGTCCAACCAAGAGCCCGGCCGGAATCAGGATTGCGCTCAGAAATAACAGGATCTGCCGCTTGTGACGCGTGACACGCATGGCGCACCACAGGTCATTCTACGGCTTGGGCGCCAGCCTGATTGTCACGGAATTGTCAGGCCGGCGCAAGATTATTGTGTCGCCGCCGTGAATTGCCTACCGCGATCCGAAAGCGCCCATATCGGAGCCATGACCGTTAGAGAGCGGTCAATAGTAGCGTTTTCTTCGAGACAAGTTAGAGGGTGCCCGCTACGCCTGCGCCACCCCGAGCACCGTCCGCCGCACGACGGCTTTGGTGAGCGGCACTTTGTAGCCGTTCTTCGCTAATGGGTTTGCGCCTTCCACCGCCGCCTCTCCGGCTTTTGCGGCCAGCTCCGGTGTAATCCGCTGGCCGGCGAGCATCGCTTCGACTTTCTCAAGCCGCCACGGAATCGGCGCTACGCCGCCCAGCACCAGGTGCGCTCGTTTGCAAATTTCGCCGTCCATCTCCAGAACCACGGCGGCGCTGACTACGGCATGCGTCCAGGCTTCACGGTCGAGCACCTTGTGGTAGGTGCTGCGTGTGCCCTTTCCGGCGCGCGGCAGATGCACCGCTGCGACTACTTCTTCCTTGGCCAAACTGTTTTCCTTCGCCGGGTTCACCTTTGGCAGCGTGAAGAATTCGGCTGCAGGGACAATTCTTTCGCCCGCGGGGCCTACGACACGAAACTTCGCATCCAACGCGACCAGCGCTGGGGCGGTATCGGAAGGGTGAACGATGAAACTCGGGCCGCCTCCAAAAATGGCATGGAACTGGTTCTCGCCGGCCACGCTAAAGCATTTGGTTCCGCCGTTTTTGAAGCAGGGGAAATTGTTGCGGTAATACCAGCACCACGGCCGCTGGCAGATGTTGCCCGCCAGTGTCCCCGCGTTGCGAATCTGCGGCGTCGCCACGCTCTCGGCGGCTTCGGCCAGCACGGTGTAATTGGCGCGAATCAGCGGATGCTGGCTCAAAGTGTCGAGCGTAATCAATCCACCGACATGGATTTCCGCCCCTTTTGCCGATACTTGATCCAGGTTGCGAATGGTCTTCAGATTTACCAGGAGATCCGGCTCGACCAAGTGGTCTTTGACCATACCCAGCAGGTCACTGCCGCCTCCTACCGGAACGGCGTTCGGCTGCCGGAGTTGGGCCACGGCATGTTTCAGGTCGCGGGCATTCACGTTGGCAAAGGATTTCATGCGAGCACCCCCAGTACTTTGTCGCGCGTAATAGGCAGGTCTTTGACGCGCTTGCCAATGGCATTGTAGATCGCGTTGGCCACGGCGGCCACCGATGGAATAATTGTCGGTTCGCCCAGTGTTTTGGCGCCATATGGACCGTAGGCGTCTTCGGTTTCGATCCAAAGCACTTCAATATCCGGAGCGTCGCGGTGCGTCATGATGCGTGCGCCGTAATAACCGGCGGTCAGCGGCTGGCCGGAAGCGCGGTCGTAAAGCAGCTCTTCGTGCAAGGCCATGCCGATTCCCATGGTGGCGCCGCCTTTCACCTGGCTGGTAGCGGTAAGAGGGTTGACCACGCGGCCGCTGTCGTGCGCGGCTACATATTTTGTGACGCGCACGTGCCCCACTTCAGTATCCACTTCCACCTCGGCGAAATGCGCCACGAAACTGTAGCGGGCCATGCCGGGCGTTGAAGGATTAGGGTTAGCTGTCGCCGTCAGAATGTCTTTGCCCTTCGGCATGCCCTTTTCCGCGATCTGCCTTTTCAGATCCTTGGCTGCTTCCACGACAGCCCAGCCGGTCTGTGTCGTGGTGCGGCTGCCGGATTCGCCGACCGAATACGGACAACGGTCGGTGTCGCCCCAGATGATGTCGATTTTTTCGAGCGGCACGCCCAGCGCCTCAGCCGCAATCAGCGCCATGGTGGTTTTCGCCCCAGTGCCGATATCTGTCACTCCCACATGCACGTGGTACATGCCCTGCGAATCGATGTCGATCACGGCGCTGCTGCGCCCCAGGCTGGAGAAAAACGAACCCATCGCCATACCCGCGCCGCGCTTCACCGGGCCATCGCCCGCGCCAGGATTCGGATTCCAGCGCTTCTTCCACTCGAAGGCTTCGGCTCCCCGCCGGATGCAATCCTCGAGGCCGATGCTGGTGTATGGGATCTGGTCGTTGAACTTCCGCGTCATGTTCTTCAAACGGAATTCCACCGGATCGATCTTCAGCGCGTAGCAGATTTCGTCCATCAGGGACTCGAGACCGAACACGCCCTGCGGGTAATCCGGCCCGCGCAGATTCGCCGAGACCGCCATATTCGTGTACACCGGGGAGACGCTGCGCTCAACGTGCGGGCACTGATAGATTTCGATTCCAGCGATTCCGCCGGTTCCCTTGCGGTACGGCCCCATGCCGCTGTAGCCGCGAAGCTGGATTGCGGTCAGCGTGCCGTCGTCGCGCACGCCTACTTTGTAATACTGCTTCGTAGGCCAGCGCCCGTGAACGCACACGAAGTCTTCCTTACGGGTGAACTCCAGTTTCACCGGCGCGCCGGCTTGTTTGGCGAGCATGGCGGCCATCAGGTCGAAGTCGTGGTCCTGGTTTTTGTTTCCGAAGCCGCCGCCCATGAATTGGCAAATCACCCGGACCTTTTCGGGGGGTAGTTTCAGGTCGCGCGCAATTTCGGTGTGGCAGTTGGAAATGCCTTGCGTGGATGCGAACACGGTCAAGTGGTCGCCATCCCACTGAGCGATGGAGACCCGCGGTTCGAGCTGCGCATTGTTGATGTGGGCGGAGGTGTAGTGGTCTTCGAAAATGCGGCTAGCGGCGCGGAAGCCTTCGTCAATGTTGCCGCGGCGGTACACTTCGGGCTCGCGCTGCTTCCGGTTGTTCGGCGAAAGATTCCCGCCCGGCTGAATCTCCGGCGCGCCCGGTTTCAGGGCTTCCTCGGGATCGAGGACAAAGGGCAGCGTCTCATAGTCCACCTGGATCAGCCGCATGGCTTCTTCGGCTGTGTGCCGGTCCACTGCCGCCACCGCCGCAATGGCGTCGCCGGCAAAGCGCACGGGGTTATTAAAAAGATATCGCGGGTTGCGGGTGTCGCCGCTGCCCCAGACCACGTCGCAGTTCTCGTGCGTCAGGATCGCCTTCACCCCGGGAAGCGCCTGCGCTTTCGAGAGATCGATGCGCCGGATGCGCGCGTGCGGATGCGGGCTGCGCAATACGCGCGCGTACAACATTCCCGGCAGCTTTCGGTCTCCGGTATATGTTGCCGTTCCGGTAACCCGCTTGAGCGCGTCGATGCGAGGCGAAGGATGGCCGACAGAGTTGAGTGTGTTCATGCCTTCCTCCCGGATTGGTTGAACGCGGATGCTGGTGAGGCTTTGGCCGCCGCCAGCACCGACTCCACGTATCGGTTGTAGTTCGAGCACCGGCAGATGTTGCCCGCCATGGCCGCGCGCACTTCATCCGCCGTAGGGTTCGGATTGCGGTTGAGCAGCGCTTTGGCGCTCATCAGTTGACCGGACGTGCAGAACCCGCATTGCGGCCCATCGTGTTCGATGAACGCTTCCTGAAGCGGATCGAGCCTTCCGTTCCGTGACAGCCCTTCCACGGTCTCGATCGAGCGGCCATCCGCCCAGACCGCCAACTGGCTGCACGAATACACCGGCTTGCCATCCAGCAGCACGGTGCAAGCGCCGCATTCGCCACGGTCGCAGCCGATTTTCGATCCAGTCAGGTCGAGGTGGTCGCGGAGAACTTCCACCAACGTCCAGCGGTCCTCAACCTCCAGCCTGCGCACAGCACCGTTCAGAGTAATGCGGACTTCTTTACGCGGGGCGCTTGCGGGCGAAGGCGAATTTGGTTGCTGGGCTTGAAGAGGAACGGCGGTTGCGACGATTCCGGCGCCCGTCCCCTCCACAAACTTCCGGCGCGAGATCCTGCTCATCGATCCTCCTGGTTCTGGGATGCAGCCTACGGTGACCGATTTTATCGTGCCCCGAACGTGGGGGTCAATCCGGCTGCTCTTGCTGCAGCGCTGGCCGAGATGCCTGCTCTAAAGATCTGGTCAATGTCTGCCGATCTATGTGGCGTGGCAATTGTGCTGGCCATTGTAACCACGCTCGCTCTGAGCGCTCTAGGGGTGAGTTGGTTCGCGTTCGTTTACGCCAAGTCGCTGGTGCAGGCGGCGAGCCGGCGCTCGGGCGAACTGCAAAGCGAGATGGAGCGCACCGTTCAGGCTACAAAAGCGGACCTGGAGGAGTTGACTGCGGAAGTGCAGGACCTGGAACGCCAGCCTGCAGTTACCATGGCTCCGGGGAATCCGCGGCCCGGATTGAACCTGACAAACCGAAGCCAAGCTTTGCGTTTGCACCG
>DATBID010000430.1:0-16887 GCA_036557125.1 Bryobacteraceae bacterium | reverse complement strand
GGAAAACGCGGTATTTGAGGAAGTCGTCTTTCTCCTGTGGTACGGATGGCTGCCCAAGCAGGCCGAACTCGACCGGCTGCGGCAGGAGCTGGTAGCGGCCAGAGGACTGCCCGGGCCGGTGATCGATTTCCTGCGCGGTGCAGCGAAGGCCGGAGCCATGGATGTGCTTCGCACGGCCGTTTCCATGCTCAGCCTGTATGACACCGAGGCGCAGGATATGTCGACGGAGGCCAATCACCGGAAAGCGGTGCGGTTGATGTCGAAAACTGCCACCATTGTCGCTAGCTTGGATCGGCTGCGGAACGGGCAGGCGGCGATCGAGGGAGATCCCAAGCTCGGCTTTTCGGCGAATTTCCTGTATACGTTAACCGGCAAGCGCCCGGATGAGGTGATGGAGCGGGCGTTCGATGAGGCTATGATTCTGCATGCGGATCACGAGCTGAACGCTTCCACGTTCGCAGCACGCGTGACTGCGGCCACTCTCTCCGACATCTATTCATCTGTGACTTCCGCCATTGGCGCGCTGAAGGGGCCGCTGCATGGCGGGGCGAACCAGGATGTGATCAACATACTGCTCAAGCTGCACGACGAAGACGAAGCGGCGGGGCGTGTGGAGGATATGCTGGCGCACAAGATCAAAATGCCCGGCTTCGGCCACCGCGTGTATCGCACAGAAGATCCAAGGGCCACACATCTGCGCGTGCTTTCGGAAGAACTGGGAAAGCGCACCGGCCACGAGAAGCTCTACCGAATGTCGCGGCGCATGGAAGACACCGTGAAATCGGTGAAGAAGCTCAATCCGAATGTGGATTTCTACTCGGCATCCACTTACTATTCGCTGGGCATACCGATTGATTTGTTCACGCCGGTATTTGCCGTGAGCCGCATGTCCGGCTGGACGGCCCATGTTCTCGAGCAGTACCACAATAACCGACTGATCCGCCCGCGGGCGGAGTACAAAGGGAATCCGGACGGGCAAACGTGGATTCCCATCGAGAAGCGCTAGCCATCCCAAAATTCACGCCAGATGGACGAGCGAGCGTTTTACAGCGAGTCTCCAGCTACACGGCCGATTACTTTGAATTGCCCGTTCTGCCATACTTCAGAGACTTACGAAGTGCGCTGGCTGGTGCGGAAGAAGAAAGAGCGTATCCCCGCCGGCGCCGATGAGCGCGACCGCGCGCGCTTTCAAAAGGCGCAGAGTTACATGGTGCTGGTGGATGATAAGGTCGCTTGTAAGAATCTGCGCTGCCGGAAACGATTCGATATTTCCGGGATAAAGACGATGGCCTTCCTCTAATTGGCGGGAAGGCCTTTCCACACCTGTTCGCGGGCTGCCGACAAAAGCCGCTGCGACATATTCCGGAGCATACCTTTTCCCGAACTATCTGCCCCCATGGGCCTACAATAGAACAATCGAATTCATCGAGTCAGGGGAAGACCCATGGGAACGATCTGGCATGATCTGCGGCACGCATGCAGAATGCTCCACCGCGCTCCAACGTTTGCGTTAGCCGCAGTGCTGACCTTGGCCCTTGGCATCGGGGCGAACACTGCCATCTTTACCGTTGTCGAAAGCGTGCTGCTGCAGCCGCTTCCCTACCAGAACCCATCGCGGCTGGTTCAAGTGTGGAATACCTATCCGCCGCTGCTTCCGCAAGGCCCGAATTCGCTCGGCGATTTTCGGGATTTCCGCGAGCGGTCGCAAACTTTCTCGCAAATGGCTGCATATGTCGATACTCCAAGAGGTTTGAATCTTACCGGAGAAGGCGAGCCGGAGCGATTGGAAATGCGGTATATGACATCCGGCTTGCTCGCGACACTGGGCGTCAAGCCGGTTGTGGGGCGTGGCTTCACATCCGCGGAGGACCGCCCGGGCGCGCCCTTGACCGTCGTGATCAGCTATCGGCTATGGCAGCAGCAGTTCGGTTCGAATCCGGCGGTTGCGGGGCGCACTTTGACTCTTGATGGGCTAGGCTACACGCTCGCAGGTGTTCTTCCGGAGGACTTCCGCCTCGATCCAAAAACCGATGTCTGGCTGCCGATCGGACAATATAACGCTGGTCCGGACTCTTATCGCTATCACGAATGCACTATCGTCGCGCGACTGAGACCTGGGACTCGCATCGAGCAGGCGCAGGCGGAACTGAAAACTTTGAATGCGCAGCAGCAAAGGACTCTGCCCGACACGCACCAGAATTTCGGCGTGCTGGTTACGGCTCTCGAAGATGCGTCAGCCCGAAAAATGCGCACGGCGCTACTCATTCTGCTGGGCGCGGTGGGCCTTGTCCTCTTGGTCGCGTGCGCCAATTTCGTCAATCTGTTGATGGCGCGAAATGCAGCTCGTCAGAGAGAACTCGCGGCGCGAGCAGCGCTGGGAGCAAGCCGGTCGCGGCTGGTAAGCCAGTTGGTGACGGAAAGCGTTCTGCTATCGCTCGCGGGAGGTGTCTGTGGGATAGCTCTAGCCTTCATAGGGCTACAGGCGATCCGCGCGCTTGTTCCGCCAGACCTCACCGCGGTGAACAAGGCGGGGCTGGACTTGGGGGTTCTGGCGTTCACCTTGGCGCTCAGTTTTCTTTCGGGAATTGGATGCGGCTTAATTCCGGCTCTTCAAACCTCCAGGCTCGACATACACAGCATGCTGAAAGAAGGCATGCGCGCAACTGGCGCGCCCGCAAGACAAGCGACTCGCCGCATGCTGGTCGTTTCGGAAATCGCCCTCGCAATCATTCTGCTGACCGGCGCCGGCCTGCTGATTCGAAGTTTCGAGCGACTGATGAAGGCCGATCCCGGCTTCCGTCCATATCACACGCTTGCGATGGAGGTCGATAGACCACAGCCTTCTCCTGCGGAGCTAAATAAGTTAACGAATGACCAGATAACGGCGTACTTCCGCCAACAGTCGATTGAGTACGAAGCACTCATCGAGCGTATCCGGGCATTACCTGGCGTCGAAGCAGCCGGCGGAATCAGTGTCCTGCCGCTCGGTACAGCGATGCAATCGGCTTCGCGCTTTCTAGTGGAAGGTCAGCCTGTTCCCGCGAACGGCGTGCGACCAGTCGCCGAGACACGCAGCGTCAGCCCTGGCTACTTCGCCGCTATGGATATTCCTTTGCGGCAAGGCCGGTTATTGGATACGCACGATTACGGCAGTCAGAACGTTGTCGTGAATCAAGCCTTTGCCGATAGGTTCTGGCCGGGGGGAAATGCCCTTGGAAAACGATACAATCTCTGCTCGCTGGCGCCGGCACCGTGTTGGTTTAGCGTGGTTGGGGTGGTCGGTGATGTCCACCAATATGGACTGGAAACATCCCCCACATTCGATTCTTATAGCGCAGCCGGCTGGGAACCATATACTGTAGTTCGAACGGCATCCGATCCACTTTCAATGACCCACGCGGTGATCGCAGAAATTCACAAGTTCAATTCCAGCCTCCCGGTCACGCACGTAATGACGCTCGACACATTACTGTCGGAGTCGGTTGCCTCGCGTAGGCTATCTACGTTTCTGCTCGGTCTGTTTGCCGGGCTCGCCCTGATACTTGCGACCATCGGTGTATATGCGGTCATGAGTTACGCTGTCCGCTTGCGAGCCAGTGAGATCGGCTTGCGGATTGCATTGGGCGCCCAGCCGCGCAATATCTGGTGGCTCATCATCTCCGGCGGGGCGCGTATCGTCCTTACTGGAATCACAATCGGAATGGCAGGCGCATGGGCGCTGACCAGGTTGCTTGCGACTTTGCTCTACGGAGTGACGGCCACCGATCCAGTCACTTTCGGCGGCGTGGCGCTGCTCCTCGCTTGCGTTGCTCTCCTTGCCTGCTACTTTCCGGCGCGGCAAGCCATGCAAATCGATCCCGTCGCCGCGCTTCGTCTCGATTAACCTCGCGAAAAACGGATTCCCCGATACAGCCGGCAATCGATCACTCGAAACGCCTCGTCGGGCCGCGTCATCTACTCTTAGCGGTGCAGGGCGCGTCTACTCCAACCACAGAGCGGTTGGAGGTGTCGGCCTATACAGTTCCCACCGAAACCCCGGTAGCGGAATTGTGGACGCGCATGGTGCAAGCGGTGCGGAACCCCGGCAGGCCGGCGACACGTCGTCATCATGCCTGTTGCCATGGCGGCTCTACGTCCTGCGGGGAAGACACTTCACAGAGGCAGTTGGCGTGCTGGGTAGACCAGGGCGTGACGGGCGCCAACGGCGAATTTAAAGTCTATGGCAACCTTGCTGCATGAACCGCAAATCTCATGGGCGCGGCCGCGGGTAGCCGCCTACCCAAAGGATGAAGCGCGGGCGCTGGAAAAGGAAATCCGCAAGCGTATCGAGGGAGAAGTTCAATTCGACGATGGGAGCCGCGCTCTATACTCCACGGACGGCTCCAACTATCGGCAGGTCCCGATCGGCGTTGTCGTCCCGAAAACGGTCGCGGATGTTCTCGAAACCGTGGAACAATGCCGCCGTCACGGCGCGCCGTTGCTCGCCCGCGGAGGGGGAACAAGTCTCGCGGGCCAGTGCTGCAACGTTGCCGTGGTCCTCGATTTCACAAAATATCTCAACAAACTGATCGATCTGGATCCACGGGCAAAGACGGCGCGGGTCCAGCCGGGGATCGTTCTGGACTGGCTGCGCAAGGAAGCGAAACACCATCAGTTAACTTTCGGTCCAGATCCTGCGACCCACAACCACAACACCCTCGGCGGCATGATCGGTAACAACTCTTGCGGCTCCCATTCGTTGATGGCCGGAAAGACCGAAGACAACGTCATCGAACTGGATGTACTTACTTATGACGGAGTGCGCATGCGCGTGGGAGAAACGCCGCCGGAGGAACGCGCGCGCATCATTGCCAAGGGCGGCAGGCGTAGCGAGATTTACGCGGGACTCGAGCGAATCGCGAACCGCTACGCGGACCAGATCCGCCACCGCTTCCCGGACATCCCGCGGCGCGTCTCCGGTTACAATCTTCCCGCCCTTCTACCCGAAAACCGATTCCACCTGGCGCGCGCGCTCGTGGGCACCGAATCGACCTGCGCGGTTACGCTCGAAGCGACTGTCAAACTGGTCTGGAACCCGCCGGCAAGATCACTCGTGGTGCTGGGCTATCCGGATATCTATCGCGCCGGCGATCACATTCCCGAGATTCTCGAATTCAAGCCCATCGCCTGCGAAGCCATTGACGCGCTGCTCGTCGAAAACATGAAGGTCAAAGGCGTGCACCCCCGCGATCTCAAACTGCTGCCCGATGGCCGCGGCTGGCTGTTGGTCGAGTTCGGTGGCGAAGACCGCAAGGATTCCGATAACCAGGCGCGCCGCCTGATGGAGAACCTGAAGAAGCGCCATGACGCGCCCGCCATGAAACTTTACGATGACCCCCAGCAAGAGCATATGGTTTGGGAAGTCCGCGAATCCGGTTTGGGCGCGACCGCATGGGTTCCGGGCGAGCCGGTTACCTGGGAGGGATGGGAGGATTCGGCTGTTCCTCCCGATAAGATCGGAGCTTACCTGCGGGAGCTCTGCGAGCTTTACGAAAAGCACGGCTATGAAGGGGCGCTCTACGGGCATTTCGGCCAGGGCTGTATTCACACGCGAATCACGTTTGATCTCCTGACTGCGGAGGGCATCGCCAACTATCGCTCATTCATGGATGAGGCAACCTCGCTCCTCGTGAAATACGGCGGGTCGCTTTCGGGTGAGCACGGCGACGGGCAATCGAGAGCGGAATTTCTCCCGAAAATGTTCGGCGCGGAAATCTGCGAAGCCTTCCGGGAATTCAAGTCTGTCTGGGATCCTAACGGCAAAATGAATCCGGGAAAAGTTGTAGACCCGTACCCCATCACCGCCAATCTCCGCCTGGGTACTGACTTCGCGCCCAAAGAACCGGCCACACATTTTCACTTCATCCACGATAACGGCAGCTTCACTCACGCTGCGATGCGCTGCGTCGGGATTGGTGAATGCCGGCGTCAGGAGAAAAGCACGATGTGCCCCAGCTACCGCGCGACGATGGAAGAAGAACACTCGACGCGCGGGCGCGCCCATCTGCTCTTCGAGATGATGCGCGGCGACGTGATCCGCGACGGCTGGAACAGCAAAGAGGTGTTCGATTCCCTGGACCTCTGCCTCTCCTGCAAGGGATGCAAGGGCGATTGCCCCGTTAACGTCGATATGGCGACCTACAAGGCCGAGTTCTTGTCTCACTATTACGAAAACCGGCTGCGGCCCCGGCAAGCCTACTCCATGGGCTGGATTCACCGCTGGGCCCGTCTTGCTTCCCGGTTTCCGGGGTTTGCCAACCTCGTGGGCCGGACGCCGCAGGCCAAGTGGATCGCCGGCATAGCTTCCGAACGCGAGCTCCCGCAATTTGCGCGAACCACCTTTAAGGATTGGTTCGAGCGCCGCGGAACGCGCAACCAAGGCAAACCCGAAGTCATCCTGTGGGCCGACACGTTCAACAATTACTTCCATCCGGAGGTCGCCGCGGCCGCAACCGAGGTTTTGGAGGACGCCGGATTCCGTGTGCTCGTGCCGCGCGCAGCCCTTTGCTGCGGCCGGCCGCTCTACGACTACGGCTTCCTCAAACAAGCCGATTCGTTGCTCGGGGAAATTCTGACGCGCCTGAGGCCTTCCATCGAAGCCGGCACGCCGGTGGTCGGGTTGGAGCCGAGTTGCCTGGCGGTATTCCGCGACGAAATGCTCGATCTGCGGCCGCACGACGAGGATGCCAAGCGCCTCCACGGCCAGATTTTCACTCTGGCCGAATTTTTGACGCGGCATAATTACCAGCCGCCGGTTCTGCACCGCGACATTGTTGTACACCCCCACTGCCACCAGAAGGCCATCATGAGCATGGATGGCGAAAAAAAGCTGCTTCAAGCTATGGGCACGAAAGCCGAGTTCCTTGACGAAGGCTGCTGCGGAATGGCCGGCAGCTTCGGTTTCGAGAAAGAAAAGTACGAGATTTCCAGGAAGGTGTATGAGCACCAGCTCGGACCGCGCCTGCGGCAAACCTCTCGTGAGACTCTCGTTTTGGCGGACGGATTCAGTTGCAAAACGCAGATCGAGCAGGAGACTGGACGCCGGCCGCTTCACCTGGCGCAGCTCTTGCAAATGGCGCAGCATGGCGCCGCGAGTCCCCCGCCGCTTGCGCTTCATCTCGAAGCCGGCGCGCCGGCCTCCTGGAAGCGCAACGGAGCCTTGCTGATTGGCGGCGCCGGCGCGGCTCTCGCGGGATATTTCCTTGTACGGAGGGTTTTCGATGAAAGGTGTTAATACGAGAGTAGTTGTTGTCACGGGAGCCTCGGCGGGCGTTGGCCGGGCCACCGTACGGGCCTTTGCCCGCGAAGGAGCGCATATTGGACTGATTGCGCGCGACACGGAGGGTCTTCACACGGCCGCCCGCGAAGCCGATCAACTCGGAGGCAAGGGTTTCGCAGCCGCAGCCGATGTGGCTGACCCAGACCAGATGGAATCCGCGGCCGCACGAATTGAATCCGAACTTGGGCCGATCGACGTCTGGGTCAATAATGCCATGACAACCGTCTTCGGGCGTGTTGCCGATGTCACTCCGGCTGAATTCAAACGCGCCACCGAGGTCACGTATCTCGGAACCGTCTACGGGACCATGGCGGCCCTACGGCGCATGCTGCCGCGCAATGCCGGCAGGATCATCCAGGTCGGGTCCGCCCTGGCTTACCGGTCGATTCCACTCCAGGCTGCCTATTGCGGCGCCAAACATGCAATTGCAGGTTTCACGGATTCGTTGAGGACAGAGCTGATCCATGATCGCAAGAATATTCATTTGACGATGGTGCAGCTTCCAGCGATGAACACACCCCAGTTCACGTGGTGCCGCTCAAAAATGCCGCGCCATCCGCAACCCGTGCCGCCCATATTCCAGCCCGAGGTCGCCGCGGAGACAATCGTGTGGGCGTCGCACCACCAGCGGCGTGAAGTCTTTGTAGGCGCTCCGACGGTGATCGCGATTGAAGGCAACAAGGTCGCTCCGGCGCTTGCGGACTACTACCTCGGCAAGACCGGTTTCGATTCGCAGCAGACTCAGGATCCCGTCGAGAAAGACCGGCCTGACAATTTGTTTGAACCCGTGCCGGGAGACTTCGGCGCGCACGGCGTCTTTGGACGGCAGGCGCACCAGTCTGCCGCGACCTCTTGGATGGCAGAGCATAGAGGAACCGCGGCGCTTGCCTGCGCAGCCGTTTTTGGCGCGCTGGCATTCGCGCTGAAGCGCGCGACGTCGTAAACCGCTCAGCGCGTCAGCCCGCGACCAGAGACACGGGCGCTGCGTCCGCCCTCATCTCGTGGATCAGCGTCTGCCCCGGCAATGGCGCTCCCGCACCTAGCGGAATCTCTTCCTGCATCCAGCCCGTCAGCGGGATCTGGCGAAAATAAAGACGTTCCAGCGTGAGTAGGGTAGTTTCCGAGCCGTGGCCCCCGGCAATCTTCCGTAAAAACTGGCGGCGTTCGAGCCGTAGCTCAGCCAATAGGTCCTCCAATCGGGGCCGGCTTAGTACAGCCTTTTTTTCTATCTCGGCCATGGCCACCTTGCAATTCGTCGCCAGCAACTGCATGCGCGCCTGCATCAGCATCCACACCAGGGCTGCCGAACCAATTGCCACTAGCGCAGGAAGCCCAACCCAGAACACGATCTCTTTGACCATCGGCGTCACACTCTTACATCGGCGGCCGAGCGCTGGAACATTAGGATTGTTATTTCGTAATGGTGGCGGAAGAGGTGGCGCTGATTGTGAGGGTATTGGGAAAGGCGAGCGTATAGAGCGGCACCGCCGCATAGCTCACCGTCACTGAGACGGTGCTGCCGGGGCTGTTATTCGGGGACCAGGCGGTCGTGACCGTTACGGCGCCTGGAGCGAGCCCAGGGCCCTCGCCTTGTACGTAACTTTGCACCGTGGCCGAAGTAGCCGGCGTGCCGCTGCTCGACCCTCGCACCGCGGCCCAACGTGCCCCCTGCTGCGCCATGAAGGCCGTACTGTTATAGAGAAAAACCAGGTACGCGGAGGCCATCAGACCCAGGACCACCGTGAAGAAAGGGACCGAGACCAGCGCGACTTCTACCAACCCGCTGCCGCGCTCCCCGCGCCTGCGTGTCACAACATTCTCCCGTTCGTGCCATTTCCCTTGCCCGGCGCTGGAGCCGCCGAATGCGTGCTGGCGAAGACGGGCGGGCCTTCGCCAGCTTTAGCCTACGGAACTGCCGGGCAGAATCGAATTCCCCATACGGATCGCCTCCCGAATTGCCCATCGGGCCAGGCCTGCATCGCCGCTGCACGCCGCCGATGGAAGCTGGCGCTCGCTACACGGCCGAGTTAATAATCGAGCCGATTTTGGAGAAAACGTTGTTGATCGTTCCGCTCAATTGCGGCATCGCCGCCACGGCCGCCAGAGCCACCATCCCCGCCGCCAGTGCGTATTCCACCAGGTCCTGACCGCGAGTATCTTTCCAGATACGATCCATCCAAATACGAACGAAGAGCTTCATAGATTGCCTCCTTGGCAAAGCTGCTTTCGTAATTGAAAGTAACAGCAAACCGGGGAGGACTAAATCAGATGGACTACTTAGTTTTGTCGCCAATTTGCATGGGAACTATGAGCGCCTGCGGCGGAAAATTTGGAGACCGGCTCAAACCACGATTTCTAGAAGGACACTGTAGAATAAGAGTGCGACCCAGTCTACTACTGATAAGAAGGGAGCTGAGCGATGATTCGAAAAGTTGGATGGATTTTCCCGATTGTTGCCTGCGCCGCCGCAGCGGCGGGGACCGCGGTTACCACGCCGATCACCGCTACCGTCACTAGTACCACATACTCGGTAGACGATAACGGGCAGACCACAGTAGTCAGTCAGCAGACAGGAACCTTCGCGAGGGCAAGCGATGGCAGGGAGGCCACCATTATGCTCGACGCGAACACCCATCAGCCGAATACGGCGGTCATCAGAGCGAATGGCCAGAGCATTTCCGTCAAGTACTTCAGAAAGCAATACACAGTCATGCAAGGCGGCCCTTTTGCGCCTTACGCTATACCGTTCGTCGAGAAGCCTGGAATGGACTCGCAGACGATCAACGGGGTTTTCACAGTGGCAATCCCCGTCTATGATGGCAACACCAAACAGATAGTCGGCAAGACTTGGTTTTCGCCGGACTACAATGTAGCGATCCGAATCGAGAGCGAGCATACCTCTACGATCACCGGAAAGACGATGCGGATGGTGCAGGAGATGAGCAACGTGAAGATTGGAAACGAACCGGATCCCAATCTGTTCGCTGTACCGGCAGGCTTCACAGCCACTGCTGGGTCCGCCGCGTGTTCAATTTGCGGTAGCTCGAATTAGTAAATAGCACAGGGAGGAGGCGGTCTTGCTGCCGCCTCCTCTTCACGCCCCCGGCTCGCAGGCCTGCCGCAGCCCTTCGTCCAGCCGCCACTGTTTCTCAGACTATCTTTCCACCGCACGCGGTAAGGTAGAACACGTCGATCGCTTTGTGCGCGGTGAGCTTCCGAGGCGTCGGTGACGATTATTTTTTGTGCCGCGCCGCCAGCTCCTCGATCGCTGTTGTGAGGTCGTTATCTTCCGGACCCACGATCCGGAAAAGACGGCCGTCGGCATCAATGAGCGCGACGGCGGGAAAACCCTGAATACCGAATGCGTGGAACGCCTGCCCTTCGGTATCCACAGCCATCGGCACACGCGGTTTCATCCGTGTTTGGTATGAAGCGAGAGTTTTGGGCGTGGTCCAGAGACGCGTCACAACTCCCAGCCATTCGACCGGGCCGTTTTGCGACAGCTCGTCTGCCTGTTCGCGCGCGCGACGGCACGCTTCAACGGTTTTCGGCTCGGTGTCTTTCAAATAACTCTCGCACCATGTGGCCGTGAACAATACGGCTCTGGGCCGCCCTGTCCGTGCGAGTTCCACCGGCGCATTGTCGGGGCCGCGCAGATCAACAGAAGGCACAACGTCACCCGGTCTCAGCGTCGCCACGGATGGAGCATTCGTCGTTTCGATGCGCGTCTCGCGCTTGCCGGCAAGCACGCGTTCGAGCGCCGCATCCAGTTGCGGACCGTCCTGGTGTCCGGCATAGGCGATTCGTCCGTCCATGCCAATCAACAAATGAAAAGGTGTGGAGTCCAGCTTGAGCCACCCGACAAGTGAGCCATCGTCAATCGCGACCGGCATCTGCATGTTCGCCTCGGCCACAAACCTGCGGACTTTAGCGGGCTCGTCGCCAATCCCAGCGTTGACGGCAACGATCTGCATCTTCGTGCCGTACTTCTGGTAGATTTTCTCGAAGCCGGGCATTTGAGCCCGGCACGGAATACAGTAGGTAGCCCAGACCCTGAGGTATACCGGCTTGTGGCCATAGTTTTTCACGATGTCGATCATGCCTCCATTGATCGATCGCAGTGTGATGTTAGGCGCAGGTCTGCCAACCAACTGGGCTAGCTGCGGGTCTTCGGCGACGTATCCGGCATCGCCCGGTTTGGCGGCCGGATAGTCGGTCAGCGGATTGGCGGCATTGGCCAAACGGCCGAGACCGCACAGAGAAATGGCGACGATAACGGCATATCGACTGAACATGGGACCTCTCCTTGGACCTTAGGTATCTTCACCGTGCAGGAGCCGTGGTCGCGGCGTCCTTCGGGCCAATCACAATCGCCAGTAGTTTCACTGTCTGATCTGGTTTCGCGCTGGCATGCGTTGTGTGCGTCGCGCCTGGCGGTTCATAGAAGATCTCACCTGCATGCACCACCCGCGGAGTCTCGTTATTGATCGCAAAGAGATAGTCCCCTTCAATGACATAACCGAGCACAAAGCCCGAATGCGTGTGGGGCCGCGACGGGGGGCCGCCCGGCCGAATCGTAAGCGGGGCGAATGCTGCGTCCATGCCCGTGAATGGGGCGGGTAGCGGCTGCCGCCGGGCGCCTTGCGCACTACCGGAGGATCGCCCGCCGTTGGAGGTCTCCTGCGCGTTGGCGCTTTCCGATGCCACGATCCCCATCAACGCAGCCGCCACCAGCGCATTCAGGAAATCTCGTCTGTCGTTCCTGCCTGTTTCGTCTACATCACTACTGACACGGTTTTCTGTTCTGGATTCCATTTTTGTCTCCTTAGCAAAATAGATTTGTGCATAGTCATCGTTTTCCGTAAGTCATAAACAGATAATTTATGAGTGTCGCTTTCTCCGCTTCGCTCAGCGTGGCCCCGTAGGAAACCATTGTTGAGACCAATTCTCTATAGGGGTCCTCGGAATCGTATGAGTAGTTCTCGATGCCGTTCAGACTGTGGCAGCCAGTGCAGGCCCGCTCCAAAATCGCTCGGCCGCTCGTATCAACTTCCGGGGCGGGTTTCGCTCCAAGGTTGTCGAAGAGATAGTCGGTAAGCACAGGAGCTTCCTGCTCGGAGACCTGAGCGCCCATCGCGATCATGCGGGAAACCACTTCGGCATACTGGGCTCGCGTGGCGTAATGGTACCAGCCGACGGCCGCAGCGCGATGACATGCGCCGCAAGAGCGGTCCAAAATAACCCTACCTTCGCCGGGGGGCAACACCGTAAATCGCGCCTGCGGCTGGGGGGCCTGGACCAGTGGTGGACCGGCCACTTGCGGTTGCGTTGCAGCTCTGGATGGCTGCGTTTTGTTCGGTTTCGGAAGGGCGGGTCTTACCGGGGGTGGCGCCTCAATGCCGGAACGGGATGGTTGAACCGACGCTTGGGATGCCGAAGTCTGTATCGAAGCGGATTTCGCCACCAGGGTCGAAGCAGACCGCCTCTCAAATCTCCATAGAACAAGGGCTCCGCCCCCGATCAAAAGGCAAAGCAGAGCCGTCGCTCCGGCGATGTAAAATGGCCGGCGGAGAACAGTCAGATCGGCTGGTGTGGCGTCGGGCAGAGGCAATGGCGCCGTTGGCCGAAGGTCGACTTTCAGATTTCCACGAACCCGTTGCCGGGACAAGCCCAGCACTTCCGGCGGCACGCGGCCGAGCCTGCCCAGGGCCCGGCGCAAAATGTCCTTTTCAGACGGCATGGTTCCCTCGTTTCCGAGCTGCCGAAAGATGCTTTCTTAAGCGGGAACGCGATCGGAAGAGACTTACAGCCACGGTGCTCCGCGTCGTGCCCAGCATCCTTGCAATGTCGGCAAGACTGTAGTCGTGGACATAGCGCAAGATCACTATCTGGGCGGCCGCCGGATTGAGCATCGCCAGCGCCTCGTGTAAGGCCTGATCCAGTATTCGGCCTTCCGCACTTGGATCGCCTGTATCGTAGGCGGTATCGAAGACCTCCATATTGTCGGTCAACACCTGGCGTTTTTTGTCCCGGATCGTGTTGAGCGACAAATTGAAGGCTGCCCGATATAGATACCGCTCTGGCGCGGTGCTGAGGTCCGGCGGAAGCTCCCGATTCAGCAGGCGTACGAAAATTGTCTGGACAATGTCCTCAGCATCGGCTGCGCTACCGGTGAGGCCGTAAGCCGTGCGATACATCAGTTCGTAGTGCCGGTCGAAGATCCGCTCAAGGTGCTGAGACAGTTGCTTCGGCGCTTCGCCCATCACGATTGGTTTCAAAGCGGTCTCTCTAGACTACACACCCAGAAACGAAGCGGTCCATTAGCAGGCCGCCGCGGACGGCGGGGCGGAGGGGACACCGATTCTAAAATAAACAGCTTACCGGGCTAGCCATCCCAGGTATCTCGACCATGTCCAGCCCTCTGAGGCGTTGAGCACGATCGCGCCCCGGGGTTCTTGCGCGTTGAGGCGGAGACAAGCCGGACTGTAGCCTTTTGCTCCCCGCCGGCTTCAATACGTGACAGGTTCGCCGCGTGTTCAGTTTGCGGTGGCTCGAATTAGTAAATAGCACAGGGCGGAGGCGGTCTTGCTGCCGCCTCCTCTTCACGCCCCCGGCTCGCAAGCCTGTCGCAGCGCTTCTTCCAGCCGCCATTGCTTCTCAGACTCTATCTTTCCGCCGCCCGCGGTGATGTAGAACACGTCGATCGCCTTGTGCGCCTGCGTGTCGATCAACACCACCTCGATATTGCACCCGCTAGACGAAATGGCCGAGGCCAAGTCATAGAGCAGGCCGGGACGGTCTTCCGCCACGATTTCCACCAATGTGGCGGTGGAACTGGCTTTGCCGTCGAAAGTCACCTTGGCCGGAATGCGCGCGCTCCGGGTGGGCAGGACGGGCTTCGGGCGGTTGCGCAGCAGTTGGCGGATATCGAGTTTTCCCGCAATCACCCGCTCGGCGGTAGTGCGCAGCCGGTCGATTTCTGAGGGGTTTAAATCCAGAGTGCGGGAGGGATCGGCGAACGTGAATGTGTCCAGGATCAGGCCGCGTCGATTGGAAAACGCTTCCGCCTTGAGGATGTTCATGCCGAAGCTCGAAAGCGTGCCCGCTGCCGCGGCGAACAGGCCGGGCCGGTCGATGCCGGCGACCATAGTCAACTCGTAAGCCGATTCCAGCTTGCGAATCTCCACCGCCACCCCGCGCTTGCGGCTCTTCTCTTCGAGCGCCATATGGCCATCGATCTCCGCTTCCGTGTGGGTGCGCAGATAGCGAACCGGAAACCCCCGCAAGAACTCCACCCGTTCGGGCGAGCCTGTGGGATCGCCTTCTATCCGCTCCGATTCCAGTTCGCGGGTCAGCTCGTTATAAACCATCAGATAAAGCTGCCAGAGCTGTTCGGCGCGCCACGCCGTCATCACGTTAGGGTTCACCGCGCTGATATCGGCGTAAGTCAGTAGCGTGAGAGCCTTCAGGCGCTCCACGGTTTCGACTTGATGAGCCACGTCGCGGATGGTCTGCGGGTCGAACAGATCGCGCGATTGCATCACCGCCGAAAGCTCCAGGTGCTTTCCGATGAGGAAAAGGACGGCTTCCTGTTCCTGCGCCGGCATCTGAATCCGGGACATGGCACTGCGAGCCAAGCGCAGCGAGCCCTCGACGTGGCCTTCGCCATCCAGCCCTTTCCCCGAGTCGTGAAATAGCAGAGCGAAAACCAGCGGGCCGCAATTTTGCATCTCCAGAAGAAGCGCGCCATAGGAGTGGAGCGGCTGTTCATCGGCTGAACGCAGCTCCCAAAGGTTCTGCAAGGCCACCTGGGTATGCTCGTCAACCGTATAACGATGGTAGAAATCGCGGACCACCAGACATTCGATTCCTTCCAGTTCCGGAAATAGAGCGGTCAAAATTCCTGTCTCGTGCATCGATCGCACCGCTAGGGGAGCGTGAGGCAGGGAAAAAATAGCGTTGAGGGAAGGCCAAATGGGGCGGGATTCCGCAAATTGGGCGCGTAGGCGCTCCCGGCGCGTCTCGATCTGCTGTTCCGCTTCGAAAGAGGCGCGAATCCCGTGGCGGCCGATGAATTCGAAAAACCGCAACATGAGATCGATGCCGAGTTCGGTGCCGGCATCCAGACCCTGCGGCGCCCGAAAGTGGGCCCGCTCCCGGTGTACGCTAAAATCGGCATTTGCCAGGCGCGAGCGCCAATCGCGGAATTGCGCAAATAAGGAGCTGGACTGGGCCTCGCTGGTTTCTAGTTGCCGGATGGCGGCCCGATACACAGCGCGCGCGTGGCGGTAATATTCGCGCATCCAATCGGCGGGGTCGCCGGCCTGCCCTTCGGAGTCCCAATGCTCGGCCGCGGCATCCTGGGCTTCAAATGAGAGCAGATTGTTGTCGCGCCCGGATTGGCAATGCAGATAACAGCGCAGGCGCGCCAGAAAACGGAAAGCCTGCTGGAGTTCCGCGGCCGGATCCGCCACGCCCATCCGGTGCGCGTCGGTGTCGCGCATCTGGGCAAGCCAGCAGATCAACTGGTAGTCCCGCAGGCCGCCCGGGCACTCCTTCACGTTCGGTTCCAGGTGATAGAACGTGTTGGCGAACTTGGCGTGCCGCTCGCGGGTGAGCTGCGAAAGGTTTCGGATGAGCGCGTCCCGGTTGCCCAGAATGAAGCGCGGCAGCTTCTCCACCAGACGCGCATATAGAGCGCGATCGCCGGCGAGATACCGCTGGTCAAGCAGGCTGATGTTCAACTCGGTATTGGTGTCATGAACTTCGGTACACTCCGCCGGCGTTCGCACGGAGTGGCTGACGCGCAGGCCGGAATCCCAAAGCCGCCGCAGAAAAACCGAAAGAGCCTCTTTGGTAGCGACCGCCAGCCGCTCGGATTCGAACAGCAGAAGCAGGTCCACATCCGAATACGGGAAAAGCTGCCTCCGGCCGTAGCCGCCAACCGCGAGCAAGGTAAGGCCCGAGGGCGCCGCGGCAAACAAAGAATCTCCCGCTGTCTCGATTACCACCCGGTCCACATAAGCCGTGCGCTCCGCCAAAGCCGTAAGCGCATCGCCAGTGGCCAGAAACGCTTGCTGGACGGGACTGGTGCTGGTGCTAGAGAGCGGATTCCCCACGATCATCGTTCCGAATCCGGATCGCCTCGGCAACCTCCGAGACAAAGATCTTCCCGTCGCCGATTTTGCCCGTTCGTGCGGCCCCCGCCAGTGTGCGAACCACTTCATCGGTGCGCGATTCGGCGACCACCATTTCCAACTTCACTTTCGGCAGAAGATCGACGTTGTATTCCTGCCCCCGGTACACTTCTTTGTGCCCCTTCTGGCGGCCGTGCCCGCGGACTTCGCTGATCGTCATTCCGTCAATGCCAATACCCTTGAGAGCTTCTTTCACTTCGTCCAGTTTGAACGGCTGAATGATGGCTTCGATCTTCTTCATGGCTTTTATCGTAACCTCTCGCGGCTGCTTATCTTATCGCTTCTTTCAATCACGATCCGGCAGCGGTTACGACTCGAAAATGTAACCCTCTTCGCCGTGAAGACTCACATCCAGTCCTTCAATCTCATGTT
>DATBID010000429.1:0-6310 GCA_036557125.1 Bryobacteraceae bacterium | reverse complement strand
TCCGAATGCCCCTTTCACTTTCAAATTCAATTCGTTTACTCCCAACTCGAATGCCACATTGGGTCAAACGTTTCTCACGGTATTCGGATCGTCGTTCGCCCAGGAGCTCTCCCCTATTGCGACTTCCGTCGTTATGCCCGCCGGTTCGCTCCTCCCAGGCACAACTTATACCTATGAACTGGATTTTTCAGACAGAATTACCGGTACGGACCCGATCAACGGGGTTCCGGCCCTTGTCGCCTTTGATGTACGCACGGACGGAACGTTTACGCCGGCGGCCGCGGCCGTGCCGGAACCATCGACGCTAATTCCACTCGCCATAGTGATCTTGGGAGTAATGGCGCAACGGCGACGGCGGGGAGACAAGACGACGACCAGTTGTCGATAAGGTCTCCCTCGGCCGACGGCAAACAACTTGTCTGGAATCGGCCGCAGGCGGCTGGGCTCCAGTCTTTGTCAGGTATCTTCCGGGACCGGCAAGTGCCTGGATTTCGTCAAGCTCATTTTCGTTCGAGCGACAGATGAAGGATGGTGTGCCGCCCTATTTGCTGATTCTTGAGTGGAAGATTCCGGAATCAGTCCATGTGGCGATAACAAAGCTCACCCAGCCCGGCCAAAAACCGGTCCGGCAGATGACGGCAAGCCAGATGAGCCAACGATACGAGCGGGCGACCGGTAGACTGCCGTTTTGATCCCTCCGATAAAGATTCCCAGTATTGTAAGGCGGCGCGTTTTGCGCCCAAGCGCTCCTTGAATCGGATTAAACCGGGGTTATCGCAATCGGAGCGCCCCAGATCCAGGGCCTCGAGCCCATCGCTGATCGCCTTTTGAATGGCGTGCCAGAAGAGGTACGGCATCCCGCCGAGATCGTGGAAACGGGCATCGGAAGCCCCGTATTTGTAGTACAGAGTCTTTCCGTAGAGCAGGGTGAGGATAGCGGCGATTGGCTGGCCGTCCTTACGCGCGCAATGAATAATAGCGGACTGGCCGAGGCAGCTGATTAGGTTTTCGAACCAGGCCAGCGGCTGGGGCGGAACGCCGTGACGCCGCCGAGTCTTTATCAAAAGCGCGTAAAATTGCCTTACGCTTTCCGAATCTTTTCCTTCTGAAACCGTGACCTTTTCTCTTTCCGCATGACGGATTCGCCTGCGGATGCAATCCTTATGAAAGCCCTCGAAAACAGCGGCAGCACCCGGTCGGAGATCCAGGCGGTGCAAATAGAAGGCACGGGAAGGTTGCCATTTATGCGGATCCAACGGAAGCGCGGAATCCGGCCGGATTTCGGTCGATTTCGAGCGCTCTGCTGTGGCAGTTTGCTGGAAGCTGGTGAGCAACTCGGCGGCCTGAATATGGCTGGAAAAAATCAGGCTGCAATGATCGGAAAAGGGCAGCGAAACCAGTCGTCGGCCGCGAAAGCGGCTCTGGAGCCGGCAAAATACCAGAGCGCCCGCCAATTCGCCCGCGCGACCGGTTGCCAGCAAAGCCGCGGGCTTGTGGCCGTAAGTTCTCCGCAGCGCCTGAAGCCAGCCAGAGGTATGAAATATGGATGCATCCGGATGCGCCGCCAAAAATTTCGACCAGCGCGGGTCTACTAATGGATCGATCTCTTCGAGCATCCGAGAGAAAAAGGGCGGACTGAGGCGGTGTGCTATGGATTGGCGGGGACCAGATTTTCGACTGAGTATGTCAGGCGGCCGCCCTCGAGATGCGCGTGGGCCACACGGGCGCGTTCCGCACCTGGGCCCTGGATATGCCAGTGGCTCCCAAGGCGAACAAGAATCATCTGGCTGCGCATTCGCCACCACTTATTGATCTGACCCGGTAGAGCGGACCACAACTGGCGTTTTCCACAGATTTCCGCGAGAAAAGCCAGCAGCTCACGGTAGAGATTCTGGGCCCGGGTTTCAAGCAGGTAGTCGGGGTGGGTCACGAAATGCAACAGGCCGTGTCTGTCGAGGATCATACCGGCTTGCGTTTTCCACAAGCCGATTTTTTGCTGGCGGAGGATATGCAGCAGCGAATAGTCCTGAGTAGTGGTGATGGGGAGTTCGAGAATTTCGCCGATGAAATAAGGGAAAGTGGTGCAACATCCCCCGCGTTGTGGTTCCAGGTGGGCCACATTCGGGACCGACATGTCATATTCAAATTCAAGTGAATCGTACCAGTTCAGGTTTCGATAGAGGACCGCGGCCCGAAATCCCTTTGCGCCCCAAGCCCGGCCATACTCGTTGATCTTTCGGACACGCGATAAGAACAGGTCCCGTTCCCGAAAAAGTTTACCGTCGTGATTCAAGTCCTGCACGTTAATCTCGTGCCCACGGTCCCGAATTTCCTGAAGATAAGTGTCTGCGACAGAGTAGCGCTTCTCCGGAATAATTTGGAAAGACGAGCGGAACTCAAACGACTCATCGATTCCCATGAGGCAAGAGGAAAAGTCCCGTCCTTGGCAAGTCTCGACATCATGAGTAATGATAACAGCGGCCGACGCGCCGTCCGGCCAGAACCAGATGAACGGTAAACTTTCAATGCCAGCCGACTTCATGCACTCGACCAAGGCTGCTTCCAACAGATGCTCCACAGTGAAGTCGACTGGCCACGCGGGAAATGCCAAGTTGTCCCAACCACTCAGGTACGCCCTCTGAAGAAGTATGCGAAGCCGCTTTGGGAGGAATGGGCGTAGAGCGTAGTAGACTTGGCCAACAACAGAATCTGGAAGAAACTCTGGTGAACCTGCGGCATGGTTCGCAACGTAGCGCTCGTGGGTAAAATATTCGGCCAGGTCGCTTGCGGGGTCCACACTGGCCGCGATCGTGTTCGGGAGGCCCGCTCCAAACCGCGCAGCGCGGTTGCGGATTGATAGTAAATCCACCACACCCGCTTCAATCAAACGCTCGGGAAAACGATAGCGATCGAAAGCGGCTTTCCACATTAAAAATTAAGATTAACTGAAAGAATTTTGCCCTGCAACTCCAGAACTGGTTATCTATTCTTGCAGCTCAAGATTCCCATGGGGACATCAGCCATATTCTCGGGCGCACACAGCCTTATCAACTACGTGGAGGAGCCAATTCCCGCATTATTACCTGCCGGTCTTCTGTCTAGATTTGGCTCAGTTGCGTTGGGATAATTCACCTAATTTTGCCCAATTAATCCCGAATTCACCTTAGTTAGGGAAAGCGGGTCAACTATTTTGAACCTTGGCAGCGTGAATCCCTAAAGCCGATCATTAACCACAGGATCATTAATCGGATTTTTTGAGAGACCAATTATGAGAGCTTTCAGCGAAAGCCGCCGGGCGGCGATACCACTCTTTTTACTTTGCGGGATTGCTTTTGGGCAGGTCGATTCTGTTTCCAAAGTCGTTTGCAATCCGGCCACTTTGACGTCCGGCGCACCTACGACTTGCACTGTGACGTTGAACATGGCAGCGCCCGCCGGCGGGACGGAAATATTATTATCGAGCAACAACACGTCATTGCCGGTGCCGGGCTCGGCTACGGTGCCGGCAGGGGCGACGTCCACGACGTTTACGGCCACAGCGGGAACCATTTCCGCCAATCAGAGCGCAACGATCACCGCCACTGCTTTGAATTTGGTATCTCTGAATTGGGCGGCCAGCACATCGCAAAACGTGACAGGCTACAACATCTATCGGGGCACTATCAATGGCGGACCCTATACCTTTGCAGCCAACCCGGGCTTGCAAACGCAGTACATGGACTACAACATTCAAAACGGTCAGACGTACTACTATGTCACGACGGCTGTCAACAACGGCGGGCAGGAGAGCGGGTACTCGAATCAAGCCATGGCGGCCGTACCCGCCGGGATTTCGCAAACGGCGACGGTGAGCCTGACGGCGTCGGCAATGTCCCTGTCTTCGCTGGTGTGCAGCCCATCGAGCCTGAATTCCGGAGCGGCGACGACGTGCACGGTTTCTTTAACAAACGTGGCGCCCGCAGGCGGTGTGGCGGTTCCGATAGCGACCAACAATAGCTTTCTGCCCGTGCCGGCCCCCTCCGTAACAGTGCCGGCGGGCGCCAGCACGGTGACTTTTACAGCGAAGGCTGGAACGATTTCGAGTAGTCAAAGCGCCACTCTGACCGCCACGCTGAGCGGAGTTTCTAAAACGGCTACTATCAGCCTGCTGGGCCCCCTAGCCGTGAGTGCAGTATCGCCGAACAGCGGACCGGCGACCGGCGGGACTCCGGTGACCATTACCGGCGCGAACTTTGTCTCGGGCGCCACGGTGACTTTCGGCGGCACAGCAGCCAGCAACGTGACGGTCGTCAATAGCACCACCATCACCACCACTACGCCCACGCACGCAGTCGGCGCGGTGACGGTGAGCGTAAGCGCCGGCGGCCAGAGCGCCAACCGTGCTAATGGATTCACCTACACCGCCTCGTCCACGCCGATCAGCTTCGTGCAGGTAGCAGCCACGACGACGCCTTCCGCGCAAACGGTTACCGTGGCTTATCCTGGAGCGCAGACAGCGGGGGACCTGAATATCGTGGTGGTCGGCTGGAACGACATATCCGCCACAGTGCAATCGGTGAGGGATAGCGCCGGAAACACCTACAGCCTGGCGATCGGGCCGACCAGCGGTACGAACCTGCAGCAATCCATCTACTATGCGAGCAACATTAGATCCGGGAACAACACGGTGACCGTGACCTTCAACCAGGCGGCAATCTATCCGGATGTCCGCGTTCTGGAGTACCGCGGAGTATCCAAAGTAGATGCGACCGCAGGGGCAAGCGGGAACAGCGCGGTTGCCAGCAGCGGTTCGGCAAATACCACCAGTTCCAACGAACTGATCTTTTCGTCCAATACGGTGTATACGTGGGTTAGCGCAGCGGGCAGCGGATTCACCCCGCGGGTTATCACCCCTTACGGGGATGTCGTGCAAGACGAGGTGGCGACCTCAGCCGGGAGCTACAGCGCCAGCGCGACACTCGGATCCCCTGGACCATGGGTTATGCAGACGGTCACGTTCTCGGCGGGTTCTCCGACGTCGCCGACTGTGAGGAGCGTCTCTCCGAACAGCGGAACGGCGACCGGCGGGACACCGGTTATCATTAATGGCACGAACTTTGCCTCAGGCGGCACGGTGACGTTCGGCGGCATAGCAGCTACTAAGATGACGGTCATCAATAGCACCACCATCACCGCCACCACGCCCGCGCACGCAGCGGGAGCAGTGACAGTGAGCGTAAGCGTCGGTGGCCAGAGCGCCAGCCTCGCTAATGGATTCACCTACACCGCCTCGTCCACACCGATCAGCTTCGTACAGGTGGCAGCCACGACGACGCCAGCCACCCAAACGGTTACCGTAGCTTATCCGGGAGCGCAGACAGCGGGGGACCTGAATATCGTGGTGGTCGGCTGGAACGACATATCCGCCACAGTGCAATCGGTGAAGGATAGCGCCGGGAACACATACCATCTGGCGATTGGGCCGACGAGTTCCATCAGCGAGCGGCAATCCATCTACTATGCGAGCAACATCGTATCCGGGAATAACACGGTGACGGTGACGTTTAACCAAGCAGCCAATTATCCGGATGTCCGTGTTCTGGAGTACCGCGGAGTAAGCAAGCTGGATGTTACGGCTGGAGCAGGCGGGAATAGCGCGGCCAGCAGCGGTTCGACGACTGCCACGAGTTCCAACGAGTTGGTCTTTGCTGCCAATACCGTGAATACTTGGGTTAGCGCAGCGGGCAGCGGATTCACTCCGCGGGTAATTACCCCCTACGGGGATGTCGTGCAAGACGAGGTGGTGACCTCAGCCGGGAGCTACAGCTCGAGCGCCACGCTCGGATCCCCCGGACCATGGGTCATGCAGATCGTCGCATTTAAGTGACATAGAATGAGCAAAGAGTAGTGTTCCGGATGTGGCGTTATGGAACCGAGCCATAACGCTACGTCCGGCGGGAAAAATCGATGCTTCGCTAGTAGCTAGTCCTCTCTTCAGTTGATCTCGTGTGCTGCACCTAATTCCACTATGAAATCGTTCGGCTGAAGCGGGTTGGTCATTCGCTCTGAGAGATGAGTATTAAAAAACTCCGTAACCCGAGCTAATGCCGCCAACTCTCCAGATTTCGAAGCGAAATAGGAAGCGAAAACCATCCAGAAAACTGCGGCGGCCTCGCCGTTGGGTGTTATCGTTAAAGAAAGTCCCTCACGTTGAGCGAATGCTTTGATGGAGTCCATGGTCGGAAGCACGCAGGAAATATGCTCGGCCGCCCAAGGCGCCTTTGTAATATCATACGCGAGCCGGTCGCCCATTCCATCGTACGAACTAACT
>DATBID010000428.1:0-13188 GCA_036557125.1 Bryobacteraceae bacterium | reverse complement strand
CACCATCTTGAATGTCGCCCTTAACGGGAACACCGATATCGCCTCTTTGCTGGCTCGGTCGACACCCCCGCGCGCACCCAGCCTGAGCACCGGTCTTATCGGCGGGATCACTTTCGATGTCCGCATCCGAACCGCCTCCGGCGTCGAGTTCCGCACCAACATCACTGAGAACCTGGAAGCGACAGCCGATCTTACCCTGCGCGGCACAGTCGATCACCCGGGAATGCTCGGGCGGATCCTGATCACTTCGGGTAGGGTGAACTTTTTCGGCGCGCGATATACCATCGATCAGGGAACCATCACATTTTTCAATCCGAACCAGATCAACCCAAACGTCAATATCCAATTCCAAACCAGCACCCAGGGAGTGACGGTGACCCTGACTGTCTCCGGGCCGATGGACCGGCTGAAGCTCAGCTATCGCTCCGATCCGCCCCTTCGCTTCGACGAAATCGTAGCCCTCCTGGCGGTTCACAGAGCGCCCACAAGCAATCCCGTGCTGGCCGCCTACCAACCGGCCACGCCGCAACTGAGCCTGGGACAGCAGGGCCTATCCACGCTGTTGGGCCAGGCTGTGGCAACCCCTGCAAGCTCCAGTTTGCAACGCCTGTTCGGAGTGACCAGACTGTCCATCAGTCCTTTAATTACGGGAATCACCGCAACCCCTCAGACCACGGTCACTTTGGTGCAACAGGTCACCCCAGACGTTACCCTCACTTACATGCAAGACGTTGCATCCCCCAACCCGCTGACAGTTCAAATCGAATGGGCCATCAATTCTCGTTGGTCGGTAATCGCACAGCGGGATATTTATGGTGAACTGGACCTGAATTTCATGTATAAGAGACGTTTTCGCTAAAGCAGCTCTCAGCAATCAGCGTTCAGCTAAGCGCTGACGGCAGAGTGTCGATTGCTGCATTGACGTACAATATGCGTCATGCCGCTCGAAATTACTCAGCGCGAACGGGAAGGCGTGGTCATTCTCGATCTCAAAGGCCGCATCACCGTAGGCGCCGAGGCCACTGCGTTCCGCGAACACATTTCGAATCTGAAAGAGGATGCCGGCAACCTGGTTTTGAACCTGGCGCAAGTCGATTACATCGACAGCACCGGGCTGGGCGCTCTGGTAATGTGCGCCACTACCCTGCGCAAGCGCGGCGGCAACATGAAACTGCTCAATCTCAACCGGCGGAATATCGAACTGCTGGTAATGACCAAGCTGGCCACCGTATTCGAAATCTTCAACGATGAGCAGGACGCCGTCAACAGCTACTTCCCCGACCGGAAAATTCACAAGTTCGACATACTCAGCTTCGTGCAGGAAATGAAGCACGAGGAATAGCGGAACCGTCAGGCAGGAGTACAATTTCCCAATAAGCCCGATTTGGCTTAGAACATGAAAATCGGGATTTCCATCGCTGCCTGCACGCTGGCGTTCTTCTTGATAGTGCGCCCGGCTAAGGCGCTCGATCCCAGCAAGTTCCTCTCTCAATATGGCCATACTGCCTGGCGAATAGAGGATGGGGCATTCCATGGTACTCCTCACGCTCTTACACAAACTACGGATGGTTACATATGGATCGGGACCGATGCCGGGTTAGTGAAGTTCGATGGCGTCCGCTTCACTCCTTGGGCTCCGGGTAACGGTCAACGGCTGTCCAACCCGGCCACCTACGCTCTGCTTGGCGCAAGCGATGGAACATTGTGGATCGGGACGGCATCGAACCTGGCGAGCTGGAAGAACGACCGCCTTTTTGAGTTTACGAACGCGTCCGGCCGAATCAATGCGATTCTGGAAGACCATGCCGGGCGGATATGGGCCGCTCGTTCGCGTCCTATTGGACCAGCCGGCGGGTTTTGCCAAGTGGCCGCCAAAGAACTCCAGTGTTTTGGAACTTCCGGCGGGATGGCCTTGCGATTCGGGCAAGCGCTGGCGGAGGACAGCACTGGAAATCTCTGGATTGGCAGCTCTGGAGAGCTCCTACGCTGGAAATCAGGGCTCTGGAAGTTCTGGTATCGGAAAGAATTGGCGCCATATGAAGATCTAGCCGGCATCGAGGCTGTCGCCGCGAGCGGAGATGACACCTTGTGGGTAGGGTTTGGAAGCGAGGGGCTAGGTCTGAAGCAACTGCTTCACGGAGTTCCGAAGACCCTCGCTTTGTCAGGAGTAAACGCCTCGAAGCTTCAGGTCTCCACGTTGTTGGTCGATAACGCCAATTCCCTTTGGATCGGGACTCACAATGACGGAATATACCGGGTTCGCGGCAGTCAAGCGGACCATTTCCAGAGTGAGGACGGCCTATCCGGCAATGCCATCGAAAGCTTTTATGAAGATCGCGAGGGTGAAGTATGGGCGGTCACGACTAAGGGGGTCGACGTTTTTCGCGACAATCGCGTGGCCAGCCTATCGACACGAGAAGGGTTAACGGCTGACGAGGTTGGATCGGTACTCGCCTTGCGCGACGGCACGGTGTTGATCGGCAACAATGGATCCCTGGATTTCCTCGATGGCAACAAAGTATCCGCACTTGGCCGAGCCAAGGGCTTACCGGGACGCCTGGTCACGTCGCTTTATGAAGATCATGCGGGCCGGCTCTGGATCGGCGTGGATCGTTTTCTAACCGTCTACGAGCGAGGCCGGTTTCAGAAGATCAACCGGCCGGACGGCAGTCCACTGGGACTCGTAACCGCGCTTACGGAAGATAGAGATCACAATATGTGGGCTGCCGTCACGAGCAGGCAACTTTTTCGCGTCCACGATATGCGCGTTCGCGAGGAATTTACTACATCGCAAATACCTTACGCCTCAGTGCTGGAGGCCGATCCGGGAGCCGGCATTTGGCTAGGGCTCGACAACGGTAATCTGGCTCGTTATCGGAGCGGCCGGTTCGAGATGTACTCCTTGCATCAGACTTCTCGGGTCCGTGGTCTTTTCATAGATCCGGACAGTTCCGCGTGGGTGGCAACTTCGAATGGGATTATTCGATGGAAAGAAGGCAGGTGGAAAACTCTAACCTCAAAAAACGGCCTGCCTTGTGACTCGATTCTGGCCGCGATACGAGACGACCAAAGGACGCTGTGGGCCTACGCGAGATGTGGAATCATGGCGATCGCCGATTCGGAACTGGAGCGCTGGTGGCGGGAGCCGGATAGTGTAATCCAGGTGCGATTTCTGGACGTGTTCGACGGCGCTCAACCGGCGCCCGTCGACTTTCAGCCGGCGGTTTCCAAGTCGCCTGACGGGAAGCTGTGGTTTGCAAATGAGGCCACTTTGCAAGTGGTCGATGCCCGCCACTGGAAGGCAAATACGATCCGCCCACCGGTTCATATTGAAGAGTTGATTGCGGACCGGAAAAGCTATTCGCCGCACGCGAACGTTCGTCTTCCGCCCCGCACGCGAGACATCGAAATCGATTACACGGCTCTCAGTTTCGTCACTCCCCAAAAAGTACGGTTCCGCTACAAACTGGTGGGGCGCGATATCGACTGGCAGGAACCAGGCACCCGCCGACAGGCATTTTATAGCGACCTGCCCCCTGGTTCGTACCGGTTCCAAGTGATCGCCTGCAATAACGATAATTTGTGGAACGAGGCCGGCGCGGTCCTGGATTTCGGTGTCGCCCCGGCCTACTTTCAAACGCTGTGGTTCCGTCTGCTAGGCGCGGCGTTGGGCGTCGCGGCTCTGACGCTTGCTTACCGGCTGCGGATGGCGCAAATCGAGAGGTCTCGCGCCGCGCAGCGGGATTTTGCACTTCGGGTGATCGCTTCGCAGGAGAATGAGCGAAAGCGAATTGCCGCGGAACTGCACGATAGCCTGGGCCAGCGGCTCGTCATCATCAAAAACCTCGCCCTGCTATCGTTACAATCAGCCGGTGAAAACAATCGCGTGCAGCAGCGCATCGAAGAGATTTCGTCCGAAGCCTCCGGCGCGATCGGCGAGGTGAAGGATATCTCCTATAACTTGCGCCCTTACCAATTGGACCGCATGGGGTTAACTAAGGCCATCGAGTCGCTCGTAAGGAATGTGGCGGCCGCGTCCGGCATTGACATCACTTCCATGCTGGGCAACATAGATAGTGTCTTCCCCCCGGACCTTCGCATCAACTTCTACCGGATTGTCCAGGAAGGCTTGAACAACATCGTCAAGCACTCGCATGCGACAAAAGCTAGCGTCTCCGTCGAAAGCACGGAAGACCGGCTTTCGCTCACAATCCGCGATAACGGAAACGGAGGAGCCGCGGCTAATTCCGGCGCCCACAATGGCGGCTTCGGCCTGACCGGTATGGTGGAACGTGGGCAATCGCTGGGCGGCAAAACCTCCATCGACGCCGTGCCCGGACAAGGAACGACGGTCCACTTCGAAGTCATCAAGAGGCGGGAAACTTGACCGAAAAGCAAGACATTGTCATTGCGGACGATCATCCCGTGGTGCGCCACGGTCTGCGGCTTGCCATTGAGGCGGACCCGATGCTCCGGGTCGTGGCAGAAGCGCCCGAGGGGGAAACCGCTTTGACCAGCATACAGAAATTGCGCCCGCAGATCGCAGTACTTGATATCGACATGCCGAAGAAGAGCGGCTTCGAGGTGGCCCGCTCCGTTCGCACTCTTCAAATTCCGGTCCGGATCGTATTTCTGACCATACATAGCGAGGAAGATCTCTTTCATGCCGGCATGGATTTGGGCGCGCGAGGATACATCCTCAAGGAGAGCGCCATGCTGGAAATCGTAAACGGTCTGCGTGCAATCGCATCCGGACAGTATTACGTGAGCCCTGCATTGACCGGCTATCTTCTGAATCGCAGCCGCCGCTCGCAGGCTCTGGAAGAGGACCAGCCGAGTCTTACGAAACTGACTCCCGCGGAACGGCGCGTTCTGCAACTGATCGCCGACGGAAAATCCAGCAAGGAGATCGGCTCGGAATTGTTTATCCATTTCCGAACAGTAGAAAACCATCGCTATGCGATCTGTCAAAAGCTTGGCCTGAGCGGGCCAAATGCCCTACTTCGATTCGCCCTTCAACACAAATCCGATCTCTAGCCATTGCCAGGCTGCATGTGTGGCGCTACACAGACAAATGAGCAGCGCCACTCACGCAAAATGAGTAGCGCCCTCTATGTTCCTCCCTCCGGCCTTTCCGTAAACTTTCCTGTGGATGAGCCAATCGGGTGTTCTCAAGGTCCTGATCGCTGAAGATCGCGCGGCGCTCCGCAAATTGATCCGCAGCATCGTAGGCGGCCTGGTTGGTGAAATCCGGGAATGTCCGGCGGAAGACCTGGCCGCGACTTATCTGGGTTGGCGGCCCGATTTCGTATTGCTCGATGCCGACATGACAGCAGTGGACAGCATCGCTGCCATCCGGTGGATTCAAGCCGTGGACTGTTCCGCCAGGGTCATTCTGCTCAGCAGCTACGACTCTCCTGAAATGCAGGAGAGGGCACAACTGGCGGGGGCTTTCGGCTACGTCAGGAAAGAAAATCTGCTCGAGCTCAGCCGCCTGGTCACCATGCCACGCTGAAGCCCGAAGACTTAGGCCCAAACAAACTCGCAAAGAAATAGAGGAGGAATCGAACTATGCGTACACTTCGCAACAGCTTACTGGGAACTCAAGGTTCCCTGAAACGCGCCATCGTGGTGGCGCTATCGGCATTGTTAATCTTGCCGCCGGCGTCTTGGGTTATGGCTCCGGGTTCCGCAGGACCGTTTCAGGCGCACGCACAGATCGTGGTTGTCTCGTGCGACCCCACACCTAAGCGGATCATCCAGGATATCTGCGACGCCGGCCCGGATATGTCACAGTTCGAGAAAGACGGTGTCAACGAGTGGCTGACGCTCCACCAAATGCCTGCAAGCGCCGCGTCTGACATCTATCAGTACGGACGGTCCGATCTGCGCACGGAGATACGAACTCACTTGTTCGCGGATCTCACCGCCATCATCAACAAAGACCCGTCCCAACGGACGACCCATGAAAAAGCCATCTACACCTGGTTCCAGAGAAGGATTCAGAAAGCCGAGATCGCCTTGTACCGACATGCGGTGGGCGACGCAACGAGCTGGGAGAACGATCCTTGCAATTGGAAGCCTGACCCCGATATCGCGAGTGCTTATGGAGTCAACTACAACGGCGCTCCGTTTTGTCACCCGAATCCGTTGCAGACGTTTTTCGGCGTCGAACCTCAGTGGCCGGGTTTCGACTACTTCTACGCAGCCGCGGAAAAATCTAGCTACGAAGCGCCGGTGACGTCAGTGGCCAATGGCGGCAATATCCTTGTCGCGTCACAATTAAATACTCCGCTGGCTATGGGTCTCAGCGCGTTGGGAGGGGCAGCCTTGGGCGCCGCTGGCGCCGGCTTGATCTACAGTCTTGTGGGCCAGATCTTTCCTTTTTCCCTAGGCTATTACGCCCCCGAATTTTACGAAGGAGCTTACGCGATCGCTGCGAACATCACAGATTTCAGTGTCGGGGCAGCCGTTGGCCCAGGCATTATCATTGCCATCGCAGCCTATATTGGCGTAGAAGGGGGCCTGCAAGCATTTCAATATGAATCGGCTCTGAACCAAATCGGCCAACTCCAGAATTTGCTAACAGCAGCACAAAATACGGCGCCCGACTTAGCAAACTTCCTCAAGACTTCCGATGGGGCGTTCAAGGCGAATATGGCCTTCGTCAATGCCACACTTCCCGATTTTCCGAGCTCGCAGGCGCTCCCCTCGCATCATGACGGTGTCGACTTCGTGCCTGTGGTGACCGGCGTCGGGCAAAGTTCTCCGCAAGCAGTCGAGTTCTTCACCAGTCAGGATTTTGACGGAGTGAATTGGCAAGTCAGCACCTGGGGGCCATGGTTCGTGCAACGATCTGTAGCCACAGCAAGCACGCCGGCAGTTGACAGCATAACTCCTACCCTGCACGTCATCGATGCTATCGGAGCGAAATTGCTGGTCTCTCGGGTTGGCCGTAACTTCCTGATCGCAAAGGCGGAATCTGCGAGTGGCGATCAAGTCTGCCCGGCGGATCCTTTGACGGGCGTCAGCCAAGCGGCGGACCTGGCAAAATGCTCATCCTATGTCGCCGGTTCATTTCCTATTAAGAACGGTGCCCCCTTAGGCGCCACCGTAGCCTTGTATGGCCCTCCGGCATTTACCAGCTCTTCGACAGCGTTCGTAACAAATGGAGTGAGCTCCAATTTTCCGATTACCGCAACAGGCTCGCCTGCCCCGGCCATTTCCCTGAGCTCCGGCTCGCTTCCCGCCGGTTTCAGCCTCGTGCATACAGGGAGCGGCGCTGAACTCGATTTCAACGGCGCCGGGACGAATGGCTCCTATCCAGTGACACTTCAGGCCAGCAACGCCGGAGGCACCGTAACTCAGAAGCTCAATATCATTGTGGGAACCCAATTGCAAATCACATCTCCCAATACCCTGAATGCTACCGCCGGTATTCCGGTGTCCTTTCAAGTGACCACAACCGGCTACCCGCCGCCGACTCTGACACTCGGCGTTTCCCTGCCGAGTGGCCTTAGCTTTAAGGACAACGGGGATGGGACAGCAACCATTAGCGGTACTACGTTCCAACGGGGAATCGAGGGATGTATCAGTCCGTCCGGAGGTCCGTGCGGCATGACGGCCACCAACGCAGGGGGAACGGTCGTGCAGAACTTCTCCATCGCCGTAGCTTCAGCACCCCTCGCTCCGGTGGTACCCGCTGCCGCGACTTTCACGGCGGGTGTCCCGAACCAATGGAATATCTCTACGGTGGGTGCGCTGACGCCGGTTTCGCTCGGCATTGCGACCGATTCGGCTCCCTGGCTGAGCTACACAGACAACGGAAATGGGATTAGAACGATCAGCGGCGTGCCACCAGCGGGAACGGCCGGTACGTTCGACCTGTTTTTCCATACCTCCCAGCCCGGAGCGTCGATTGGAATCGGCACCCTTACGCTGACAGTTGTGGATCCGCCTCTGTTCGTAATGCCAGGATCGTTCACTTTCACCGCAGGCGCAGCGAAATCTTTCGCGATCACGACGAACCAAGCCTCCGGCGCGATTTCCGTTTCGGGAGATCTACCTGCCGGAGTCCAGCTCGTGAACACGACTCCCGGCCAAGCCATGATCATCGGCACGGCCAAACGCGCGGGCACCTTCCCGTTAGCACTGACTTGGCAGGACGGGTCCAATTCCGTTTCCTCAACGCTGGTATTCACCGTGCTTCCGTCACTCCTTTCATCGAGCGGGGCTCCCCTCGTAAACGGACAATCGCTGGCGTCCCCGAACGGGTATTTCCAGGCAATTGTGCAGAACGACGGAAACTTCGTGATCTACGCTCAGGACAAAGCCATCTGGTCTACAGGCACAAACAAAAACCCTTCCGCCTCCCAGTTGGTGATGCAGCAGGACGGCAACCTCGTGCTGTACGTGCCGGCGGCTCGATGCGCCGCCGGTGCGCTGTGCGCTCCGGCGTGGGCCAGCGGCAGCTATGGGAAAGGGACCCCGCCCTATACGCTGGCAATGCAGGATGACGGCAATCTCGTCATCTACGATGCCAATCACACTGCAACCTGGGCGAGCAACACCATCAACACCGTTTCCCCCATTTCGGTGGGCGATACCCTATCGTCGGGCGCCGCTCTGGAGACTGACCAAGCTCTGGCGTCGCAGAACGGGATCTATCAAGCCGTTGTGCAGGCCGACGGAAACTTCGTCGTCTTCCATGGCAGGAAAGCCATATGGGCCACCGCCACCAACGGAAAAGGGACTCTTCCCTTCAGGCTGGCGATGCAGTCGGACGGCAATCTGGTACTGTACGGGTCCGGCACGCAGTGCGCCGCGAATGAACCGTGCGCGGCGACGTGGGCCAGCAAGACCTACGAAAGGGGGACCGCGCCTTACACTCTCACAATGCAGGACGACGGCAATCTCGTCATCTACGACAGCACCAAAAAGGCAATCTGGTCCACAAGAACAAATGGCAGTTAAGGTGGAGCGATAACTGCGCAAGTGGCAAGCGGCTGGGCATTCGGCCCGGCCGCTTGCGCGTTCCCGAGAGATTATAATCCCGCCGCGTCCGTCCGCCGCACGAATTAAGTGGCCCTTTACAAAACCTAAGATCCCGCCTCCTCCTCCTGGTTCATGCTATTCTGGCTGGACATCATAAGTTTGGAAGCTTCGAAAAGGTAAACATGTTTCCCAACCACCTGCTTCACACCAATCTACTTCGCAAAGAGGAAGCCTTGCGGACCAGCCTCAACCGCAGTTAAGCCGCCAGATCGCGCGGACGGGGTAAGCACAATGACTGTGAAAGAATGAACAGCTACAAGGTTGCGCGGTTGCTATTGGTTGCCGGTGGCACTCTTCGCCTAGGTCGCCGAAACTGGCTCGATCAGCGGTGTAGTGAGGACTCATCGGGGAAGGCGATTCCCGGAGCCACGGTTACGGCCGCCAGCCCCGCGCCCATTCAGGGAATGGGAGCTCAGCCGAGGCAAAGGAATAGATGACCATCTGGCCTATTTGATAGCAAGGGTAACGCCGGGCTGGCTCTGTCTCGCTGTAGCGGCGGTTCCGCCTGCGACAAATACCGGAACAGCTTGGCCCGTGGCCACGGTAGGAGGCACAATCGCGTTGATCTGGGTGAGCCCGCCGATGGAACCCGGAGAAGTGCCGGCGTACGTCACAACGCAGGGCTGCCCGCCGATGGTCACCTGAACCGGATCGGTGACCTTATCCGCGCTACCGGCGGCGACTGCATCCGAAATCGGAGTGGTCAAATTGCCGAGGCCCGTGGCATAGATGATAATCGTTGAACCCGGGGGCGCCGTTTGCTTGGAGGAGTTAATGGTATAGGAACCCGTGGCTGTGCTGTAATTGAGAACCGCAGCCTGGCCGCTGCCCTCACCGGTTAGCGTAAAAATTCCCGGGTTCTCATTCACCAAGACCAGATTGTTGAAACTTGCGGAATTGGCGCCATTCTGAACCGTGAGTGTCGCGCCCGCCCCACCTATCCCGGCGGCAACTTCGTAAGGGACCATCGCATTGACCTGGTTGTTCGACGTCATGATGATGGGCGCGTACACAGTAGTCAAGGTAGAGGTTAGGGTATTCGTGAACTGGAAGGCTACTTGAATATTAGCTAATTGATTGGGAAAAGCCATTGCCGCGCCGGCTGCGGTGACATTGCCACTGCCGGACGTCAGGTTTAACAGTTGGGCAGCCGTATTATCCGTGACCGTAATCCCCGCCGAGGCCCCGGTAGCCGGAGTGGTCAAAACGATATAGGTGCTCGCAACGACTGTCTTGAGGGCGGCCATGTTACCCAGATTGGCGGCAGTGGTTTGCTGGTTGATATAAGCCACGACATTCGCCAGAGTTTCGGCTGATCCCACGTCGGGATCGCTAGCGAAATTTACTGTAAGGTTGGTGCTGCCGGAGGAGCTAGTCACACTGAATTGCAATGTAGTCGCTAGAGTGGTTGTGTTCAGAGTTGCGGTTAACGCGCTGCTGGATGTCAACACCGCCGGACTTGCGGCCGGAGTAGCGGGCAGTGGTGTTGCCGGACCGAGGTTCTGGCCGAAAATAGAAACGATTTCACCAGGGGAAATAGAAGTCGCGCCGGCCGTAACCGGGTCAGGACTAGTCCCAATTTGTTTTGCAGCCTGCTGGTAGCTGGCGGCGTTCAGTACTGAAGTAACCGCGACCTGCGTACTCGGGAGCACTTTAAATGTGTAGTCAGTGGGCGCCGTCGGTGTGCAGGCAGGAGGTTGATTGGGAGATTGCGGGGGAGCCGGATTCGTGACGCAGATGCACCAACTTCCCGCAGTCGCTAAGAGTGTTGCCGCGTTGGCAATAGTCGCAGTGAGAACCGTTTGACTCACTAACTGGGAGGAGACTTGAATCGGTGCGCCGGACTGCGTACACTGGCCGCCCGAAGGTGTCCCCGGCGTAGCCATAGTCACGACTGATGTCGAAAAGAAATTCTGCCCGTTGATGGTGATCAGCGGATTCACCGCGGGCGCCTGGATTACGCTCGAAGGAAAGATGGAAGTCACCGATGGCGCCCCGGCCGAGATCACCAGCGTGACATCCACCACCTGGGTTCCATTGGACGCGCTGGTAGCGGCAAACGTCACTGTGCCGCCATAACTTCCGGGAAGCAAACTCTCGACAGTCGTCGGATCGAGCGAAACGATAATGGGCATATTAGAACCGGCGACAGCCACTCCGCTGGTGGTTGTGCCGGTTAGCGCCGCGCCTTGGGGCGCCACGCGAAGCCATACGGCCGTGGAACTGCTACCGCCGCTCGATGCGTTAGCCGCGGTCACGTTGAAAGGAATAATGCCACCGTTAGTGGACACGTCCAGTTCGCTCGTCACCGCGCTCCAGGAAGTGCCAGTCGTATAGGTGAATGTCAGAGTCGCCGGCGTCGATCCCGAAGGAGCGCTGTAGTTCGTCGTGGTGGCGCCGGGCGACAGCACCAAATTCGCGGGCGGGTTGGAAATGTTCAGCGTGACCGGTACATTGAGAGTACCGACATTGGGATTGGTGGTGACCGCCAGGGTGGCTGTGTAGCTTCCCGGAGGTAACGCAGTGGGATTCGCGATAACGGTCACCTTCAGCGGACCAGGGCCGTCGGTAGGCGCAATGGTCAGCCATCCGACTTGGTTAGCCGGAGTTCCCGTCGGATAGACTGTCGCCACGTAGATCACAGTGGATTTGGATACCGTCGACGGCAGAGATATGGTCACCGTCGTCGAAGAGGGCAACGTGGTGCTGCCTACCGTATAGCTAAAGCTCAGCGAGGCGGGCGACGCGGATGGCCCTGTGGCTGCGGTCCACCCGGAACCGCCAAGAGCAGCCGTCAGAACCGCAACTTTGGCAAATCCGCGCACTTTGCGCTGCTTCATGGTGTTTCTATCGGCGGTAGCGATTGAAACCTTTAGGGGGCTGGCGGCTCGCGGCTGAAAACCACCACCGAGGGGTGGAACTCAGCCACGTCGCGAAGCAATATCGCGCGTTTTTTCAACTACTTAGGTGTTGGCGAGCGGCTTGCTATACCGGCCGCGGACGGAGCTAGTGATGAAAAGCAAACTGATGATCTTAACGCTGGCGATGGCGGCTTCCGGATTTGCGCATACCCGGTTTTTCGTGGGATTTGGTTTTGGCGGGTGGGGCGTACCGGCCCCGGTGGTGGCTTACGCGCCTCCGCCCATAGCTTATGTGGCTCCTGCGCCGGTTTATCCGGCCCCGGCAGCATACGCCGAGTTCGGCTATAGCTGGGTTGGCGGCTATTATTATCCCGCTGGTGGGCGCTGGGCTTGGCGTGCGGGTTATTGGGCGCCGCGGCCTTGGGCCGGGGCAGTCTGGGCGGCGCCGCGATGGAACAGCGGCCGTTGGTATTCAGGATATTGGCGGCGGTAAACCAACTGCACCGGCGGCGAAGACCGCCCGGCGCTTCCCCTAACGGGCTGCCATGAGGGCACGCAAGCGCCGGGCGCGTTCGGGCGCACGAAGCTGCCGCAGGGCCTTCGCCTCGATCTGGCGAATTCGTTCGCGGGTGACGTCGAACTCCTGGCCGATCTCCTCCAGCGTATGTTCCCGCTCGCACCCAATACCGAACCGCATCCGGATCACCTTTTCCTCCTTGGGCGAGAGGGTTTTCAGGATTCCGGCGGTTTCGTCCCGAACGTTGGATTCAATTACCGCATCCACAGGAGAACCCACCCAGCGGTCTTCGATCAGATCGCCTAGGGCGGACTCGCCGTCGCGGCCAACCGGTGTTTCGAGCGAAACCGGATCGCGAGAGATAGTCTTTAGCTTCTGGACCTTCTCTACCGGAATATCCATGCGGCGGCCAATTTCTTCATTTGTAGGAGTACGCCCGAGCTCTTTTTCCAGCTCGCGGGTGGCCCGCAGGAATTTGTTCATGCTCTCGTTCATGTGGACCGGAATCCGGATCGTGCGGGATTGGTCCGCAATCGCCCGGGTGATTGCCTGGCGGATCCACCACGTCGCGTAGGTAGAGAATTTATAGCCGCGGCGATATTCGAATTTGTCGGCCGCGCGCATCAGGCCGATGTTGCCTTCCTGAATCAAATCAAGCAGGTGCAAGCCGCGGTTGACATACTTTTTCGCAACTGATACCACCAGCCGAAGGTTGGCCTCGACTAAGTCTTTTTTGGCTCGTTCCGCCTCCGCCTC
>DATBID010000427.1:0-4682 GCA_036557125.1 Bryobacteraceae bacterium | reverse complement strand
TCCGGTGTTGCCGCGAATTCGTCAATTTCGCCCGTTCCTCTGGCCTCAAAGATTGCTCGTGTGCTGCCGGTGAATAAGAAGCTCTTGCTGCCGTACTTCTCGTGTATCTCGTTCTCATTCGGCAGATTGTCGCCGATGGTGCTCGCGTGGAAATCGCCTGTCTCCACCACGGTCTCAACCGCTTTGGCCGCCGGCGGCTTCACGCCCTGCTTCTTATACTGCGGCAGCCACGGCGCGTGGTCTTCGAAATACTGCGCGTTGGCAGCGAGCGTGGTCATCAGGTGGTTCATCTTCTGGTCGGTAATGGTCACGAAACTCTGCGCGGTCCCCTTGGCTGCGCGCGCGTCGCGATACACCTCGATAAAGCCGTTGGCAAAGTCTACCTGTGGATTGTTTTGCACCCAGGCGATATCGAAGCGAATCCAGTCTGCTGGATCGCCGGTCTGGTAATAACGAATCAGCGCGTCAAACACGGCCGCCTGTCCCGGCTCTGCCACCGCGCGCGCTTTCTGCAGATAACCTATCGCCTTTCCCAGAAAGAGCGCGTAGCGGCCCAGCGGAATTTTGCCGTCCGGCGTTCCGGCGCGATAGACCTCTTCCACCAGTTTGCCGTCTTTGGCCTTCACCAGCCGCGAGTTCAGCGGATGCATCTCATGAAAGCCCTTGAGATCCGCCAGCCGGACTCGCGAATAAAAATTGTTCGCGCTCGCCTGGAGAATATCCAGGTTGCCGCGCGGGCTTTTCGCCGTGATGGTAGGCTCAAACGCCGCATCGAACAGCGAGGGACGTAATTCGCCAAGTTCGCGGTCCAGGTCCGCCTGCGTTGCGAGCGGAGCCAGGCCGTAAGCAGGTTTCTTGTACTCGCCCCTCGCCAAAGCCGCGCTCGCGGCCTTCTGCAAATCCTCAAAACTGAACTGCGGTATCACCTTCTGCGCCGTCTGGTCGTTGTGATTCCCCCGGTTCGCCCAGAAGAGTTTCGTGTAATTGCCGATCTTTCCAAACGCGGGCACGTCCGGTCCGGCGCGCATGATGCCTTCAAGCAGCCGTTTCTGCCGCAGTCCCCACTGCGAATCCTGGTCGTAGATGATCGGGTCGATGGCGATGGCGGCCTCGCTCAGCCAGTAAGCGAGTGCCTGTTGGCGCGGCGAAAGCGCATCGAAGCTCGGCGCGCGCAACTCCACCAGGCCGGTCGCGCTGCCGCCGGGATCTCGAAGAATCCCTACTAACGCCTTTTGCTTTGGCGTCGTGTTCTGGGCCAAGCCTGCCGCGCATACTGCCAGCACAATCCAACTGCGTTTCAACTTCTCACCTCTTCCCTTTATGGTAGATCCCATCGCGCCACGCGCACGTACGCGCCGCGCGCCGCCCATACCGCGGGATCGGTTGGCCCAAACAGAGCCAGCACCGGCGTTCCCACTGCCGCGGCCAGGTGCGTGATGCCCGAATCGTTTCCGATATACAGCCGCGCTTTCGCCAGCCAGCACGCCAGCTCATACAAATCGTCGATGAAGACAGCTCCCTCAATCGGTGGGTCTTCCCGCCCGGCGCACCAGCGCACCGCCATCGTGCGCTCTAATCCCTGCGCCATTCGCCGAAACTTCTCTAGCGGCCAGTTCTTTCGTGGGCTGCCCGAAAACGGGTGAATTACCGCGAAATTCTCTCGCTCGGCGACGCAATCAATGGTAGGAATCGCCCCCGGCGGCGCGCCCACCTGCGCTAGATAGAAATCGGTTGCGTGCTGCCGCCCGGGCTCCCCGGGCAGCGCCCGGTGAAACGTGAACGGCAGCCCCAGCGCTTCCACCAGCTCTCGAAATTCCGGCCGGTTTGCCCCATACCAGGAAACGATGGAATCGAAACCGGCGAGCGCCTCTATCAGCCGTTTTGGCGGTTCCGTAACGCTCAGCAAATCGATCCCCGTGGACGCAATCGATCCCACCCGATCGGCGAACCTCACCAGCGGCACGTTCGGCCCGCTGACCCAGACTTCCAGATAGTCGGTCTTCAGGGTTTCGAGCGCCGGCAGAGAGAGGATCAAGTCGCCAATCGCCCCTGGCCGAATAATCAGCCGCCTCACGCGCTCACGGCCGCTCGCAGGAGATCGACATACGCTTCCGCCATGAGTTGTTCCGGCCCAATCGCAAACTCGGAAAGCAACTGCTCCGCAATCCGGCGCCCTTCACTCTCACTTTGTGCAGGTGTTAAGACTACTTCGAGTTCCAGAAAGCTGCCGAGCCCCTCAACTTCATCGATATGAACCCGTGTCTGTCCCACCAGAAAGAGCCGGCGGGTTTTCTTCACAGTTCCCGCCGTTCCGAGCGTCTCCGTCAAGATTTCGAGCAGGTTGCGCGGGTCGGGCGTGCGGGCAATCACGTACCGCGAACTGCGCGCCGCAGCAAGGTCAGGCCGCTCGTAGCGGATCACTTCTCCGGAATCAGGTCCCAACATTCGCAGCTTTAGCCGCGCCCGCTCACATGGAAAGAAGACATCCTCCTGCCGGATCACTTCACCCTGGCCGCCGCTCAACCGGGCCGCGATCTCTTCCGCGCGAGCCGGGTCGCGCAGTCGAGCCTTGATCTCCACATTTTCTGGCATCAGTTTCATCGTAAGACGGCTTAAGATACAGAAATGGTCCGGCTCGCGCTACTCGGATTTGTGCTGTGCGGAGGTCTGATGGCCGCTCCCGATCTCACCGCTCCTGACTTCAACCAGGCGCAGGCCACGCGTTTCGCCAAAATGGCTTTGGAGTGCCTACACCGGGAGTACCCCAACAAGATTGCTCATGGGCTCAATTCCGATGCCGATGTGAAACCGCCGCGGGAACTCACTCCGGCTTTCTATGGCTGCTACGATTGGCACTCGTCCGTGCATGGCCACTGGCTGCTGGTTCGCCTCGTCCGCCTCTTTCCGGATGCCCCCTTTGCGGCGGAGGCGCGCCGCGCGGTCGGGCAAAGCTTGACGTCGGCGAACATCGCGCAGGAAGTGAAGTACCTCTCCGCCGACGGCCGCAACACGTTCGAGAGGCCCTACGGTCTCGCCTGGCTCCTTCAGCTTGCGGCCGAACTGAAGGAATGGGACGACCCCGACGCACGGGGGTGGTCGGCCACACTGCGGCCGCTCGAACAAGCCGTCATCGCTCGCGTTGTCTCCTGGTTGCCGAAGCTCGATCACCCTATCCGGACGGGCGAACACAACAATACGGCTTTCGGGGTGGGATTGATGCTTGACTATGCGCGGATTGCTCGAAACGCAGAGTTCGGGCGGCTGCTCGAATCGCGCGCCCGCGACTACTATCTGAAAGACAGGAATTGCCCGCTCGCATACGAGCCTTCCGGCGAAGACTTCCTGTCTCCCTGTCTTGCCGAAGCCGATCTCATGCGGCGCATTCTGCCGGAAGAGGAGTTTGCCCGCTGGTTTCATGAGTTTTTGCCGGAGGTGAATCTGGAACCGACGCGCGTGAGCGACGTGACCGATGGCAAACTTTGGCATCTGGCCGGCCTGAACCTCAGCCGGGCGTGGATGCTCGAAGGCATTCTCTCGAAACTTCCGGCCAACGAAGCCGGCCGCGAGTCACTCAGCGCCCTTTCCCAAAAGCTTCGGCGGGCCGGCCTCGAAAGCATCAGAAGCGAACACTATGAGGGCGGACATTGGCTGGGCAGTTTCGCGGTTTACCTGGTGAGCCGGCGCGGCATAGATTGAACAGAACGGTATCGAACGGCTGGCATTCTGGCTTCTTCCTCCTGCCTCCCAGCCCCACACCGAAGGCCCTTGGTACACTGAAAATCCGGATGAACCATTGTGTGCGCCTGAGTCTTTTGTTGGCGCTGGCCACGCTCGCGGCGCAAGCCGTCGACTGGAACATCTTCAAGCCGAAAGGCTCGATCAGCGACTTCGCCGGTGTCGCCGATCCTGGCACTCGGCAGCAGATTGAGAGCTACTGCCAAAGCGTCGAGCGAGCTACGGGCACCAGGATTGCCCTAGTCACCATTCCCTCGCTTCAGGGAGAGCCTCTTGACGAAGTCGCTTCCGCCATCTTTCAAGCATGGGACCCAGGCGAAAACCCAAACGAGCAGCGTGTGCTGCTGCTACTGGCGATCGGCGAACAACGCAGCGCTCTCGAGATCGGTCGCGGCCTCGATCCCATCCTTCCGGGGGGTTTGCACAATCGCATTCTGGAAGAGATGCGTCCCGCACTTCGGCGCGGGCGTTACGCTGAGGCCATGATCGCGGCGGCGTCCACATTAGGAGATTCGATCGCGCGCGCCAAACGAGTAAAGCTCAACGCCTCTTTGCCACGCCGCATTCATCCCGCCTTTTGGGATGCGGTCCCCTGGGCAATCTTTCCAGGGGCGCTTATTCTCTTAATCTGGCTATTGCTAAGCGGAGGAACGCATGGCTATGGCGGTTCCGCCGGAGGCAGTTTCTGGGCTCGCCATCCCGGTTTTCTGCGTGGTTTGAGCAGCAGCAATCACCGGGCCGGCTGGGGAGGCAGGGGCAGCGGAGGGTTCAGCGGCTACGATTCCGGTGACAGCTTTGGAGGCTTCGGCGGCGGAGCAGGTGTTCATCCGACATCATACCGGCAGCCTTCTGGCGTAGCCGGAAGAGCTTCGCGCGGAGGTCGCGTTCCACCTGCATATGATATAGGGACGCATGGCGCGTGAGATCGATTTCCAGGTTGGAGAGAA
>DATBID010000426.1:0-5115 GCA_036557125.1 Bryobacteraceae bacterium | reverse complement strand
AATCACGGTTTCAAATATCCCAACCCGCAGATGCTGGGGGTAAACCGCAAAGATCCCACGGGGAAAAATGAAGTAGTCGCTCAGAAGCACGCCCAGTCCCGCGGATAGAAGCGCCGGTCCGGAACCCGCCCACATGGCACTAATGGCAACCGGGAGGGTGAAAAGAAGGTATGCAGAATAGACTTCGAGTACGGGTTCCAGGGAGACGCGGATAACGAAAGTGAGCAGCGCCAACAGCAGCGCGAAGCCGTATCGAGCAGCTCCGCCACGGCTATCGAAAAGGCTCCGTATCTTCGCCGCTACAGGCATAACCGTGGAACCGACTCTCCCAATTTCAGGATGCCACGCCCGAAGGCAGTTGGGAATCCTTGGAACGCAGGAGGAATCGTACGTATTTCGAAGAGGTTCAGGCGCGCGTCACAATTTCCGTGCGGCCTTCGGCGAGGCCCGCGGCGGCTGCGGTTATCCGCACGGTCCCTCTCTCGCCGCGGCGCGAACGCACGATCAGCAGGGCGAGGCCGTTGAAGGCATTGCGGTAATCGGCGTGGAATGGCGCGATTGTGGCGGGGTCGCCATTGTCAACGCCGGCTATCGTGCCGGGACCATCGAGGCGGAAGCGCACGAGGTGAGCCGCCATTGGGCAGAGCGTGCCGTCTTTATCTTCGATGCGGACGGTGATGAAAGAGAGATCGTCGCCATCTGCCTGGATGGTGCTGCGGTCGGGAGTGAGTTTCACCCGGGCCGCAGGGCCGGCGGTGCGAACTATGGCGCGCGCCGCTTCTTTGCCTTCTCGATAGCCGATAGCTTCGAGCGTACCGGGAACATAGGGAACCTGCCACAGATGGCGATACTCAGTGAAAAACTTCTCTTCGCGGCTCACGTTCGGCCCTACCGGCAGTTCCACAAGATCGGTAAGGCGCCGCTTGCGGCCGAGTGACTTGCCGTTCTGGAACAGTTCGACTTCGCCGCAATTGGAGTAGCACATCACCGGAATCGGCTGACCTTCGCGGCCTTCCCAGTTCCAGTGGGGCAGCAGGTGGACCATAGGGTCTTTTGACCAGACGCTCTGATAAAGGTAATAGCGGTCCTTCGGAAATCCCGCCAAATCGATCATGCCGAAATACGAGCTTCGGGCCGGCCAATCGTGGCTGTTGTCGGCGCCGGGATGATAGTCGAAATAAGGCGTCGGCTCGCCGAGATAATCGAAGCCGGTCCAGACAAATTCACCTAGCACGGTGGGAAGGCGGTCCTGGTAGGTGAATTCCACGTCCGGGGCGTAGGCCCAGGAGGCGGTGATGATGTCGTAGCTGGAGATTTCGAGGGAAGGGTCCTTCGCGTATTTTTGGAGCGGCAGATGGTAGACACCGCGGGAACTCACACAGGAGGCGGTTTCCGAGCCGAGGATGATGCGATCGGGATGTGCTTTAAGGATCTCTTCGTACATCCAGGGGCGATAATTGATTCCGACAAGGTCGACCTCCTCGGCGAGGCCGTTTTTGAATGCGCCCTCGGGAACATTGAACGCGGAAGTGGTGGGGCGGGTGGGATCTTCTTCGTGAAAGAAGCGCACCAGGCGGCGGGCTTCCTCTCGCCCTTGAGGCCTGCCCTGTTCGGGGACTTCGTTGCCAATGCTCCACATGATGATGGAGGGGTGATTGCGGTCGCGGCGCACCATGTCGCGGACGTCGCGCTCGCTCCACTCATCGAAATACTTGCTGTAGCCGTTGGGGACCTTGGGGACGCGCCAGCAGTCGAAAGCTTCGTCCATAACGAGAAAGCCGAGCTGGTCGCAGAGGTCGAGCAGCTCCGGGGCGGGCGGATTATGGCTGGTGCGGATAGCGTTAACTCCAGCTTTTTTTAGGATCTGCAACTGGCGTTCAACAGCGCGGCGGTTCACGGCTGCTCCGAGCGCGCCGAGATCATGGTGATTGCAGACGCCGTGCAGCTTGAGGTAGCGGCCGTTGAGGAGGAAGCCGCGATTATTGGAGAAGGCGATAGTGCGGATGCCAAAAGGAGTAATGTATTGATCCACAGTGCGGCCATTCTGCGTTACTTGGCATGACATGGAGTATAGGAAGGGGCGGTCGATGTCCCAGAGCTTCGGCTTTGGGAGGCGGAAGGTGTGGGTGTCGGTCTGCGTTTCTCCAGGTGGAATCGCAAGGACGCCGCTGAGGACAGAGGCGGACATATTCGAGACAGTCGGATCCAGGATCGTGGGGAAAACCGTCACTTGCGCCGTCTGGTCAGAAAGGTTCCGCACCTCCGTCCTAACCGTCACATCCGCGAATTCATCGGTGACATTGGATGTGGTGATATAGGTTCCCCATATGGGCACATGCACCGGACCGGTGTTTTCCAGCCAGACATTGCGATAGATGCCCGCGCCGGGATACCAGCGGGAGGAGTGGTCTTCGGGGGCGAGGCGCACGGCGACGACGTTGGGCTCGCCGAAGCGCAGATGCGGAGTCAGATCGAACCAGAAACTGCTGTAGCCATAGGGCCGGCCGCCGAGGTCGTGCCCGTTGCACCACACGCGCGAATTGGCCATTGCGCCAGCAAAGAGGATCCTGAAGTGGCGGCCGCGGGCCGAGGCGGGAAGAGAAAAGGTCTTGCGATACCACGCCACTCCGAAGGCAGGAAGCGCGCCAGTGTGCGGGTTTAAGTTTTTGTCGAATGGTTCGAAGATTGCCCAGTCATGGGGCAGACGCAACTCTTGCCACGCGGCATCAGGGAAATCGGGATCGGCGGCACCCTGCGCTTCGCCTTTGAAGAAGCGCCAGCCATCGTTGAAATCCACTCGGCGTGCTGCGGTGGGGCTGGCTGACTCGGGCGCACCCTTAAGGGCCGCTGCGGCTGAGAGGCTAGCCAGAAAAGTGCGCCGTTTCATGGCCGCCGGCCCAAAGATCGGCGCCGCGCCAGGGCCAGCAGAATCGCTCCGAACAGCACCATGCTGATGCCGGAATAGAGGTTCACGTTAATATTAACCAGCGGCGCCGTGGTGCCTGGGGAAAGAACTCCCACCAGCGTTACGATAATGCCGAGCAGCAGAAAAAATAAGCCAGAGGGCACTCGGAGATCCATACACAGAGTTTATCGAAATGCCCAGTTCAGTAACGCGCAACACACCAAAACGATCACGGCCAGCAGCACGGGACGCTCGTACCACGGAACATTCCCTCCTCGCGGAATTGGCGTGACTCCCCAAACGAGTCCTTTCAGCTCCTCAACCGGCTTGCGCTGCGTAAACAGGCTGATGCCGACTGTTACCACGAAGCACACCGCGAAAGCCCAGATGGCGATCCAGAAATTCTGGGCCATGGTGGAAGGGTACGTGGTTAGGGGCGCGATCCATCCTCCCTTGCCTTCCGCCATTGTAAGGCCGTGCGTGGCCGCGGCCGCGACTGTTCCGGTGACCAACCCAAAGAAGGCGCCGTTTGCCGTGGAACGTTTCCAGAACATGCCGAGCAAGAAGGTTGCGAAGAGCGGGGCGTTTACAAACCCGAAAACGAGCTGCAGCAAGTCCATGATGTTGTTGTACAGCGTGGCAAGGTACGCGCACCCGATGGAAAGAAGGACGCCCACGACGGTAGTGATGCGGCCGACCTTCAGATAATGCGCATCCGGAGCATTTTTTCGGATATATCCCTGATAGATATCGTAGGTCCACACTGTATTGAAGGCGGTTACATTGCCGGCCATTCCGGACATGAACGAAGCCATCAGGCCGGTAAGTCCCACTCCGAGCAGGCCAGAAGGATAGAACTGGGCCATGAGTGTAGTGAGCACCTGGTCGTAATCGTAGCCTGCGCCTTTGCGTGGCAAAGCATAACCCACTCCCATTTGCGATAGTGCAACGGCGGCGATGCCCGGCAAGATCACCACGAACGGCAGCAGCATCTTGGGAAACGCGCCAATTAAAGGCGTGAGACGCCCTTCCGCCATGCTGCGCGCGGCCATGGCCCGCTGGACTACGAGGAAGTTCGTGCACCAGTAACCGAAGGAGAGTACGAAGCCCAGACCCGCGGCCATGCTGAACACTTCGACTCCCATGGGATTATCCGCTGCGTGACCCATGTGGCCCCAGGCGCTGGTCATTACGGCAGGGAGACGGTGGGCGATGCCGCTCCATCCGCCGGCTTTAGAAACAGAAAGCCAGGCCAGGGGCGCAAACCCCATCACGATCAGGAAGAATTGCAGCACTTCGTTGTAGATGGCGCTAGTGAGCCCGCCCAGTAATGTATAGGTCAGTACGATTGCAGCCGAAAGGAGCACGGACGCGGTAAAACTCCAGCCCAGGACCAATTCGAGCAGCAGGCCGAGCGCGTACATGGAGATGCCCGAAGAGAAAACCGTCATCACCGCGAAGGCAAAGGCATTGAAGCCGCGGGTTTTCTCATCGAAGCGCAGCTTGAGGTATTCCGGCACGGACCGCGCCCGGCTGCCGAAGTAAAAAGGCATCATGAAGACGCCCATGAACACCATGGCGGGGATCGCGCCGATCCAATAAAAATGGGCCGTCATGATGCCGTACTTGGCGCCGGAAGCGGACATGCCGATCAGCTCTTGCGCCCCCAAGTTGGCGGCGACAAAAGCGAGGCTGGTGATCCAGAGCGGGACCGAGTGGCCGGAGGTAAGAAAATCGGCGCTGGTGGAGACGGTTCGCTTGAGGTACCATCCAATGCCCAGTACAAACGCGAAGTAAAGGGCCAGGATTACGTAATCGACTGCGTGGAGGGACATGAAACTACTCCCCTCATCATAGCCGGAGGGGATACTGTCCGCTCCTAAACATCAGGCGCGGGCGTACGGTTAAAACCGTTGTTGCTGACGGCCTTGGGACTTCGGCTGCCGGGTGCCGGGCTCGATTGCGTGCTTGTGGCTCATCTGCGCCAACGCTTCTACCTGCTCCTCGGGAATGCTGGCGGAGATGGTGACGGTATTGCCGCTAGGGCTAATCACGACCGATTTCAGTGCCGCCAGAGCCTGCGCATTCTGTTCCGACCGCATCTCGACCAGGTTAGTGAGAAACTGCAAGACATTGGCCACGGCGGTCGCGTCCTGAGATGTGCTCGCGAGCAATTGCGCGTTGATTGCTACCTGCGCCCCGAATTTCAC
>DATBID010000425.1:0-11504 GCA_036557125.1 Bryobacteraceae bacterium | reverse complement strand
GGCTGACGCTGCTCGATCCGGCGCGGGTCCCGGAGAAGCCGGAGAGACCCAACCGGCCGTTGCTCTATGCCTTCGGAGGCTTGTTGAGCGTCGCCACCGGCGCGGCCGCGGGACTGGGATTGGAGATCAAGGCCGGCAGGCTGCTGGGGCAATGGGAACTGGCGGCCACGATTCCCGTGGTGGCGCAAGTTCCCAAAATCGTGCCGTCGCGGAGACGTTTGGCAGTAGGGAGCCGGATATGAGCAAAGTTTTCGATGCGCTTGCCCGGGAACAGGCCGCGGTTCCCAATGCCGCGCAGAGCGGCGCACTTTCGGCGCTGCTGGAGGAACTGGCGAGCGCTAAGGCCAAGCTCAGCGGGGCGCCAAGTGAAAAGCTCAGCGCAGCGTCAAACGCTGGCGCCCCGTCCGCCTTGTCTGCGATTCGCACCGCACCCCTGCGCATTGCCCAACGCGCTCCATTGCTGCCGTTCGATGGGGAACACGCGCAAGGGGCTGAGCAATACCGCATCGCGCGCACCCGCATTGCGCAGCACCCTAACCACCCCAGCATGATTGTGGTCTCGAGTGCCGGACGCGGCGATGGAAAAAGCGTCACGGCCATCAATCTGGCGGGTTCTTTTTCGTTGAAAGCAGAGGGCGCCATCCTGCTGGTGGATGCAGACTTCCGGCATAGCTCGATCCGGAAACAGTTGGGGCTGGGCGCCGCATCTGGTCTCGCAGAGGTGCTTGAGGGCAAGTGCGCCCTTGAAGAAGGCCTGACACGCGCCGAGCAGCTTCCCAATCTTTACATCCTGCCGGCTGGCGATCCAGCGGCTAATCCGGGCGAATTGCTCGATTCGGAGCGCTGGCGTGAGTTGGCGCGGCGGCTGCGGCAGTTATTTGGATACATCGTTGTGGATTCGCCACCCGTTGCGGCAGTAGCCGACTACGAATTAATCCAGTCGGTTTCGGACGGCACTCTTCTCGTGCTGCGGCCCGATCATACCAGGCGCAGCCTGGCAGCCGAAGCACTGAAGGCGATTCCGCAAAAAAAGCTGATTGGCGTGGTAATGAACTCGGTTCCCAAGCGGTTCTGGTTCGGCGATGAGGAACGCACCTCGGCATCGTAGCGGCTGGGGAAGCGGAGTAGCGGTTTTCAACAATTTAGCGAAATGCCTGGGACTGAAAGGGCGGAGCTATGCGCCTGTGGGGGCCGAGCTGGCTTCCGGCCGGATATCGAGGGGCTCCGCGGCCTGGCGGTGCTGCTGGTGGTGGCCTTTCACTGCGGCATGCCTGGTCTTTCCGGTGGGTTTGTCGGCGTGGATGTGTTTTTCGTGCTCTCCGGCTACCTGATCACCGGACTGCTGATCGCGGAGATCCGCGAGACCGGCAAGCTGAATTTGCTCGAATTTTACGCGAGGCGCGTCCGGCGTTTATTACCGGCCGCGGGGCTGGTAATCGCGGTAACTCTATTAGTCACTGCGGCGATGCTTGCACCGCAAGAGGTGATTTTCGCCGGGCGGGCGGGACGCGCCGCGGCCGTCTACATGAGTAACCTGTTCTTCTCGATCAACGCCGCTAATTACTTTGCGCCGAACGTAAAGACCAATCCGCTGTTACATACGTGGTCGCTGGCGGTGGAGGAGCAGTTCTACCTCTTCTGGCCCCTGCTGATTCTGCTCGGGCTGCGCTTCTCCCGCTCGGTGCGGGCGTTGGCCGTGGTAGAAGCGGCGGTAACGCTCGCTTCGTTCGGCGCCTGTTTATGGTGGACCGCGAACAGCGGCGCTTTCGCGTTCTATCAGCTTCCGGCAAGGGCATGGGAATTCGGCGTCGGAGGACTGGCTGTGCTCGTACCCCACGGAGATCTGCGTCTCTCTTCCATCGGCCGCCAGGCGCTAGGTTGGTGGGGAATTTGGGGAATTGTCCTGTCGGCCATCGTCATCACCGATGCGAGCAATTTCCCGGGTTGGATAGCGCTCATTCCCGTAGCCGGGACCGCAAGCGTGTTGATTGCGTCGGCGGATGCCCAGGTAGTCGCATTGCTGGGATCAAGGCCACTCGCGATATTGGGCAGGCTCTCTTATTCCTGGTATCTATGGCATTGGCCGATTCTGGTGTTTGCCCTTGTCCTGCTTCCAAACCTGGGCATCGCCGGGAAAGTAACTGTTGCGGCGGCCTCGCTGGCGCTCGCGGCCGCAACTCACTATCTCATCGAAAACCCCGTTCGATTTCATCCGTTCCTGAAGGCGCGACCTGCATTGTGCGTGGGTTTGGCCGCGGGATTAGCAGCGGGTTCATTGACCGCTGCGACTCTGTCCATGCGCTTCGGCGTGCACCTGTCGAATGCCTCAGAGATGAAGGCGATCACAGCGGCGGTGGCTGATATCGCGTTGCTACCGCGCGACAAGTGTGTGGCTCTGGGAGAAAGCGCTGCGCTCAAGACCTGCATCTTCGGCAACGCTTCTTCCGCCACCCACGTTGTTTTATTTGGCGATTCGCATGCGATTCAATGGTTCAATCCATTGCTCCGAATCGCGGAATCGCACGGCTGGAGCCTTACCACGATGGTCAAATCGGGCTGCCCGGCGGCGGATATTGTGTCGCCCGGATTCAGTTCCGGATTTGCCGCGAGCTGCGCGGCTTGGCGGGAGAGTGCAATTCACCGGATTGTTTCACTGCGCCCGGCTGTCGTATTTACGGCGAGCGCGGCCATTTACCGCGTTTCCGTAGAAGACTGGCGCGCGGGAACGCACCGCACTCTTCTGGCATTAAGCGATGGAGGGATGGAAGTTGCCGCTATGCGCGATACGCCGATTGCGGGATTCGATATTCCGACTTGCCTGGCTCGCTCGCTTCGCCTGTTCCACACCGGGCGCGCCTGCGAGATAGAACGGGCCACGGTGCTCGATCCCGCGCTTTTCGAAGCGGAAAAAGAAGCCGCTCGCGGACTCCCGAACGTGCATTTTCTCGATCTGACGGACCAACTTTGCCGCGCTGATGCCTGCTGGGCGACGAGCCAAGGCGAATTAATATACCGTGACAGCAACCATCTCACTGGAACGGCGGCCGAGCGCCTGACTCAGCCGCTCGAAGCCCAACTAGTTCCTATCGTGATGCCATGGGCATACGCGAAGCGATCTTCCTACCGGTAATTGGCGCCATCTGTTTGGCTGCGCCGTTGTCGCCGCGCATCGGTCTCTATGGCTACCTGTGGTTTGGCATTATGCGGCCGGATTTGCTGGCGTTCGCGGGTGGGAAATATCCGTATTCTTTGGTCTTGGCCGTATCGACGGCCATCGGTGCTCTCCGGCATATAGGCCGCTCCGCTATCTGGCTGAAAAATCCATTTTGCCTGCTATTGCTGTTGCTGCAGGTACCCGTCGGGCTTTCGGTTCTGGCGGCGGTCGAGCCGGAATTATCGAGCGGCCGCTACGAAGCGTACATCCGCATGATCCTGGTGCTGCTGCTGATACCGCTGCTGATCGCCGAAGTGGAGGATTGCCGGCGCTTGTTGCTCGTAGCGGCCGCATCGCTCGGCTTCCTCGCCCTGAAATTCGGAGTTCACGGTGTGATTCACGGCGGAGCGGACGTCAAGGCCGGCTTTGGAGAGATGCTGGCCGACAACAATTTTCTGGCGTTGGCCTTGGCCATGGCGATTCCGCTGTGCTGGCATTGCCGCGCCTTCACATCCTCATCTTTCACGCGGACTGTTTGGATTGTGGTCATCGGCTCGGCTATCGCCGGGATAGTCATGACCGGGTCGCGCGGTGGCTCTGTGGCAATGCTCGCCGGTCTGCTTTTCGTGTTCCGGCGCAACTCGCGCAACTTCGTGCCCCTGTTGTTGATTGCCGCCTTCCTGGTGGGTGCCATCTATCTGGTGCAGGACCGGTATTTGAGCCGCATGGAAACCCTCGGACACGTGCACGAGGAAGCTTCCGCGGAGTCGCGTCTGCTGCATGCGTCGATTGCGCTAAAAATGGCGAAGGATTATCCGCTCCTGGGCGTGGGTTTCGGCGGCTTCAATTACTCCGCCCTGGCTCCGCGGTACATGGACGAATTCAACTCCCAACTGACGAATCACGTTGCCCACAACAGCTACCTGCAGATGCTGGTCGATTCCGGCATCTTCGCATTCCTGCTGTATACCGGCTTGTTAGTCTACGCGATTTTGTGGTTGGGACGTTCGGCGGCGCGGATGCGAGAGATAGACCCACGTTACGAGGCAATTCCTCTGGCTATTCAAGGCGCCTTGATTGTTTTTGCGATTGGCAGCACCTTCTATTCCTGCCAGCGCATGGACTTACCCTACATTTTTCTGATGACCGCAGCGGCGTGGCGTACCATCGAACGGTCCATCCGTTCTCGGAACTTCAACTCAGATGCGGGGCTAATGCCTGAAATGATCCGGCAAACTTAGCTCTCTCGCCTCGGAGTAGTGGGAATCGGGCTTACGTAAGTGGACCTCCGGAGTCCCCTGAGTAAGAGCCAGGTTCGAGGCCTGGCTCCCACTCGATACTAAGGGGCAAAAGGCGGTGATGCCTTATCTTCACCGTGCGAGTGAAACTGTATATCCCGCTTTTCGGAACAGTTGAAATCGTTCTGACGTACCGTAAGGTCCGTTAGCCGATTCCGGGGCAGCCGATGTCCGAAGCATCTGCTGCCCCCACTCGCGAATTATAGCAGATCCCGCTACTTCATGACGAGTTTCGCAAACATCTCCGCCTGCCGCTGCCCGTCGAAGTTCTCCAGGAACCAGGAAGATGGCGCGACCGGTTCGGAAGGCAGTTCAACCAATCGCAGCAGCTTCTCTTCGACGGCTGCTCCGCAATCGCTGTGATACACGCACACATACGGCACTCCGCTCCCGCACAAGATCCGCTCCACGGGCGATTGGCGTCCAGTCAAAGCCAGAATCGGTCGCCCCATCAGAATGTAGTCATATATCTTGGCGGGAACCGTATACGAGCTGCCGCTCAGGTTAACAATATCGATCAGCAGCAGGAAATCGGCCGTTGCCATAGCATGATTCGCCTCTGCTCTCGGAACCAGTTCGCCGCGGATCTCGAGGCATCCACGGCTGAGCAGCGACGCGGTAGCCGCATGAGCTTCGAATCTCTCCCGCTCCTGGATCGGGCCGAGGAACTCCAGGCGAAGCTTTGCCGGATCGAGGCGGCTCGCGGAGACCAAGCGTTCCAATGCCTCGACCAGCTTGTAGGGATGCCGCTGCCGATACAGAACCCCAATATGCGCCAGCACGCGCCTGTGCCGCGGCGGAACCGGCAGCGGTCGGACGGCTTCTTTCGGATCGAAGCCGTTCCAGATGAGATGCATCTTTTCGCCCCACCGCGGATAACGTGCGCGCCACTCATCGAGCACTGTGTCCGTGACCGCCACCAGCGAATCGGCGGAACGAAAGATGGCCCGTTCGAGCCAGAGGTCGTACGGTCGGGCCCACCCGCGCGCGCGGCCTGGATTACCGCAAAGCGGGTCGCGGAAATCCGCGATCCATTGCAAACGGTAGCGCGCTTTTAGAAACAAAGCGGCAAGATGTGTGGCCAGCGGCGGCGAGGTGGAAATTACGGCAGTAATCGGTTCCCGGTCTGCAATGCGGCAGGCGGCACGCACGGCGTGCGGCATCCATTCCAGGCGCTCATTGTAGGGAACGACTCTTTGGACGAAGCGCGAGAGAGATTCCCAACCGGCCGAGGCATGAAGCTCCGGCGCGGGCACGTAGAGAGTGTCGCGGCGTACGGCGTCCGTACCCGCGTGGCTCGACGCGATTACCTGGAGGTCTACGCCGTGGCACGGCAGGTATTTGGCGAGGCGCGCGGCGCGCTGAACCCCGGAAGTATTATCTGGCGGGAAATGATATGCAAGCAAAATCGCTTTGGGGTGTGTTACTGGCATCCGTAGCGGCCTGCGCCACCAAAACAAATAATATCCCGACCGTTTCTCTCGGCGCGAACGGCGCCGGCGCGTCTGCGGACGCGAGAAAGGAACTGAGAACATGCAGGTCCATACGGAAGAATTAACGGACGTGACGCGGTATCTGGCGAAGCGGGGCCAGACGCGCCTGGAGCGGATGGAAGACCGGTACCGGAGTCTCATACGATGTTTGAATACCGTGAGAACCGTCACGCCTGGTCTGCGAATGCTCGAGGTCGGAACGGGGTCGGGTCTATTCCCGATCTGGTGCACAATTCGAGGATTCGATTGCAAGGGTCTTGAGATCAGCCCCGCTCTCATTACGCATGCCAAAGCGCTCGCGTCCGATTATGGCGTCGATATCGACATCATCCTGGGGAATCTGGAAGACCACTCGATGTCCCCGGAGCAGTTCGACATAATCGTCGCAGCATCTCTGTTCGAGCACGTGCAGGACTGGAGGCGCGGGTTAGAGCAGGTTCACCGATGGCTACGTCCCGGCGGGTTGTTGTTGTTCGAATCAACAAATAAGTTCGCCCTGCGGTCGGGAGAATACGCGAAGTTCCCGCTTTACGGTTGGCTGCCGAACGCGGTGAGATATCGGTTTCGCCAAATGGTGCACGGGCCGGATATCATGCAATTGGGAATCGACTTTCACCAGTTCACGCAGCGCGGGCTGCGCAAAACATTCCGGGAGGTCGGATTCTCCAAGATCCACGACCGGGTCGATCTGGCCGAACCTTCAGCCAATACCGGAATAAAACGCAGGTTATTGGGCGCCGCTAAAAGAACAACTTTCATACGCAGGCTGCTGCTGACTTTCATGGATATGTCGCTATTCGTGTGCGAGAAATAATGCCATTGGCATTGCGCATCCACGAAAATATTATGCGAATCAGAGCGCTTGGGGGCGTGTTACTGGCATGCGGAGCGGCCTGTGCGCAGCCGGCGGTCCTGAACGATTGGAGAGAATCGATTCCCGATCGCGTAGTTTCGGCCTCCTGCCCGAATGGGGGTCAATGCACGAATCTGATTTATCGTAATGGGCACGGCTATGCGGCCGGACTCACTCCGCAGTTCGAAATCTGGGGCGCGGACCTGCCGCAGGCATGGACTGCCATACTGACGCGCACCTGGTTGCATACGCTTCTACCTATCGCACCAACGGACACCACCATCGACGTCGATCGCCCCGATCTCTGCACCGTTCCCGGCGCAGCGCGGCTGAACAGCACCGGCGAAGAGATCGTCTACACCGCCAAGACGAACAATATCCTGACCGTTTCCCGCGCAGCGGACGGCACCAACGCGTCCGCCGATGCGCCCGATCAGATTCAATGCAACTTCCAGGCGCGGGACTCGTGGACGGCCGCTGTCATCGACCCCAAAACCCTACAGATTCCGCTCGATTCGCACGCCTTCGGTCCGTTCTCGGGATCGATTCACCTCCTTCGTTTCACCGGCAGCAATCAGCAGACCATGCCGAATACCGCGGAAGTCGGCAGCCTGAATGATGGCGTGACCAACAGCCATTATTTGCAGCAGACTTTCCAATGCTCGAATCCCAGAGACCTGCATCAATGCCTGCGCGCCTATTGGACTCCAGGAACCTTCGCCGGAAAATACGGTCCCGGTGTCCTCCAGGATTCGGCAACCTGCACCATCACGAGTCTGATTGCCAACGGTGAGGGCACGCTGACTGCGACTCTGTCCCTTAATGGCAGCTTGGGCCGAAAGTGTGACTCGGGCTATACACTGGGGGCGAACCGGATTGCCTATTTGAGCGGCTTCAGCGATACTCTTTTAAACATCCGGCCGCTATATATCACCGCCGCATCAAGAAGCCAGGTCACCTTGATCGGAGCCGATCCAAGTGTCTCTGCCGGAACTTATACCGGGGCCGCTCCGGTGCTGCAGGTCCCCAGCAGCCAGACTGCCCCGTACTTGTTCGAGTTCCCGGCTCTCCATGGAGGCATTTACTCCTTCCCGAATGCCTACATGTCCGCCTATATCAAATCGAATAATTTCGATCCCACCGCAAACCGAATGAGCTTTTTCATCAGCTACAGCAATTTCGCTACTTATCTGCCCCAGAACTGGGAGGGCCCTTTCTATGTCGGAACCTATATCAAGAATGGCGGGTTGATGAGTAACATTCATGACGCGGGCAGTCACTTCTACCACCTCGGGCCTCCGTTTACGTTGTATCCCGGCCGTGTTTTGAAGTTCGAATGGAATGAAGCGCCTGAACACGAAGTGGGCGCCTCCGGCGCGGCCGTCTGGCCGAACGACCCCATGTATGCCGGTGTTTGGTCCTATCCGGGCTGGGGCGGCAACGACTATGGACGGTTGCACTATTTTGCCGGCCTCACCAATTGGTACATCAATTTTAGATATGGCCAAAATGTGAATCCCGGCGTAATGAGCCTGGGTGAGATCGATTCCTACAAAGTCTTAAACGAGCCGGAAGAGCTGGTAAGGGCGCGCACCATCGTCTGGGCGCCCAGCCGGCTACGTGTCGATACACCAGGGTATGAAGTTGCCTGGAATAGTCCCAAGAACACCAAAATCAATTACCAGGTAAATTACTCCACTGCCGGATCGCTCAAAACCATCGGCTTTTCGGCCGGCAGCGATGGCGGCGTAGTCCACAGCCTGGGAAGTTCGTACACGGGCGTACTCTGGCAATCTCCTTCCATGCCGGAAGCGCCACAGTTCTGGGTGGGCATTCGGCCTACAGTATCGATCGCTTCCACAACCCAAGCCGGGCAGGTGCCGATTTGGATCATCACCCAAGACGATTTGAACATGCAGCCGGGCGATCATGTCACCGTTTCGGGCGTCAGGGGGAACACAGCCGCCAACCAGTCCAACGTCGCCTTGAGCGCGGTTGCGCCGCGCCAGTTCTGGTCCGCATGGGACCCAACACAATTTACGATTGTTTCAGCAGTGGCCGGACAAGGCAACACTGTAATTACGACGGCCCTTCCTGCGAACTGGGCCGGCGGGACACAAATTCAAATTGTGGGATCGAGAGCTGCCCCGTCACTCAATGGAGTTTGGACAGTCACTGCCGTCGCTCCAAACACATTTAGTATCCCGGCGGCAGTGAGCGGCTATAATCCGGCCGACCAGGCTACAGCGGCGGCCAAGGGGACAATCGCAAACGTAGTAGCGCAGAGCGGAGTCTGTACCGCAAATCTGACCGTTAGTCACAATCTTTTGCCTGGTTGGAAGATCTGGCTCTCCGGCGCGACTAACCCCGTGCTGGGGCCCAACACTTCTTCCGGAGCGACAGCGGCTATCTGGACCGTCAGCTCAGTCGTTAGCGCTACCAGCTTCCAGTTCACTTGCCCCGAAGTTTCCGACGGAACGTACACTAGCGATCGCGCCGTCAACTCCCCGTTCGTGATCGTTTCGTGGCCGGGCGTCGCACTGGCTCCGGATATCGCAGGGAACGGACGTTATTCGAACATTTGTCAGTCGCTCTCCGTTTGCGGCCAGATTATGAGCACGGAAGATAAAAAAAATTTTGCGGAAATCACGATAACGGTTCAGCCCGTCTCCACGCTGGCCAAGCGTCCTGAGTAGCTAAATTTACCAATGTTTGTGCCTTTTGGAAAGCTTGTGGGGTCAGGGCTTCTGCCCTGCCGCCGGACTTCCGCCCGGCGGAACGGACCGGCCGGAGGCCTTCGCATTCTGGAGCTCATCAATACCCTGGATGCCGGCGGCGCGGAAACCGTGGCCTCCTCGCTTTCGCTCCAACTGGCGAAACTGGGTCATCAAGTGGACCTGGCATGCCTGCGGGATTTCGGCCGCATGACCATTCCACACCGACGGTTTGCTGAAAACGGGGTCCGCTTATGGAAGTGCGGCAAGAGAGACGGATGGAGCACGGCGTGCTTGTGGAAGCTGGCTCGCTTTTTGAAATCTGCGCGGATTGACGTGATCCACTCCCACAATCCGCTAGTCACGCATTATGCCGCGGCCGCCGCGCTGTTGGCCGGAACACCGCTTTCCGTTAGCACTATTCACGGCACCAACACACTCGCGTTGCGGCGATGGGAACGCATACTCTTTGCTGCGTCCTGCTTCCTCACGGACCGTATGGTGCTGGTATGCCGCCAGGTGCAGGAAGAGTTTTGCCGCCGCTTTCCCGCCCTGGCGACCCGGGCTTCCGCGATTCCGAATGGAATCGAAGTTGGTGACTTGCTTGCGATCGCGCCGCGCCCGGCTTGCGGAGAATTCGTGTTCGGCTCAATCGGCAGGCTCGTGCCGGTGAAGGACTACCACTCTCTACTTGCCGCATTCGCCCAGCTTCGCCGGCAACTTCCCTGCTGCCGCCTCGAAGTGCTTGGCTCCGGCGAATTGCAAGCGGAACTGGAACGGTTCGCCCAAAACCTCGGCCTGGCCGAGGCCGTAATCTTCCGTGGTTGGAGTGCGGACATCGCAGGCTTTCTATCGCGAATCGACGCCTTCGTCCTATCCTCGCGCAGTGAAGGACTACCCATGAGCGTCCTGGAAGCGATGGCCGCTGGCTGCCCTGTGGTCGCCACTGCCGTCGGAGGAGTGCCCGAATTGATCGAGACCGCCCGCTGTGGTTGGTTGGCGCGGCCCGGAGATCCGCACGATCTCGCTCAAAAAATGCACCTGGCAACGACTAACCGCAACGGACAGGGCAGCCGTGCCCGCCAGGCCGTCCGCGAATGGTACTCGGCCGAGTGCATGGCCAGGCGGTACAACGCGCTTTTTGAGCGATGCCTCAACCCGGAATCTCATGCTTCGCGAACTCGCTAAGAAGACTGGAACCTACGCCATTGCCGGAATCGCCGGCCGGGCTGTCAGCATTTTGCTGTTGCCGGTATACACGCGCTTCCTCAGTCCTGCCGATTACGGCGTCATGGAGCTGCTCGATCTCACCGTTAACCTAGTGAGTTTGCTCTTGGGTGCCCGGCTGGGGCAGGCGATCTTCTATTTCTATTTCGCGGCCGAAGGGGAACGCGAAAAAGAAAAGTGCGTGAGCACGGCGCTCGCCTGCTCGGTTCTCTGCGGCATACTTTGCGCAACTCTCTCTTTGGTGTTGGCGCCCCCTTTAAGCAGGCTAATCTTCGGAACCGCGCAATATAGTCACTATTTGAGACTGGTGTTTCTGGGCTTCGGATTGTCACTTCCCGCTGAGGTCGGTTATTGCTGTCTTCGGGCTTACGGCGATTCCAAACGGTTCGCCGTTGTAAAGCTGGTTAGCCAATTGGGTGCTGCCATTTTGGCCGTTACGTTCCTGAGCTTCTTTCATGCCGGCATCAATGCGATGCTGGCGGCCGGCATCATCGGGTTCGCCGCGGCGGGAGCCTATGTGAGCTGGCATCTGCTGCGTCCCATGCGCCTGTCGATCGATCCCCGATTGATGATGCGACTCGTGCGCTACTCAATGCCGCTAGGAGTGAGCGCCCTGGCGGTGTTTCTGGTTCACTACGGCGACCGCTTCTTTCTGCGCCCACGAATTTCCCTGGCCGAGTTGGGCGTCTATTCGCTGGCGTATAAGATCGGGATGCTCGTTTCCTTCTGCCATGCGCCTTTTGTTTTACATTGGAACGCCCAGAT
>DATBID010000424.1:0-7500 GCA_036557125.1 Bryobacteraceae bacterium | reverse complement strand
AGAGGCGAAAGATCCCAACGCGCTTGTTCATAAGATTCGGGCGAACTTGACCGACGCCCGGAGGACCCTTCGGATCTATGGCACCAGCGTCGTGGTCGCGCGGCTTACTCGCGAGTCGGATCACCTGCGACTCCATTTTTTGAACTATGGCGCCGCGAGGGGCACGCGCGTGGGAGGTTTCCGGGTTCGTATACTCGGCCGTTATCGCAAGGCGCAACTCCACTCCGTCGGCAATCCAACCGATCAAATCATCGAATTCAACCCCGAAGCCCAGGCCACCGAATTTACTGTTCCGGAGTTGAAAGCGTACGCAGTCGTAGATCTCTTCCAGTAGCTGTGCTGCCGCCCTCTCGGGTGTTGATCCTACATTTATCTTGACTTTCGCTCGGTTTTCCGCCAATATCATCCATCAGCATCTCCATTTCCGCGGATGAAGACATGCTGGAATGCGCTGGTCACGTTGTTGACCATTGACGCCTCGTCATCCCGCGCTGTTCGGAGGACAAATATCAAGATGATTCGCCACAGCGGACCGGCACTTGCCGTTATCGCTATCGTTTGCTTGTTACCCACCGCCGCTTGCCAGAAACCAGGACAGGCAGGACATGTTTTGGACGAGGCCCGGCGCGCCGGACGCGATGCCGTGTCCTTCCATGCCGCCGACGAGGATTATTTCCACGACATGGACGGCGCCATTCCCCTGACGCCCGATCAGGTAAAAGGCCGAAATACCTGGATTGTGTGGACTGGAGGCAACGACCGCTTCTGGGACAAGATCGCCGTTTCGAGCGCGGGCTCTGTCGACTTTTTGAAGACTCTCTCCTCTTACGACCCAAATAAGGATCTAAAGCTGGACCCGGCGCAAAGAGGAGCCGTGAAGCGGCACTACAAATCATGGCGGTCCAACCGCTGGCAATGGCTTGGGCTGGTGAACGAGCCGTGTTTCGATCAGGCAACCGGACCAGACCCCAAGCGCTTCGGCCTCTGGCTTGATAACCGCCGTTCCGATTGTCCGCCCGATCCATTTGAAAACGAGACCAAATATCCTGGCGTTCGTATCGGCTCGCGCGGCCAAAACATGCCGGTAGGTTCCTTCTATGGATGGGCCAGCGGTATTGTCGGTCTGCGGCTCTTCCCCAATCCCGATTTCGATGAGGCCGCTGCTAAGAAATGGGATCCCGAAAGATACTACACCGATCCTTCTTACTATGAATCGAAGGACCTGGTGAAGCCCTATCGCGTCGGCATGTCTTGCGCCTTCTGCCACGTTGGTCCGAATCCAACTAAGCCGCCGGCCGATCCCGAAAATCCGAAGTGGGAGAACCTCAGCTCGAACGTGGGGGCCCAATACTTCTGGATCAACCGGATTTTCGCCTGGGATCCGGACCCGACCAGTTTTGTGTACCAGTTGTTCAGCACGTCGCGTCCCGGTTCGCTCGATACGTCGCTGGTGTCGACCGACAACATTAATAATCCGCGAACGATGAATGCTGTGTACGCCCTCAGAGCACGACTCGAACACGCTATGCGTTGGGGCAAGGAGACTCTTTCAGGTCCCCAACTCAACAACAAGCAATTCCAGAACTACACCTCAGATCCAAACCTCACCAAATACTTCCAGCCTCCGAACATCGCGTTTAGCCCGCGAGTGCTCAAAGACGGGTCTGACTCGGTAGGAGGCATGGGCGCGCTCAACCGCGTGTACTTGAATATCGGACTGTTCAGCGAGGAGTGGCTGCTACATTTCAACGCGCTCGTAGGTGGAATGCGAACAACACCAATTGAAATCTCCGTAGCGGAAAAGAATTCGGCCTATTGGCAGGCCACGGAAGCGCAAACCTTCGATATGGCAAAGTTCTTTCTAAGCGATGCTACAAATCCGCATCTGCTGAAGGACGCGCCGGGCGGCAGCGCATATCTTACGGCCAGTAGGGCAACACTCACACGCGGCAAAGTCGTTTTTGCCGAGCGTTGCGCGCGCTGCCATTCCAGCAAGATTCCAAGTCCGGCGCCCGGTGTCGATCCTGGCGGCTGCTCGGGCCCGAATTACCTCGATTGCTGGAATCGTTATTGGGCCTGGACCAAGACGGATGATTTCAAATCCAAAATGCGGACGATCGTCCTCGCCAAAGACTTTTTGGAGAACAATTTCCTTTCGACGGACCTTCGCGTTCCGGTTACTCTGCTGCAAACCAATGCCTGCAGTCCGCTCGCCACCAATGCCATCGCGGGCAATATCTGGGACAACTTCTCTTCGCAGACTTACAAGGAGCTTCCGTCCGTCGGAGAAGTCACCGTCTACAATCCCTTGACGGGCGCGCCTCAACAGTTCAAAATGCCCGGCGGGGGCCGCGGGTTCACCCGGCCTCCCTCGCTTATCAGCCTCTGGTCGACTGCTCCCTATCTGCTGAATAACAGCGTCGGCCCATTCGAGTGGAGCGGGTCTGTGGATTCGAGGATGAAGTCGTTCCAGGGTTCCATCGAACAGATGTTGTGGCCTGAAAAGCGCGACCGCGACCAGGTGCTGGGCGATAAGGTTCCGGGCGTTATCGATCGCACGACGACCACAAGTTACTTGCGAGTGGCCGCCGGGTATCTGCCGGATTCCCTGACTGGACTTATTGGACCTTTGCACCAACTGTTTCCGAACGTGTTTAGCAAGCAGGGTATTCAGATTGGCCCCATTCCGGCCGGCACGCCCGTCGATCTGCTCGCGAATGTGGAGTTGGTTTCCGATAATCCCGACTTGGGGCAGAGGACTGAGCACGACCGGAAGGTCCTGGCCCTTTTGAAGCAACTGAAGCATGACCTTGGAAACCTTCCGGCCAACGCTAGTGACGAGCAAGCCCGCCAGGTATTCGTAAACCTGGTAGGACCGATGATGGACGCCAGCAAATGTCCGGACTATGTGGTCAATCGCGGCCACTACTTTGGAACCGACAAGTTCACCGAGGAACCGGGCCTCAGCGATGACGACAAACGCGCTTTGATCGAGTTCCTGAAGACGATGTAGCCCCACGTAAAATTCACTTTGCCTCCATGCGAGCAAATACTGAAGCGGTTGGAATTGGCGAAGTTGTTGCTGCGGAGCTTGCCGACGTCACCCGGCGCAGGGGCTCTGAGCCGCCTGCTTTTGACCCGGCGCACTGGGAAGACGAATGTCACCGGCAGAAATTAACAGGACTCTGCATTTCCGGCGGAGGAATACGCAGCGCTACGTTCGGGTTGGGTGTTTTGCAGGGGTTGGCACAAAAACAGCTGCTCCGAAACATTCACTATCTCTCGACGGTTTCGGGCGGCGGCTATATCGGCGCATGGCTGCAGGGAGTTGTCAGCCGCTTGGGGGGATTCTCGGCTCTCACGCGCGCAGTTCCCGGGCCATCGGCGGAAGATCCGGTTACATTTCTCCGCAAATACAGCAACTACCTGGCGCCCCGGCCCGGTTTGTCACTCGACAGCGTCGTCATCCCGGTGATCTGGTTCCGCAACACCGTTTTAAATCAGGCGATCTTGCTTTCCGCCTTCGTAGCTCTTTTTCTCATCCTGATGTGCCCCGGGATCGGACTGAGGATTCAGGCTGAAAACGGAGGCGGCATTGTCTCCTGGGTCGAGGTTGTGCTCGCCGCTATCGCTGGGGCGTGGGCAGTTGCATCTATCGCTGAGAATCTGAAAAGTACGGCGAGACGCAGCTTCGATGTCCGCGAACGGGCCGGATTCGCCGCGGGGCGGGGAACCGAGCGGGTGGGCTGGACGGTGGTGGTTCCATTAATGGCAGGCGTAATTCTAACGTTGCTTTCCGTCATCTCGGCGGAGACATCCGGATCACGTGCCTGGCTTCCCGTTGTCGCGCTCGGGCTGTTGTGGATTTTGTATGCGGCTCTGCAATGGCGCGGTGGTTTTGTGCTGTGCTGCCGGCTACGGCGAACCCGGCGTACCGGCCCGCTGATTGCCCACTTGCAAGTCTTGTGGATGTCTTTTTCAAGCGCGCTGTTTACGCTTGTCCTGTTCATGGCGATTCATGCCCTTTTGCGCTCTTGGAATCCGCTAAGCAGCATGGGAGGCCAAAGCATCGTCGCTTTCGGTCCGCCGCTGTATCTTTTGGCCCTGATCGCCGGAGTCTCATTACAAATCGGGCTGATGGGGCAGGAGTTTCCGGATGCTAGCCGGGAGTGGCTGGCGCGCTGCGGGGCGTATTTACTGGCGGTTGCGGCATTATGGGCCGGGCTCTTCGCAATCGCGATCTTCGCTCCGTTGGGTATTGCCAAACTCTGGCTCTGGACCAAAACCGGGTGGTTTTCCGCCGCGGCTGCTTGGATCGCGAGCACCGGCGCGGCAGTCCTGGCGGGATACAGCAACAAGACCGGAGGCATTTCTGAACCAGCCAGAAATCAAAGTTCCACGCTCGACCGCATCGCGCGCTATGGTCCATTTGTTGCCGTTCCGGGCTTCATGATCGCGGTGGCAACGGCCGTCCAGTTCGTGCTCTTTCTGCCGGCCCTCGCGACCGGCGCACATACTCGGGCGTTTTCGACGGACTATTGGCCCCGGTTGGCGTTCGCCGAGCCCTCCTCCTGGGTAATCCCGCTCGCGCTGTTCATTGGCGCAGTCATCGTCGGAACCGTGTTGTCACTACGTGTGAATATCAACGAGTTTTCACTGCACTACTTCTACAAGAATCGGCTTGTACGGTGCTATTTGGGTGCAAGCCACACGCAGTCGCGCGAAGCGGATCCGTTCACCGGTTTTGATCCGCAGGACGACATTCCGCTTGACAAGCTCAGGTGCGATGCACCCCGCACAGCCCCCGGCGCGCCATTTCCCATAATCAATGCTTGCTTAAATGTGACCTCCGGCACCGAGCTTGCCACGCAGGAAAGGAAAGGCATCTGCTGGACCTTCACCCCGCTCTTTTCCGGCTTCGTCCCCTCTCGATCCGATGCGGACCGCGCGGCTTCCGGCCCCGTTCTATCCGATCGGGCCTTTGTAGACACGGCGCGCATCTTAGGCGGCGTTCACCTGGGAACCGCGTTTTCCATTTCCGGAGCTGCGGTAGGCCCGAACCAAGGTTTTCATTCATCCCCGCAGACTGCATTTCTCCTGACTCTGTTTAATGTCCGGCTCGGCTGGTGGACGGGGAATCCGAGAGATTACGCAACATGGTATCGGCCGGGACCACTTTTCTCACTTCGATGGCTGATCCTTGAGCTTCTGGGTTTCGTAAATGAGCGCTCCGCTTATCTGAGCCTTTCCGATGGCGGGCACTTTGAGAATCTGGGGCTCTACGAACTTGTGCGTCGCCGTTGCCGCTTCATTATCGCGATTGACGGCGAAGAAGACCCCACCTACTGCTTCGAGTCGCTGGGATCCGCCGTTCGCAAGTGCCGCTCTGATTTTGGAGTGGAGATCGATATCGATCCCAGGCCGATCACGCCGGGTAGCCAACACAGCAGCACGCATTGGGCCCTGGGAACCATCGTCTATCCGGAACAAGGCGCGGAACCGGGCTTGCTGCTGTATCTAAAATCGAGCATCACTGGCGACGAGCCGGCCGATGTGGAGGAGTACCGCCGCAAGAATCCCGAATTTCCGCAGCAGCCCACGCTCGACCAATTCTTCTCCGAGTCACAGTTCGAGGCCTATCGGGAGCTTGGCTTCCATGTCTGTCAATCGCTGTTAGACGGTTTAGAACCCGGAGCGGGAATCGACGAACTGTTCAAAAAAGTGTCGGATGCGCGTAAGCTCAACCCGGCCGCTTGCGGCTGATGAGCTGACCCACCCATCCGATCGCAAGTCCCGCAAGCGCGCCGGCAACGCCCACTCCAAGGTGCCAGACCAGTATGTGGCGAAGATCGAAATTCGAGCAGTGGACTTCCAACACGCTTACGCCAATCAGACCCGCGAGCGCTCCGCAGATGACACCGGTTGCCCGGGGAGACAGCAGTGCGCCCCGGCGCAAAATTAGCCAGAACAGCACGGCGCCTGGAATCGCGTAAGGGATGCCGGCCTCGAAACAGGGAATACCGTCGCGAATGAAGCGGCCGCTATGGCCCACTTCGAAGAGCGCGGTCAGAACAAGCGTCAGACAAACGAAAGTGCCGGCAGAAAGGAACGCCGGGGAGAGATAGCGCCGGCTCCCGGGAAACATTTGCTGGACCATGGAATAAGCCAGGAGAGCGGCGCTGGCTCCCAGTGAGGTGCAGATCATGATCCGGCGCATCAGGCTGAGTTCGACCCAGGCGAAGGCGCCCAGGTGAATGACGCCAATCGTCATCAGCACTACGAAAATCAATAGAAAGGCCGCAAAAAATAGCTTCTTTGGCGGCAGGGCGTGAACCGGCCGAAGATTCTGGAGAACACAGTTTTCGATCGACGCAATCGACTCGGCAGGCACACTGGCTGTCGGCTGGAGTTGATGGAGCGTGTTCGCCAGCGCGTGACAACGAGTGCAGGTCTTGAGATGCGCCTCGGCTTCTGGCGGTAAGGGGCGTTCGCTAGTGGCGGCGTTGAGTAGAAAATCGAGATCCGAGCAGTTCATGCCGATTCTCCCGGCGCGGTGGTCCCGGCCGTTGCGGTTTGCGTCAAGACCTCGCGAAGGCGTTTGTAGGCGCGATGCGCCTTTTGCTTCACTGCCCCGACGGTGGAGGCCGTCACACGCGCAACCTCTTCGAGGCTGAGGCCCTCCACTTTAAGCAAAGTGACCACTTCGCGCTGATTGTCGGGAAGGTAGGACATGAGGGTCTCGAAATCGGGAAGTTGCGAAGCCGGGTGATCCTGTTCCGCTCGCTCGGGTAAAACATCTGCTCTAACTTCGCGTTGCGTCAGGCGCCGCCTCCGGCGATACCCGTCCACTCGGACGTGCCGCGCGATGGCATAAATCCACGGCAGAACCGGTTCGCCTGGCCGGTACGTATGGCGGGCCTTGTGAATGCGAAGCCATGCTTCCTGCAGGAGATCTTCCGCCTCATTCCGGGTGGAAACTTGGCTCGAAAGAAAGCGATACAGCGCCGGGCTGAGACTCCGGATCAGCGTGCGTGCCGCCTCAGGATCGGCACCCTGATACCGCACCATGCAGTTTTGTAACTCTTGCTGAGAATAGACAGCCGCCGTGTGGGCGCCCGTAATCTCCATAGTTCATCATTACTGAGTTCGCTCCGGCAAAGCAAAAGGTTATGGAGTTGATCGGAGCGAGACCGGACCTAACCAAATCCCGCGTAAACTGCGTTTCCAGACAGCCCCAGTGCGTTTACGTTCTTCGGGAAGGGTGAAGTCATACTCATAGAGCAGCGCGCGCATGAAGCGGGGAGGCTTCTTGAATGGCGCGGGGTCCAACAATCCAAGAACCGAGGGCTCGCCGGTAAGAAGGCGATAGACGAGTTCGCCTGTCCACGGGTTGCTCTGATAGCTTCCCAGCGCGGCAAACCACATCTGCCAATCGAGTCGCGGTTGATACGGCGCGACGAACGGAAGGCCCCGGTGTAGATTGCCCGGTTTGTACGGGAA
>DATBID010000423.1:0-16751 GCA_036557125.1 Bryobacteraceae bacterium | reverse complement strand
GACTCAAAAGTCCAGCGATTCCCAAGCCTTCTCCCAAGTAAAGTTGCTTTCCAGCAATCCACGGCCAGCCTGTGCCAATTCCCGCTGCAGCGCCGGAGACTCAAGGAGGCGGGAGACGGCTTCGGCGAAGTTGTCAGCGCCATCGGCGATCAGTAAATGCCGGCCACCCGAAACCGGAAGGCCCTCAGCGCCTAGGGCTGTGGAAACGACCGGCAAACCTGCTGCCCAGGCCTCGAGAATTTTGAGGCGCGTGCCGCTACCCGCCAGAAGCGGCACAATGGCCACCTCCGCGCACGCCAATTCCGCAATCGAGTCTTCCGCCGGGCCGGTCACTTCAATTCGGGAATCGCCGCCGGTCCACCTGGCGACTGCGCAAGGGTTGCGGCCCACCAGCCGCCACACCAGATCGGGCCAGCGCTCGCGCAATCGGGGCCACACATTTCGCCGGAAAAAGCGCACCGCCGAAATATTGGGATGGTATTCCAGATTCCCCGAAAACACGATGGCATGGCGCCGCTCGACTGCGGGCATCGCAGGCAGAGGAACGGCGTTGGGGTAAACCGTAACGCGAGCCTTTCCCGAGCGTGGCTCGATCAGCCGAGCGTCGGCGGCAGACGCCGTCAGCACCAGGGAAAAGCGCGGAATCCATTCGCGCTCCAGTTCCATCGCCGCTTCCGCGAAGACACCGTGCGCGAACGCTTCGGCTCCCTGATCCGTCGCCGCGCAGCGCTCATGCAGAACCGACTCGATATTGTGAAGGTCGAGGATAGTGCGCGCGCAGACCGGCGCGATCTGTTCCCAATACGGCGCGCACCAGAAATGTTCGATTATCCCCACCTCGTAGCGGCAACCCTTCACGGCCGCAGCTACCTGGGCGGCAAAACCGGCGAAGCGATCGATAAGCGGTGGCACCCGCCGCACCAGCCTCAGCGCATTACGCAGGGAGCGGGCGGCAAAACTTCGGCTATTGGCGGGCAGATCGATCGCGGAGATCCGCTTCACCAGACCCGGCGGAATCGAAGCGCGCGGGTCAGGAGCGCCCGGCTGGCGGAAGACGATCAAGTCAATCTCATACGAGCGGGCAAGCCCGTGCAAAAGCGAAGCGGTGCGCAGCGTGCCCCCTCCAGACATCGGGTAAGGCGCTTCGGGCGCAAGCACCAGCGCGCGCGGTTTGGAATCAGCGGCCAAAGCGCTTGCGAGCCTCCCGATAAACTTCATAAGTCAGCCGCGCGGTGCGGTCCCAGGAGAATTCGGCGGCGCGGGCGATTGACAAAGCACGGCGCTCGGCGAGCCATCCCGGCTGCGTGGCCGCCCGCCGCATCGCGGCGATCAGTTCCGCATGGCTCGACGCATAGGCCGCAGCATTGCCCGCGGCCTCTCTCACTGCCGGCGAAGCAATTACACACGCGCCGCATTGCATCGCTTCGATTACTGGAAGGCCAAAGCCCTCATAGAGAGATGGATATACGAAGGCGAGCGCCCCGGAATAAAGATGGGCCAGTTCTGCATCGGCAACTTCGCCCATCAGGCGAAGCCCGGGCTCTTCCGCTATGGCGGGGGCATCCGCTCGCAGGCGCCCGGCCAATACCAGGTCCACCTCACATTCGCGCCGTATTTCGCGCAAGGCCGCAATCACGGCAGGTATGTTTTTGCGTGGCTCGATTGTTCCCACAAACAGGAAGTAAGGGCGAGGCGATGGGCAGGCTGCTTGTGGACGCAGCCACTCCGGCGCGGCGAGCGGCGTGGCCACGATGCGATCGGAGGGAATGTGAAAGCGCGCGATCGCCTCGCGCCGCACCGCCTCGCTCACCGTAATTACCATCGTAGGAATGCCCAACTTGAGTAACACCGGAGCGCGCCGTTTGACGCGGCCGGCATCGTGGTGCCACTGGGAATCGAGCCAGGGCGAAAGATCGTGCAGAGTGAGAACGCTGGGCCGCAGAGGTAGGTAAGGCACAGAGAAATCCGGCCCATGAATTACATCGGCGCGTAGCCGCAAGGCTTCGCGGGCAAGGCCCCATAACCACCAGCGGCGTTCCAGGGCGTTTCGTGGCCCGCCGCCGCGCGCCAGATTGAGTGGCGGCTCCGTGGGCGCCTGGAAAGGCTGATCGGAAGCCAGAAAAAACTCATCTTCGGGATAACAGCGGGCAAGCGCCAGACTCAGTTCGGAGGTGTACCGCGCGAGACCGCCGCTCGATACTGCTAGAGACGCGGCTTCCAGAACCACCCGCACAACAATCCTCAGGCGCGCGGCTCTTTGGCGGCGAGCGCGCGGCCGCCATAATTCCGTTCATAGTAGAAGCGATATTCTCCGCTGCGCACGTGCTCGACCCATGCTCGATTCGCACGGTACCAATCGATGGTTCGCGCCAGGCCCGACTCGAAATCCACCAAAGGCCGCCATCCCGTCTCCCGCATGATCTTTTCGCTCGAAAGCGCATAGCGCCGGTCGTGTCCCGGCCGGTCGGTCACATACTGAATCAGTGATTCGGGTTTCCCAGTCAGTTCCAGAACCCGGCGTACCACCTCCAGATTCGGCAACGAGCGATTGCCTCCGATGTTGTAAATTTCGCCCTCGCGGCCCTGGCGCAACACGGCCAGAATGCCCCGGCAGTGATCGTCCACATACAACCAATCCCGAACTTGGAGGCCGTCTCCATAGACGGGCAGCGGCTTATCCTCACATGCATTCGCAATCATCAGCGGAATTAGTTTCTCGGGAAACTGGTAGGGGCCGTAGTTATTGGACGCGCGCGTAATAACTACCGGCAACTGATAAGTGACAAAATAAGATCGCGCTAACAGGTCTGACCCGGCCTTGGACGCCGAATAGGGGCTGCTGGGATTCATCGGATAATCTTCCGTGGCTTCCCGCGGCGCTTCCAGGCTTCCATAAACTTCATCGGTGGAAACGTGCACGAAACGGGGCACACGCAAACGCCGCGCGGCTTCGAGCAGAGTAAAGGTTCCGTGCAGGTTCGTTCGTATTACCGGTTCCGGAGAGAGTATGCTGCGGTCCACGTGCGATTCCGCCGCGAAATGCACAATGGCGTCGGGCCTCTCTTCCTCCATTAGCGCCGTCACCAGTGGCTCATCGCAGATATCTCCCTGGACAAATCGGTAACAGGGATCTTCCGCGATCGCAGCCAGATTTTCCAAGTTGCCTGCGTACGTGAGTTTGTCGAGATTGATGACGCGCCAGCCGGTTTCGGCCGTCAGCATGCGAACGAATGCGGAGCCGATGAAGCCGGCGCCTCCGGTTACCAGAATCTTCATGCGCGGGAAACTTTCCCAGCCGCCACCAGAGTCACTTGTGCTGGGTCTCCCAGTCGTAATTGATCAGCGGATCGTTGTACGCGATGCGGCCTTCATCCTGAGGATCGTAGAAACGATCGGTCATATAGACCAGCATAGCTTCCTCGGTCCCAACAACTTTATATCCGTGACCAATGCCCGGCGGGATCAGTACCTGCCACGGGCGAAGCGGCCCGAGGTACATCGTATTTCGCAGTCCAAATGTCGCAGATCCCACGCGGAGATCGACCAAGGCCACCTGCAGCAGACCCTTAACGGGAGTCCAGCAATCGGTTTGATACAGGTGATAGTGGAATGCCTTGATGGCGCCGGGGTAATTCAGAGCGGCAGACACCTGCGAAGTGGCAGCCGGAAATTGCGCAGCCAGGCCGCGGCCCAGGCGTTGAATTTCGAGAAAATAACCGCGGTCGTCCGGGTGAATCACGAACGGCTCGAGCCGCACTCCGTCAATCAAACCGGGCGAATCGATCGTGTGGATTAACTTGCCCAAACCTTTTTGGCAATCGGGCAGAGCGAGTTCGAGCTGCGCAGTTTGAGCGATCCGTCTAGCAAGCGCCATGGTGATTGCGGAGGAAGTCGCACGTGAGCTCGCCATTAAACCGTCGCCGCCTCTCCGCGCTCCAGCTCGTCGTGGGTATAGACTCCCCGCTTTTTCGCCACCGATTGCGCCACCAGGTTGGCGGCGCGCAGCAATGAATCGAACGTGCCCGCATCCGTCCACCAGCCTTCCAGAAACGAGAATGTCATTGTCCCTTCCCGGATATAGGCGTTATTCACGTCCGTGATTTCCAACTCGCCGCGGCTCGAAGGCACCAGCGTCCGGATCTTATCGAACACCGACGGATCGTACATGTAGATGCCGGTCACGGCGTAGTTGCTCTTCGGATTTTTGGGTTTTTCTTCGATCCCGATCACACGGCCTTCGGAAACCTCGGCCACGCCGAAACGCTCGGCGTCGGGGACCCGCTTGAGCAGAATGTGCGCGCCATGCGGCTGATTTCGAAACTGCTCCGCGGCCGCGCGAACATCGCGTTCGATAATATTATCCCCGAGAATCACGCAGATCTTATCATGATCGGCAAAGTGCTCGGCCAGTGCCAGCGCATCGGCTATGCCGCCTTCGCCTTCCTGGTACGTGTAGTTGATATGCGCCAAACCGAAATGCTTACCATTCCCCAATAGCCGTAAGAAATCGCCCGAATTGCGGCCCCCCGTTACGATAAGGATGTCCCGAATACCCGCATCCACCAGGGTTTGGATGGGATAGTAAATCATCGGCCGGTCGTAGATGTGCAGCAAGTGCTTATTGGTGATCTTGGTGAGGGGGAATAAGCGGCTCCCCGTACCGCCAGCCAGAACGATTCCCTTCATAAGAGAACAATCATATCAGTATTATTCAAGCCGTGCGCCAATGGCACGCTGTCGCGTTTGGTTGTGAATAGAACCTAACGCCAGCGTCCTATTTCACTAAGCCGCGGCAGCCTGTACACCGCGTCACGAACCCGCCGTTGACCTATTTTTCGGGCCGCTGATACTCTCGCTTTAGGGGTTTTCGTTTTCTTGGAGGAAGAATGCCCAAGTTACTTTTTAGATATACGTGTACGCTCATAATCGCGGCTTGTGTCGGATTGTGGGCGCAGTCTGTTGGTGGAACACTTAGTGGTAGACTTACCGGAGCGAATGGTAACCCGGTTTCCAACGCGACGGTTACAATCACTAACGTTAAAACTAACGCTTCGGCAAAAACTGTGTCAGGCCCGGACGGCAAATTCAACTTCGCCGGTCTGCCGCCGGGAACTTACAAAATAGACGTGCAATCGAACGGTTTCAAACACGTCACACAGCAGTCAGTGGAGCTGACGGCCACGGCGCCGACTACAGTCAATCTGACTCTGGAGGCCGGCAATATTAATCAAACCGTGCAAATCAAGGGCGTCGCGCCGATGACTCAGACCGACAACGGTGAAGTATCACTCGCGCAGGACACTCGTGTGGTGCATGACGTGCCTGTTATCGACCGCAATCACCAGCAACTGGTGCAATTCGAAACCGGCATTACGCCGCCGATCGCGGCCATACCTTTCAGCATGGATCCGGATCGCAACCGCTTCTTCTCGACCAACGGCCAGTTTCCGTACCTGAATCAGTGGAATCTGGACGGCTTCTGGAACACGGAGCCGTACCGCAACACGGCTGTTCGCATAGTTCCCGAAAATATGATCCAGCAGTTCAACGTTTCCACGGCGAATCTGACGATGGACAAGGGCTTCTCCGGCGGGGCGTACGCTATGGATAACTCCCGCGGCGGCACCAACGCGTGGCATGGCGAAGCGTTTGAGTTCTATAGCGGCAATCCATTGCGCACCCGCTCATTCTTCGATACGCAGAGCAATAGCGCACCCCGGTTCGTTTATAACCAGTTTGGATTTGCAACTGGCGGTCCCATCGTCACAGACAAATTGTTCTTCTTCGGATCCTACGAGGGGAACTACAACACGGGATCGAACACGCAAATCTCCACCGTTCCTGCTGGCCCGTCGTTCGTCGGCGACTTCAGCGGAATTCCCGGTGTCACCGTATATAACCCGTTCAGCGGGACTCCGACGGGAGTGGGCCGTACGCAATTCTTAGGCAACACCATTCCCGTGGGCCTGCTAAACCCGACTTCCCTTGCCATTGCCAGTTTCATCCCAGCGCCGAATCAGCCGGGTTTTGTGAACAACTACATTTCCAACACGCCATATGCAAACAATTACCACAAGGGCGATGTCCGCCTGGACTATCACTTCAGCGACCGCATGTCTGCCTTTGCCCGTTACGGCTACACGAACAACTACGCGGTGGAGAATTCACCACTGGGTCCGGTGATTGGCGTGGGAACTTTTGACCGTATCGTTGGACAGAACTCCGCCCTAAACCTCGATCGCGCTTTTGGCGACCACCTGCTCACTTCTCTCAAATTCAGCTATAACCGCTACACTATGAACTTCAGGCCCAACGGCGCCAACGACCAGGACGCCTTGGCGGCCGTTCTGGGAACGGGCCCGTTCACCACGGGACTGATCGGAATCAACATACCCGGCATGCCGCTGATCGGCACTAACCCGTACCTGGGGGAGAGGCCGGTGGACAACATCTTCAATTGGGTATGGAACTGGCGCTACAACACTTCCAGGCACGCCTTCAAATGGGGCGTGGATATCCGTCGTATCCGCTCGGACGGCTGGCTGAACAATCCACTATTGACCCAGTTCGGAGCGAGCGGCAGCGCCTATTTCGAACCGGGCGCGACCCTGTCGAACAACGGCGTCCCGCTATCGCCTCTCTCCGAATTCTATAACTCGTATGCGGCATTCCTGACGGGTGCGCCTAGTCAGTTAGGAGTAGTTAACAACCTCACGAATCCCTCGATCCGGCAGAGTCAATACGGCGTATGGTTGGGTGATAACTTCCACCTATTCCCGCACCTGACTATAGATCTCGGTGCGCGGTACGAAGTCTGGGGCACGATTAGTCCCGCCAACACCGGCGGCCTCCAATTCTACGACACAACCACGAATACGTTCAATTACTCCGGACTCAACGGCTTCTCAAGAACGGGAACGATTACTCAGACTACCAATGTTGCGCCCAGGATCGGCTTGGCCTGGAGCATCAACGACAGAACTGTGATCCGCGGCGGATATGCCATCCAGTACTTCCAGATGCCCTACACGCTCGCGGGAATACAGGCTCCGCAATACGGGGTGGTTTCAGGAGTACCGGGAACTTATGCCGTCGCTCCGTTTACCGGGACCTTTGGTCCGACCCTCACTAACCCCGTGCCGGCCCCAATCCTGGCTAACGGCACTTTCAACGCGGGAAACCTGCCGGCTTTTGTGATGAATCGCAACTTACCCACGCCTTACCTACAGACCTATAGCTTGCAAGTCCAGCGCGATTTCTACTATGGAAGCGTGATATCTATAGGTTATGTAGGCAACGTAGCCCGGCACTTACCCGGGAACTATAACCTGAATTTCGCGCTGCCCGGAACCGGCATCGCGGGGCTGCCGTTTTCCCCACTCGGCCAGACCAGCCAGGTGGAGCTGATCCAGAATGGCCTGTCATCGAACTACAACTCGCTTCAGGTCAGTTTGAACAAGCGGTTCTCGCAGGGTATCGCGTTCATGACAGCTTACACTCACAGCAAGGCTCTGGGTTATACCAACACCCTGGGCCAACTCCTGAATCCGCTGAATCTGGCCTCCAATTACGGCCCCATGGATTATGACCGCGAGGACATGCTCAACTTCACCGCCCTATGGGAGATTCCATGGGGGCGGCAGGGCAAGAGCGTAGTGGCGCACGTACTGGGCGGCTGGCAACTGAATCAGGTTCTGAACTGGAATTCCGGTACGCCGTTTACTTTCGCGGCCAATCCGCTGCTCTGCAACTGTCCCGGACTGCCCGTCCTCGCCGGCGCTACGCAGGCCAACGGGCTGATCACCGGCGCTTACGGCAACGGCCAATCCTTCTTCAACAACGCGGCGTTCTTCCAGCCGGTTGGGACCAACTTCGGCGGCCTGAACCGGGGCGTGCTCCGCGGCCCCAACGTTTGGACCTACGATCTGGCGTTGTTGAAGAACTTCCACGTCTGGGATCGCTTCAACTTCCAGATCCGGGCCGAGGCCTACAACCTCGCTAACACCGTATCGCCCTTCGTCGGTTCACTGCAGAACATCGATGCATCCAGTTTTGGGCAAACCACTAGCATCTTTAACAACGGAGCTCTTCCCGGCGCGTTCGGACGAATGGTCAAGTTCGGCGGCCAAATTTCCTTCTAGAGAGAGCAAACCAAAGCCAACGTGCGAGGGGCAGGGCAATCCTGCCCCTCTTTTTTTGCCCGAGAAATTTGCGGGTGAGTAGCTGGGTTTAAGGGGCCTCTGGCTAGAGTACTTGATATAGAGCAGACCGCAGGTTCCTGCGGCTACTGCAAAGATTTAATGAGTCAACCCCACCTTTCGGAATCTACTCTATGGAATGCCCTCCGAGAAGTCATCGGCACTCACTTACGATTGTGGAATGAGAATTGGGGCAGTTATCTACGACGCCAGTCTGCTCCTCAATAAGGCTCTACACCATGAAGACCGGTATCTCGAAACTGTGCGACACGGCTCGACTAGTCCGTCGCGGCGGCCCGGCTCTGTGCAATATTGCGGTGACGAATTCCTGCAACGCAACCTGCGGGTTTTGCAACTTTGCGCGAGGCAAAGTGCCGGCCTCCGATCTCCGCTGGATCGACGCCGGGCGATTCGGTGACGCCCTCGATATCCTGCACGCACGCAATATTCGCTATGTCAGCTTCTTCGGCGGCGAGCCGCTGCTTCATCCCCGCCTCTGCGACATGATCGCCATGGCAGTAGCAAGGCAGATGGGAGTCGCGATAATTACCAATGGGTGGCTGCTTCCGCAAATGCTCGATAAACTCGCAAGCGCCGGTCTGAAGGCTATATACGTCTCAATCGATGCTTCCAGCATCGCTGTGCACGAGGCAAATCGCGGGCTCCCTGGTGTGTGCCGCCGCATTTGCGAAGCGACGGCGCGCATGCCGGAATTTGGCATGACGGCTATCGCTCAAGTCACGATGAGCAAGTTAATTGGTGACTATCGGTCACTTGTGCCAATGCTGCGCGATCTTGGCTTCGCTGCCGTAGCGTTTTCTTATCCCCAAAGAGGCCGGCTCGGCTCGTCCTCTCTCGCCTGGTCTAGCGATTCTCAGTTAGTAGACTTCGCGGATCACGAACTTACCCGTGAATTCGACTCTATTGACGAGCTGCGTCACCTGTTCCCGGTAAACAATCCCCAGGCATCGGTTGCCGATATGAAACGGCATCTTCGCGGGGACCCGGAACGTTTCGTCTGTTATGCCGGCTACAAGAGCTTCTACATGGATTGGAATTTCGATCTCTGGCGTTGCGATGCCTGGAGCGAGCGTATGTGCTCAGTTTGGGACTTTACGAAGACTCCTTTCCTGCGCGATGGTTGCACGGCGTGCATCGCCGATTGTTACCGCGACTCCAGCGTAATGATGCACTTCGCCGTGTCCATCGGCGACGTGATGGATCGCCTGGGCGAGGGGCGTGTGCTGGCAGCGCTCAAAACGCTAGTGGACCCACGGAATCTAACGTCTATTGGCGCGATTACCGCAAACGCGAACATTCTATCGAAGCTGGCAAGGCGCGGCTAAGCAAAACTGTGTAATCTCAGCGCCAGCGGCCGGCTACGAATGTATATCCGCCTCGGCTTCGGCGCCATCTTGGCGAAACCCATACTGCACCAGCGCGCGGCGGCCGTCTCCAACTGCCGGGCGTCCATACATAGCCTCTTCGCCCTCCGGCCCACCTCCAATAGCCGCCAGTCCAAACCCACCCGCGACCTGGCCTTCTTCCGACCGGCCGGACAGCGATTGGACGCGGAGGCGGTGTCCTTACGAACACAGCCCCAAGAGGTACGACTGTTCCGCCGGCAGCCAGCATCGTTGCAAGGGCAAGGACCTTTAGGAATGGTATTTTCATAAAAACTCCTCACATGTGAAGCCCCTCCGTTAATCGAGCCTCTAAATAGAAAGATGACCTCTCAACGGCAGGGGCTCAATTTGCGCTGCTGCCGGCGCAGACGTGGAACCCTGGCAAGATGTCCCTCGCGCCAGGGACTCTCATCTGTGCTTACAGGATGGTTACGAGGCGTTCCTTGGTCCCCTTTTCCCGAGCCTCGGGCGATCAGCGCTTCTATTCAGTGAGAATACGGGTGAGTGTGACGCTCGCTGGCCTGCGACTTTTTGCCGGTCAGGCGGCCTTGCTGGGCTCGCCTACGGTGAGTGCTTCCTGTAAGCGGGCCTCGGCTTCGGGGGAAAGCGAACTGTGCATTACCGTTCCGCCGTACTGGCCGATCTGGTCGAGCACTTTCTCCCAAGTCGCTTTGCGGAATAGAATGAACAGCGCCGACGTTCCGGGCTGCACCCGGTTCCCTAGGTCCTTCATAAACGAGTCGGAAATTCCGTAATCGATCGTCTTCCCGGCAATGGCGCCGCCGGCGGCGCCCAGGGCTGCTCCCGTGATCATGCCAAGGGCAGGGTTAAGAAAGAGCAGGCCAATGAGTCCACCCCATAGCGTGCCTCTCAACATCCCCATGCCGGTCGCGGCGTTCGCTACAGACGTGGTCTGGTGAAGCTTCACCTTGCCGTCCTCTTCCCTCGTAATAAAGGCGATATCCTCTATCTCGATCAGAAATTGTTTGTGCAGGCGCTGTAGCGTTGCGCACACCTCACCTGCCCTGTAAACGTCTGGATATGTGACTACGACGAGTTCACTCACGCCAATTTCCTCCCTTGCGGCTGCCCGCCTAAAAGGCCTCGCTTCGTCCACTTCTGATGCGGGGAGCTTTGCCCGGATTTAGTATTGCCGGTGAATGTACGCTGGCTCTGTAACTTCAGCAGGCACGCGCACATAGCCTCTTCGCCTCCGGCCCACGACCAAAACCCATCAGGTCAGACTCACCCGGGGCCTGGCTTTTTCCGACCGTAACCGGGTAACCCTATCGAGACAGCCGTTCCACCAGCAGCCGCATCGGAGTTTATAGAGGATGGTTATGAAGCGTTCATTGATTGCCGCAGTTCTGTTTTCAGGACTAATGGCCGAAACAACCATACCCGTAATTGCGGTAGCGCAAACTGTAACGCAAACTAGAAGGACCTACACAACGCCCAACGGAACGAAAACGGTAAAGCATACTAAAAAGACCTACACAAGCGGCAGCCGCCGCAGAAGGAATCGGCGAATCAGAAACACCGCCATAGGTGCTGCGGGCGGCGCTGCGGGCGGCGCGCTGATCGGCGGAGGCCGCGGAGCGCGTGCCGGCACCGCGGTTGGCGGAGCGGCCGGGGCCTTAAGACCAACGAGGCGATAGTTCCGTCTGGATTTGGGGCACTAGCAACAGAATAGGAGGCTCTGCGTGGCAGTTTCGTCGGCTAATAGCCGTTTATTTACGAGACGTTGGTGGACTGTACTCTTGCGTGGTGTAATAGCGGTTATTTTTGGGATCGCGGCTTTCGCTTGGCCTCACCTGACAATTGCCACGCTGATTCTGCTCTTTGGGTGGTGGGCCTTGATCCACGGAATTTTCGCCATCGCCGGCGCCATTGCCTATCGCCCGGAAGCTGGGAACCGTTGGCTGCTGGCCCTGGAGGGAGTGGTCGGGATTTGGGCCGGAATCGTAACGTTGCACTCACCGTCAACCACAGCCGTGGTTCTCATCTTTTTTGTTTGGGTGTGGGCGATTGCTACTGGAATACTAAGAATTGTCGAAGCGATTCGCTTGCGAAAACAGATTACGGGCGAGGTCTGGTTGGCGCTTAGCGGCCTGGTAACGGTTGTCTTTGGAGTAATGCTTATGCTTCGGCCTGTAGCCAGTTTGGTCGCGCTGGCCTGGGTAATCGCGGCATACGCTCTGCTTTTGGGATTATTTGAAATTATGCTAGGCCTCGAATTGCGAACCCTGGGGCGTGCTCGAATCGGTACAACGTAATGAACTGCTAAACGCTCCTCCCTCATCCCCGATTCCAGCCCCGCGCGGGCGTACCATTTAGGCATGGGGGGCACAAAGGGCCAGACTTTCGAGGCTGAAGTGTACCGCTACCTTGACGAGGGTACGGAGTTCCAGGTCTACCGGCTCACCGATCCGTCGTACTCGAGCACGCTGCCTGGGCTTTCGAGCAGCGCCATTTCGCGGAATAGCGGCTCTTTGCTGTATTGCTCGGACCGCAACGGCTCGCCGCAGGCGTTCCGCCTGGATCTGAAGAGCGGCGATCAGCAGCAGCTTACGGACCATAAGGATCTCGCCGGGCCTTCGCTCACTCTCCTGCCCGATAGCCGCTCCTTCTGTTTCTTCGCCGGGCGCATTCTTTACTTCTCGAGTCTGGGCAACCTGCGCGAGCGGCCCATTTATGCGGTACCGGAAGGCTGGGAGCCAGGGGACGGATTGCACGCCAGTGGCTCGCAGTTATTCTTCACAGAATGGCGCGCGCAGGGATCCGATGAGTCGCGGCTACGCGCGGTAACACTGCCGCAAGGGGCCGCGCGCACGGTGCTCGAAGCCCCGTTTCGAATTGCGAACCCGCTCGGCCGGCCGCAGCACGCGCAGATTCTTTATCGTCAGGCTGGAAAGGGGTTGTGGCTGGCGGGAATGAATGGCGAAAAAAACGAACTGAAACTGGCGGCCGGCGCCGTCGGGCCAGCGTACTGGTCAGCGGACGGCAAGACGCTGCTCTATTTGAATTTCCCGGACGATCCCAAGGAGTTGAACAATATCCGCGAGTACACGCCGGAGGCGCGCACCGATAAACTTGTGGCTAAAACCAGCCAGTATGCTGCCTTTTCGCCCAACCGCGATGCCTCGGTTTTCGTGGGCGCCAGCCGGAACAAGGCTTCTCCGGCAATGCTCATTATGCTGCGGATTACGCGCCGCGAGCTGACACTGTGCGAGCACCGTGCCAGCCATCCGGAACGGGTCTCGCCGCTGTTTGCGCCGGATTCACAACGTATCTATTTCGAGAGCGATCGCCATGGCAAGAGCGCCATTTACGCCCTCCACGTGGAAAGGCTGGTAGAACGGATCGGGGATGAAGGGTAGCATCTCGCGCGGCACACATGTTCGATAAAATCCTGATCGCCAACCGCGGCGAGATCGCCTGTCGCGTCATTCGCACCGCGCGGCGAATGGGCGTGCGCACGGTGGCGGTCTATTCCGAAGCGGATCGCGGCGCGCTGCACGTGGAGGAGGCCGACGAAGCCTATGCAATCGGGCCGGCCTCGGCGCGCGAAAGTTATCTAAATATCGATCGCATTCTGGACGCCACGCGGCGTTCCGGGGCGCAGGCCATCCATCCAGGCTACGGATTTCTCAGCGAAAATGCGGCGTTCGCGGAAGCATGCCACGAAGCCGGTATCGGTTTCATCGGTCCTCCCGCTGCTGCGATTCGCGCCATGGGCCTGAAATCGGCGGCCAAGGAATTGATGGCTCAGAGCGGCGTTCCGGTGGTGCCCGGATATCACGGCGCGGCGCAGAATTTGGAAGCCTTCGCTTCAGCCGCGGAGCAAATCGGCTATCCGGTGCTCATCAAGGCTTCGGCGGGCGGCGGCGGCAAAGGCATGCGAATCGTGGAACGAGCGGCGGATCTGGAACCAGCGCTGGATGCGGCTGCGCGCGAAGCGGCTTCGTCGTTTGGCGACGACCGCCTCCTGTTGGAGAAATACCTGGCGCAGCCGCGGCACATCGAAATCCAGGTGTTTGCCGATTCGCATGGCAACGTAGTGTCCCTGTTTGAGCGCGATTGCTCTTTGCAGCGGCGCTATCAGAAAGTGATGGAAGAAGCTCCGGCTCCGCAAATGGATCCTGCGAGACGGCGCTCCATGGGAGAGGCAGCTTGCGCGGCCGCGCGGGCGATCGGCTACCGGAGTGCAGGCACGGTGGAGTTCCTGGTGGACGGCGGCTGTTTCTATTTCATGGAGATGAACACGCGCTTGCAGGTGGAGCACCCTGTGACTGAGGCAATCACAGGTCTCGACCTGGTGGAGTGGCAACTGCGCGTAGCGAACGGCGAGCCTCTGCCGAAACGGCCGGAAGAGTTGGCAATTCGCGGCCATGCCATCGAAGCGCGTATCTATGCGGAAGATCCGCGGCACGAATTCCGCCCTTCGATCGGCGTTCTGGTACACCTGGTGGCGCCGTCTGGAGAACACGTGCGCGTGGATAGCGGGGTGCGCGCGGGGGATGCGATTTCGGTCCACTACGACCCTTTGATTGCCAAGCTGATCGTCTGGGGCGCAAGCCGGGAGGAGGCAATCGGCCGGCTGCGGCGCGCGCTGGCGGAATACGAAATCGCCGGCGTAACCACCAACATCGCGTTTCTCCGGGCGGTGACGGCGCACCCGGATTATCGGGCCGGGCGCTACGATACCGCCTTTCTGGGGCGGCACGCAGCGGAACTCGTTCCGCCGTCGCGGCCGGCGTCGCGCGAGGCGCTCGCGGCGGCGGTCGAAGCCGTGCTCGCCGAACAACGCCGCAAAAGCGCGGCGAGGTCCGCGGCCTCCGGCGATCCCTGGTCCCCCTGGAACCAACTCAATGCCTGGCGGCTGAATGGGGTGGCATACCAGGACCTATTGTTCGCGGATGGAGAGGCGCGCCGCTCGGTGCGCGTCTTTCCGCGGTGGGAGGGTGTGTTTGGCTTCGAATGCGGAGACCTGCGCGGCGATGTTTCGGCCGCAGGCGGCAGTGCTTTTCTCGATGGGATCAAGTTGAGGGCGCACGCAGTGTGGAGCGGCAGCGGGCAACTCACGGTGTTCGAAGAAGGCGCCGGTCACAGACTCCGGGTGCTGGACCCCCTGGTAACCAGCGGCTCCGAAGAGGAAGCCGGCGGGCGGCTGACTGCTCCCATGCCAGGCCGGATCATGCAAGTGTTCGTTGAAAAGGGGGCCAAGGTGCAGCGCGGTGCGCCGCTGATGCTTCTGGAAGCGATGAAGATGCAATACACGATCAGTGCCCCGGCAGACGGGCGGGTTTCGGAGGTGCGTTACGCAGCAGGGGATGTGGTCGAGGAAGGGGCGGAGCTAATTTCGTTTGCGGAGTGAGGGGGAGTGGGACGCCGAATGGTAATTCACGAAATATCCTTCGTTCATTGCGGTTCGGGCTTAAATACAGATTCCGCGCCGAACCGCTTATAGTTCGTGTACGTGATCCGCAGGCGAATCCGTTGCGGGCCCGAACGGAATGGTAAAGCGTCGTCAGCGTAGGTGTACACCGGAAACCAGTGCTTACCGTCCACCGGCTTCCGGATGGTCGTAAATCGCGGAAACAGGTTCTCGGATTTTGTGGTGACAATTTGCGGAACTGCCTGGCCTGCCATGCGAACGATGTTGTATTCCTTCTTATCGATCCAGACCAGTCCATCGAAAAGCCGCTGCCCCTCCAGGATCTGCCGCGGCCTTACCTGGAGCACCCAGCAATCCACGCCATCTACATTTTCATCGCCGCGCGAACGCGTCTCATAATTCCAGAGGCGCTCTTCGGTGAGCACCAAGGGCTGGATGTTGCGGATATCGGCAAAATCCTCGGGGGTAAGTTTGAGGTTCTGCAGGGTGTTCTCCGCTTTGCCAACCATCTGTTCGGTGCGCTCGTGCTCCGGAGAAAAGATCACGTCGCGGGTTTCCTTGTACTGCCCTCGGGCCAATCCGCGATTGTCCAGTTCCTCCAGGATCACAGTTTGGCGGTACATATACTCGTTCCGCTCCGCTTTCGTTTCAGTTTCCCGGTGAGCGGCCAGTTTCGCCAGATCCGGCGGCGGATCTTCCTGCGCATGGATGGCCGGGCCAGGCGCGGCAAGCCAAAAAAACGTGAATGCTAGAATGAGGCCGATGAAAAAATCGCTCGGGAGCAGTCTCCCGGCTGATTTTCGCGCGGCGCTATTGGTTGGCTGGCTGGTGCTCACAGCGGCCGGTCTCCTCTACGCGCAATTCAAGCACATTCCCAACCGGGCAGCTCTCTCCGCTCTGGCCGGATTCCTTGTGGAATATCCATTCTATCTGCTTCCCGCATTTTCCGATGTTCGGAAGCGGCTCGCCGGCCCGCAGTTCCCGGCTGCGCTCGCCGTTTCCATGCTTTTGCCCTACCTTGCCTGCTATGCGCCGTACGGGCATGTTGCGCCGATCGCCCTGCTGAAACTTGCGGCCCTCGCTTTAGTTCTCGGTTTCTGCTATCGAGTGCTCCCGGCAAACCTGGCTACCGACTTGGCATTTCTTGTCTTGCTGGCAGCGTTCCTGCTCAGCCCGTTCTTCGAGACCGTCTATCCCCCTGTCGTCCCGGGCCTGCCGCTTGCTATTCTGGGGCGCATTGCGCTGTTTCATGCGGCGGCCTGGGTTCTCATCGTTCAGCGAGGCATCTCCGAAACCGGGTACGGATTCATTCCCAGTCTCCGCGAGTGGCGAATCGGGGCACTGCACTTCCTGTATTTCCTGCCGCTTGCCGCCTGCGTCGCGATCCCTATGAAAATGGTTCGCCTCGCCCATCCCGCTCCTCTTTGGAAAACCATCGGCATTTTTCTGGCGTTTCTGTGGGTAGTCGCGCTATTTGAGGAGTTCCTTTTCCGCGGTGCTCTCCTAGGCTGGCTGGAGCAGCGAGCGCCCCGCGCCTCGGCCCTGATTCTCACTTCCGTACTATTCGGGTGCGCACATCTCTGGTTCCGTGGGTTTCCGAATTGGCGGTGGGCACTCCTAGCCGCTATTCTCGGCTGGTTCTGCGGCCGAGCCCGCAACCAGGCCGGAAGCATCCGAGCGGGCGTGGTAACCCATGCCTTGACAGTAGCCGCCTGGCGGGGGTTTTTTTCGTAACTGGCACGCGCAATC
>DATBID010000422.1:0-6177 GCA_036557125.1 Bryobacteraceae bacterium | reverse complement strand
CCCCATACTTTATTCAGTGCCCAATACCAGTAAGTTCGGCCCTGGTCCATACCCCGTGTTCCTCTGGATCGCCGGCACATTCGAGCTCTATAACGATCCTCTAGCTTCTTTTCTGATCGCGGACATGAACCGCCGCGGATTCCTTGCCGCCTCCGTCGCCTATGACAATAACGAGTGGTTTCAGACTTGTTCCGCCTATGAGCCGCGCGCTCAAGGCATCTTTTCTTCGAACCAGGCCAATACCGCGGCCCAGGCGGTCTGTTCCTTATCCAGCGCAAACTGCAATCCGGCCAAGAAAGGCGGCATCGTAGTTATGGGAGCCAGTCAGGGCGGGCTTCTCGCTGTGCAGGCGAAAAACTATAATCCTAGCGTACAAGCTGTTTATGCCATGAGTATCGGTGACTATGCCCCGGCCGCCTATGATTACTTCCCTTGTGTGGATAAGACCGGTACGGCGTTTTCTTCCGGCAAGCTGACAATAATCGACGGACAGAATGATGAAATTTTTCAGCCGGTTCAAACCGAGCTTCAAAACATCACCGGGTTAGCGTGCCCATCCGGTTCGATTCAATGCTGGAATACGGACGGCCGCGGCGGCGGCTGGTATGTGGTTCAGAATTCCGAAGTGCGATCCGGCGATGCCAACCACTGTTACTTCATTAGCAATTCGAATTGCATTGCCGTTGGCGACACCACCTGGATGTTCGGCAGCGAGAACTGGTCCCTGGGTCCCAATCTCGATTGGCTGGCCAGTTTCGGCATGCATAGAAAGTTCTCGTCCAACGGCGAGTGAGAGGAGCTATCAGCTATCAGCTATCAGCCAACACAAGCGCGAGGCGACGCCGTTCAGACAATGGTTTAGCTGATCGCTGATAGCTGACTGCTGAAAGCTAGACTTTGACAATCACTTCCCGCAGCCTCTCCCTCGTCAGAAAGAACTTCACTGACTCGAAGCTGGCGAAAAGCTTTTCCAGGCTGCGATTGTTGAACAGTTGCGCCGGGTTCCGCGCTCCCTCCTGCGTAATGTGCAGCAGGTTCAGATCCTGAATTCGGAACGTATAGACCGGAACGGCTTCCGCCTTATTGTCCGAGTGGAAAAAAGCCAGCATGTAACTCCGGGCCCGCACGATTTTGCGCAGCCGCTCTACTACCGCCGTGAGCAGCGCCGGTTCCAGGTATTCGAGCACGTCCCAGATCAGAACCCCATCGAAGTGCGCTTCCGGGTAGTCGAGCGATTGCCGCAGAAAATAGTCGATCCGCCCGGGGTTCGATTGTTCGCACCCTTCGCCTTCGAACGTCTCGTGCAAAATCTGCAGAAAGTTCTCGGAATAGATCCGGTGTCCCAGGTCGGTGATGAAGGAGACATTCTGCTGGGTTGCGCCGCCCAGGTCGAGAATGGTCAATCCGGACTGGCCCCGGATATAGCTGAAAAATTCCTCCAGCCCGCGGCTGGGCCGGGTACTCACTTGCGATGACTTGCCTCCAGAAGACCGCGGGCGCAGCAGCCCGGGAATGTGGGGCGAGCCAATCGGAGGATTTGCGGGCCCGGCATCGCGCTGGCCCCGCAACATGCTCTTCAGCCGGTCTGTCAGCAAAGGCGGAATCTCCGCGTCAGCGTTTCGCTTCCACCGTGGCTGGAGCGGCGGCCTGGTGCATTGGCGCCGCCACACTGGCCGGTTGGGGCTTTGCCGTTGCCCGTGCAGGCTCAGGCTTCACAATGTCAATGCTCCCCTTAAAGTAAGCCCCGTCTTCGATGATGATGCGCGCCGTCTTGATGTCCCCTACCAGCTTGGCATCTTTGCGGATTTCGATCTTGTCGGCGGCTTCCACATTGCCCTGAATGGTTCCCAGCGCCACCACTTCCCGGGCTTTCACGCTGGCATGCACCGTCCCGTTCGGGCCGATGGTCAGCTTGTGCTCCATGGCTTCGACGGTGCCTTCCAGGTCGCCATCGACAAACAGGTCCTCTTTGCTGTAGATTTGGCCGACAATCTTCACGGCCTTCCCAATGGTTGCCGAGCCGCCGCGTGACGACTCCGGTTCGATTCTCCCAACGGGCATACTTGACACGACTGTAGCCTCCTTTTTCACTTCCACGGGATTTGGCGCTACGGGACCCGCGGGCATCCCCGAGGCGGGCGGGGTGACGGGCCTGGGCGTCTCATCTTCCCGGCGTTTATTCCACATAGTGCCGCCCTCCTTGGCTTTGTATAAATAAGTTCATGGATACTTTCCACTAGTCTATCGGGGAGTCGCCAAAAAAGGCAAACTGAAGTTTCAGTTCAATTCCTAAAATTATGCCATTTCTGCCTGGGTTGAGACACTAACACCTCAGACGTTGACGCCCCTGCCGCGACCTGTCATACTTGTTGATCTCCTTCGAGCACCTCTATGACCCTTGCCAGCGTTACCGCCACCGCTACCGCCGCGTCCGCCGGCGCCTGGGAAAGTATCCGCGGAGCCTATGACTTGCAAGTCCATGTTGCGCCGGATATTATCGCGCGCCGCATCGACGATCTGGGTCTCGCCCGCGAGTTCCTGGCCCACGGTTTAAAGGGGTTTGTCCTCAAGTCGCACTACATGTCTACGGCCGAGCGCGCCAAAGTCGTCACCGCCGCCGTTCCCGGGATTGCCGCCCATGGAGCCATTACCTTGAACCATGCCGTCGGCGGCTTAAATCCAGTGGCGGTAGATATTGCCGGGCGTTCGGGAGCCAAAATCGTATGGTTTCCCACAGTGGACGCAGAAAATGAAACCGCGGGATTACCCACCGGCGGTAATAAAAAGCTGCCATTTTGGGCGGAAATTCAACGCGAAATTTCGGCCATGGGCATTTCTCCGCCGCGCATGACGGTTCTGGACGGACACGGCAAAATCTCCGCCGCCGCCCGCTCCTGCATCGAGCTGATCGCCAAACACGATATGATCCTCGCCACCGGCCACCTTGGCCGACACGAGATTTTCCCGCTGGTGAAGACCGCGCGGGAGATGAAAGTCCGCAAGGTGCTGGTGACGCACGCCGAGTTTCCTTCCCAGAACCTTACCCCGCAAGAACAGGTCGAGCTGGCCGACATCGGCGCCCTGATCGAGCACTGCTTCACCACCATGCACACGGGCAAAGCCCCATGGCAGGCGGTTATGCAATCGATTCGCGCCGTCGGCCCGGAGCGCTGCCTCCTCTCCACCGATTTGGGTCAGACCATCAACCCACCGGTCGCCGAGGGCTTCGCTTTGTTTGCGCAGACGCTGCTCGATGGCGGCTTCTCCGCGGAGGATATTCACCGCATGGCCGTTACCAATTCCGCCGCTCTGCTTTCGTAGAGTTCAGCGGTAAGGTGCGACGGTCCGCCTCGGTAGGATTGAAGCATGTCCTCACTGCTCGAGAAAGCGTTTGAAAGGGTGAGCGCATTGCCACCGGACGAGCAGGATGCAATCGCATTCCAGATCCTCGCATCATTAGCCGATGAAGAAGCCTGGAAGCGGCGTTTTGCCGAAACGCGCGATGTGATCCGGCGTATGGCGCGGGAAGCGATCGGCGAGGATGAACGTGGAGAGACTGTGCCGCTCGACGATCTCCTTTGATCCAATCGCGGAGAACCCGGCAATTTTGGCGCCTCTTCCACGATCTGCCTTTGGACATTCAATCAGAAGCCCAGCGTGCTTATCGCCTCTTTCGAACAAATCCGGCGCATCCTGGTCTCCAGTTCAAGCTGGTCTCCAGTTCAAGAAGGTGGCGACCATGTCTACTCGGCTCGCATTGGTCTCGACTATCGTGCTCTGGCGGTGATGAGGAAGGATCGCATCGTGTGGTATTGGATTGGCAACCACGCCGATTACGATCGGCTGGTGTAAATACTGGGACGAAGGTGGCGGAAGGCTTCGCCCAAACGCTCTCGACGGCCGCTTCTTGGTAGTAGAAGGATCTTCGCCGCATGGCCGTTACCAATTCCGCCGCTCTGGTGGAAAAATCGCCCTGGTGATTGCAGTCGATCCGGTTGTGGCCCTTAAAGCGGGAGTGACCCTGCCGGACCACTTTGATGCTACTCGAAAGAGGGTTCTCATCGAGGAGACCCGGCGGATCGGTGACGAATTCGGGCACGCTCTTGCGGTCAGGCTGGGCTTTGGTCGGTGCCTGTCGTTTCTAAGTCCAAATGAGCAGGAAACGACAAGGGCGTGGTACACTCCAGTACCAAGGGAATAGCTGATGAAGAACTCCTTTGCCTGCCTTGGAGTTGGCTTAATCGGGTTGGCCGCAATTTCGACGGGAAAAGACTCTGTAGGCACCATCCCAGTAGGCAATTCGTTTCTTGCTGCGCTCACCGATTCCGAGGTCGAAAACGCCATTGCGCTGGGAACACGGTATAAGAGTCGCGAGAAACTCTGGGACCGCGAATTTCACAGGAAAAATGATTTTCACTCTCGCGGACGGTCCTGGGAAGGAAGGTTGTCAATTCTGACGCCCAGGGCTAAGATCGCCGCGGCCGCTGCCGTAGCTGCCCATGAGTTGCGCAACTTTTCCTCTACCGACGCGCACGCACTCGCGGACTTAGATAAAATCACCGCAATCCTAACCGTTTCAGATGCTGGACTGGTTCACCATAACACAACTCGGGATGTTCATCTGGTAATGGCTGTTGGAGACCAGATCATACAACCCGAAACAAAGAGTCAGCCCAAGGAGAGCTGGTACGCAGTCTGGGGACAAGCTACCACCTATGCGTCTTTGAATTTTACCTTCGCGGTGCCGAATGGCGTATCCGATGTGCGGTTCATCTTCGCGGGTGCAGATAATAAACGACACTACTTTGACGTAGAGTTCTCGAAACTGCGTTAACCGACATCTCCATCCAACCTCCAGGTTCCGATCCTTGCGCGGTTTCCTTGGGCTTCTGTGGCGTCAACCTCACAGCGGTCGCGCCTGCCGTTCTTCACCGCTTTGGTCGGATACGCTGAAAGTGCGGGTGTCCTGTTCTTCGCTATTGCCGAGTGGCGTGGAGAATTAGAGGATATGATTATGAAAGCAAAACGGCTGGCGCTGGGCTTGACTACCGCCTGCTTACTCCCCTACTCGCCTCTGCTTCCCTCGCCAGAAGCTCTCCCTCAGCTCGCGCTTCAGAATTTTGCCAGTCCCCGTCTTCGGTAGAGGCCCTTCGGCAAACTCCACCACTCGCGGCAACTTGAATCGCGCCAGGCGCGATGCGAGAAAGCCCAGCAGATCCTGCTGCTCCATTTTTCGGCCGGGCTTTAGAACCACGATCGCCGCCGGTACCTCGCCCCACTTTGCGTCTGGCGCCGCGACTACCGCGCACTCCAGCACGTCGGGGTGGGCGAAAATCGCGTTCTCCAGCTCAATCGACGAAATGTTCTCTCCGCCGCTGATGATGATGTCTTTCTTGCGGTCTACGATATGGACGTAGTTCTCCCGGTCCCACACAGCCATGTCCCCGGTGTGCAGCCACGCGCCGCTCATCACGGCGTTGGTGCCCTCCGGATCTTTGTAGTAGCCGTCCATGACGTTGTCGCCGCGAACGATCACTTCGCCCACCGTTTCCATGTCCCTCGGCACGTCCTTCATCTGCGCATCCACCACCCGCATTTCGCATCCCGGAATGGGCCAGCCCGCCATGGCCTGATGCTGGATGCGGTCTTCCTCGCTGCGATATTCCACGGTAGCTTTAGGCCGCGCCGTGCTCACTACCGGCGCAGTTTCCGTCAGTCCATAGCCCGCGATCACCCGGCAGTGGAAGGCCTGCTCCATGCGCGCAACCAGTTCGGGCGAAGAGGCCGCACCACCGATGTGAATTTCCTGCAGAGTGGAAGTGTCGAATTCGCCCAATTGCGGATAGTTCAGCAGCATGTTCGCCATTACCGGAACCAGCGAGCAGGCGGTCACCCGCTCCTGTTCCATCAGCCGCAAAACCTCGGCCGGCTCGAACCGCCGGATCATCACCTGCTTGGCTCCCATCATGGTCGCCAATTGCGGCCGTCCCCAGCCATTGGCGTGGAACAAGGGAATCGTGTGCAGCTCGACCGTATCGTCGCGCAGAGCCGCCGCCAGCCCGACCAGTAGCGCATGCACGAAAAGCGTGCGGTGCGAGAGCATCACGCCCTTGGGCGTGCCGGTGCTGCCGCTGGTATAGAACAGCTCGGCGATCTCGTTCTCATCGAAACCGAGAA
>DATBID010000421.1:0-8412 GCA_036557125.1 Bryobacteraceae bacterium | reverse complement strand
CTTGGCTGGGACGATTCCCAGATTCGAGCCAAACGGGATGCCGGCGCCTTTTCGGCTACTCCCAAAGCCGCTGATGTTGGGGCGCGATGAAGATCGCGCTCATCGGCCAGCAGGATTTCGGCAAGGCGGTTCTGGAAGCGTTTCTGGCGCGCGGCGACGAAGCTACTGCGGTGTTCTGCGCGCCCGAAAAAGAAGGAGCCCGACCCGATGCGTTGCGTGTGGCGGCGCAAGCGAAAGGCCTGCAGGTCCATCAGATCCGCACGTTGCGTGATCCCGAAGCCACCAAGGCAATGCAGGCCGCCAACGCCGACATCGGCGTCATGGCTTTCGTTACTCAATTCGCGCCGCAGGAGTTCGTGAATATCCCCCGGCGCGGCACGATCCAGTATCACCCGTCGCTGCTGCCGAAATACCGCGGCCCTAGTTCCATAAACTGGCCGATCATCAAAGGCGATACGGAAACGGGCCTCACCATCTTCCGCCCCACAGATGGACTGGACGAAGGCGCAGTCATCCTCCAGAAGAAAACGCCGATCAGCCCCGATGACACGCTGGGAAGCGTCTATTTCGATCGCCTCTTCCCCATGGGCGTCGCGGCCCTCCTGGAAGCAGCGGATCTCGTAGTGGCCGGTCGTCACACCGAGACCGCTCAAGACGAATCGAACGCCAGCTACGAGGGCTGGTGCCGTGCGGCCGAAGCCAGAATCGACTGGGCCAAACCCGTCGACCACGTCTACAACTTGATTCGCGGATGCAACCCGGCCCCGGGGGCATGGACCACTGCAAATGGCCGCAAGATCCAAATTTCCGACGCCCGAAAGATGATCTTCCGCCGTTTCGCCGATGTGCCCGGGAAGATTGGGGAAATCACCGACGTCACAGATCAGAGCTTCAAAGTCACGGCCCAAGGCGGAGTGATCGAAGTGCTGAAGGCGCGGATTGAAGACGGCAAGAAGGTCAGTGGCTGCGAGCTGTTAAAGGCAGGAGGCATTGGGCCAGGAAGCCTGCTGGGCAGTTAAGTAGCAGTCACTCGTGTCCCGTTCCGTGGCAATCTTCTCGACGCCTTCGTGCCTTGTGCAAGCCCCTACTTCTTCAATGCTGCGATGAATCTCCGGTGCGCCGCCAAATACTTCTCGTACGTGGCCTTTTGCTTCTGTTGCGCCTTTTGAATAATCAGGCTTGTATCGGGCTGGGGAATGCCGTTGGGTACTTCTCCGATTACTCGATCTATTTCGGCCATGGCTTCCTCCCACTCCTGTTTGGCCGCCCGCCACGCCTGCTCCAGTTCTGGAATCGTCTGCTCGCTGGTCAGCTTTTCCAGGGTCTTGAGTAGCTGGTTTACCGTGAATGGCTTGGCCAGGACCGGGATACCGGCGCCTTGCGGACCTTTGAGGCTGAAGCCGGAAACCAGCAGATAGCGGGCCGGGTAACCCTCCGAAGTGAGCCGCGCGATTAGCTCCAGCCCTTTCATGCAGGGCATCTCCTGATCGGTAATGACCAGATCGCACGCAAATCGCCGGGCGATTTCCAGCGCCTGCAGCCCATTTTCCGCTTCCAGAGTGTCATACCTATTCATGGCCACCACGGTGCGGATGAGCTCCCGGATACCGGCTTCATCATCCACGACGAGCACTCTCATAGCGCACCCTTTTTGTTGCTATTCTATAGCCGACCACTCGGGGCGGATCCCCCTTTGCCGCGGTTCAGGTGCATAACCAAGTAATGGATTTCACTGTGAATTCCCCGAAAAGCAACGAAACAAACGGCAAGCGAGGTTTGTGGCGCGATGCAGCCCGCGATTCGCGCGCGTAAGAAGGTAATCCATCAGCTTTCACCCCGCCGATTTCGCCCTCCAATTTCGCTAAGCTGAAAGCTAACCGCTGAAAGCTGACAGCTTCTTTTTTATGACCTCTCCGCAGGAAAAAGACCAGGCGCCCTCCGCCCACCAGCCATTCGTCCCCGACCACATCAAGATGCGCGAGCTGACGCTTCGCGCCGTGTTGCTGGGGCTGGTAATGACCGTCGTGCTCGGCGCGGCTAATGCCTACCTGGGATTGCGCGCGGGCCAGACCGTTGCCGCCACGTATCCCGCGGCCGTGATCGGCATGGCAGTGCTTCGGCTGGGCAAGGGTTCCATTCTCGAAGAGAACATCGCGCGCACCGCGGGAACCATTGGCGAATCGGTAGCGGCCGGTGCGGTGTTTACGCTGCCCGCGTTCCTGATTTCTAAAGCCTGGCCTTCGTTCGATTTCGGTGTCGCCTATTGGAAATCCACGGCATTGATGCTGGTCGGTTCGGTGCTCGGCGTTCTGTTCATTTCGTTGATCCGCCGCGTGATGGTGGAAGACCGCGAATTGCCCTTTCCCGAGTCTCTCGCCGCGGCTTCCATCCACAAAGCCGGCCAGCACGGCGCAGCCGCCGCCAAGTACCTCTTCTACAACATCGGCTTCGGCGCTGCCACCTTTCTCGCCGGCGCCTTCAACCTGTTCGCCCCCGATCGTGATTTTTTCTTCAGCGTGGGCCAGGTGGGGAAGAGCCGGCTGACCCTCGGAAACGTTGGATCGAACCAGGTGCTGGGCGCGGGCGGCGTTTCCACCTGGGCAGGCCCCACGGTAAGCCCGGCGTTGATCGGAGTGGGCTACATCATCGGCCCGGAGCTCGCGGCGCTGAATTTCTCCGGCAGCGTCATCGCCTGGGGGCTGCTGATTCCCGTGCTGATTTTCTTTCTCGGCCCGCAGTTGCAGAACTACTTGCCGGCGGGAGCTGCGGCCGGTACACCCGAAGGCTGGCTCGGCATCGCTAATAACGTCTGGCGATACATTGTCCGGCCGATCGCGGTGGGCGGCATGATGACCGGCACTGTCTACACCCTCTGGCGCATGCGGAAAAGCGTCCTGGCCGGCCTCGCCAAAGCGCTGCGTGAACTGCGGCCGGGCGCCGTCGCGAACCTTCAGGTGAGCCGTACCGAGCGCTACATGAGCTTCCGCACCGTCTTCGCGCTCATCGCCGCCACCTTCCTGGTGATGTGCGTTCTCTATGTGCGCCTCTCCGGCCTGATTTCCGGCGGCGTGGCCGCGGCCCTGGTAATGCTCATCGTCGGCTTCTTCTTCGCCACAGTATCCGGATATCTCGTGGGCATCATCGGGTCCTCCAATAACCCCATTTCCGGCTTGACGCTTTCCACTCTAGTCATCGCTGCGCTTCTAATGGTGTCCATGGGCGTTTCCGGAATTGGCGGCGTGGCGGTGGTGCTCGGAGTGGCCGCGGTGGTGTGCGTATCGTCGGCTGTGGCCGGCGAACTTTTGCAGGATTTCAAAGTCGGCTACATCCTGGGTGGCACGCCGCGCTCGATTCAAATTGTAGAGTTGCTCGCGGTGGTAGTGGCTAGCGTGGTGATGTACTTCCCGCTGTTTATTCTCAATGCCGGCAATATCAAGCGGGGCGGCATCGGCTTCGGCGATCGCGCGCTGCCGGCGCCCCAGGCCGGCTTGATGGCCTCGCTGGCTCAGGGAATTGTGGGCCACGATATGGCGTGGCCCCTGGTGATCGCCGGCATCCTTATGGGCATTGCCATGATCCTGTTCAAGGTGAAAAGCCCCATGCTGGTCGCCATCGGAATGTATCTGCCGTTCGCCACCACTTCGGCGATCTTCGTTGGCGGCATCATTCGCTGGATTACCGACGGACGCGCGGGCGCCCGCGGCCTCAATCACGCTCAGCGCACGCGTGTCGAAAACGTAGGCGTGCTGGTTGCCTCGGGAATGATTGCAGGAGAATCTCTCGCGGGCCTGGTGACGGCCACCTTCAATTTCGAGGACTGGCCTCTGCCCGTAATCTTCAAGAACCCCTCTTATTGGGTTGGAGTCGCTGTCATCGTCCTGATCGCCTGGATCCTGGTGCGCATTCCGCTGGCCAATGCCGGCAAGCCGGAAGAACCTGCGCCGCCTGTGGCAATGGTGTAGTCCGGAATGCTGTGATCCGCCAAATCCTGCAGGATTTCCTCGCCCATTCCGATTTCGCGCGCGCCGGAGCCGTAATCACCGATCTCGATGGCACCGCGCTCCACGAGAACAATGGCCGAATCTCCATCGCCAAACCAGTCGAACTCGGCCTGAAGCGGCTGTACGACCTCGGGCGCCCATTTGTTCTGAACTCGCTGCGCTCTCCTGATTCCGTTCTGCGCAATTTCGGGCGCGACTGGTACTCCATTTCCAACGCGCCCATCCCGGCCGTTACCCTCAATGGCAGCTTGCTCGGATATGTAACGCAAAACGCCGCCCGTGAAATTACATTCGAAGAGCTCGCGACTTTTCCGCTCTTGCCAGCGGAAATCGATGCCGCTCTCGATGGGGTTGCGAAACTAATAGCCGATGGCGTACACGATCTGCTGTTGTTTTATTATCCTCGCCGCTGGCAAGCCGGGGAAAACATCTGGACGCCGGCCGCGCCAAGAGTACCGGAGATTCAACAGAAGCACAGAAACGCAAAGTCAATCACGGCTTGGGAGCCTTGCCGCCTCCGCGCCCACTTGCATTCCCAAGACATCTGCATGATTCTCCTGCAGCACACTGGGCGGGACAACGTCCTCACGCGCGCCGGCATCGACAAGCTTTCCGGCGCGCAGCGAATTGCGAGCCAACTCCACTTTGACCTCGCTTCTTCCATCGGAGCCGGAGATACCGATATGGACCAATTCCTGAGCGCCGTCGGCCTCGCAATCTTGGTAGGCGGATTCCCTCTCGACTTCCAGGGCCGATTCGCTACGCTACGCCTCAACAACTCCCTGGAACTCGGCGAGTTGTTCTTTCAGGCAGCCAGCCTCCTGGAGCAGGAGCCACACCAGGACATTCTTACTCCTGACTCCTGACTCCTTCCTTCTTGCTCCTGTCTCCTGTCCTTTTTCAAACACGCCCCCTCCGAATTCCCGCCGCCCGCGCAGTTCCGCACATACATCCCTCGAAAAAAGAGCCAATATGGATTTCGTTACCAGGAGGACTCAATGAACTGCCAACCTCACCAGGGCCACACCCATACGCACGGCGAAGGATGCGGGCACCAACGCATCCAACACGACGGCCACACCGACTATCTGCACGAAGGGCATATGCACCACATGCATGACGGCCATGTGGACGAACACGAGCTGTCTGCCAGCTCGCAGTTTCCGGACCGCTGCACGCCCGAGCACAAGTGCGGCAGCCACGAGAGCGCCCACACCCACGGCCCCGGCTGCGGGCATGAAGCCATTCCGCACGCCGGCCATACGGATTACGTTGTCGGCGGCCACCTGCACCATCCTCACGGCGGCCACTGTGATGATCACGGCGCCATCGAACTTCGATAGCTGGAGCGATCAGCCTCGTCGCGATTGAGGTCGGCCAAATAGATCCGGCCCTCCGACGCCGTCCTGGTGGAAATGATGTACTTCGGAGGCCTCACAGCCGAGGAGGCTGCGCAGGTGCTGGGCATCTCTCTGCGTACCGCCAAGCGCGATTGGCAAGCCGCCCGCGCATGGCTCAGCGCCGAACTGGCACGGAGCCCGCATGAGTCCCCAGCGGTGGCGCGTCGCCTCCGATTGTTTCATGCCGCCCTCGATCTGCCTGCTTCGCGCATTGACGAATTTCTGCGCGCCGAATGCGGCAGCGACACGGAGCTCTATGCCAAGCTCTGCGAAATGGTGCGCGAACACATGCGCAGCGGCCGGCTCGATCGCCCGGTGGTGGACCTCTTCGATGGGAAGCAACTCGTCTTTCACGAAGGCCAACTGGTAGCCGGCCGCTACGGCATCGTGCGCTTCATCGGCCGCGGCGGCATGGGCGAAGTATATGAAGCGGAAAACCACGACCTGAACGAGCGCATCGCGCTCGAGATCCTGCTGCCCGCCATCGCCGGCGACACGCGCATGGTTTCGCGCTTCAAGCAGGAGATCCAGCTTTCCCGAAAATGGGCCACCCCAACGTCTGCCGCGTCTTCGACCTGGCGCGCGAGCCGGCCGACGGCTCCTCCGAAGACGCCATCGCCTTCCTGACCAGGGAGTTTCTCGATGGCGAAACGCTGGAAGCCCGTATCCGCCGCGAAGGCCGGCTGACCCCGGCCGCTGCTCTACCCATCATCGACCAAATGGCGCACGGCCTCGATGCGGCGCACCACGCGGGAATCCTCCATCGCGATCTCAAGCCCTCCAATGTCATGCTCATGCCCCGCGCCGTAATCACAGATTTCGGCCTGGCCAGCACCTTTCCGTTTCCGGCGACACCGCCCCGACCATTACCGCGCCCTTGATGGGCACGCTCGACTATATGGCGCCCGAGCTTCTGCAAAACCAGCCCCCAACGGTTTCCTCCGATATTTACGCTTTGGGCATGGTGGCCTACAAGACCCCCACTGGCAGCTTGCCTTTCGCCTCCGAGCCGCCTCTAGCCGCGGCGCTTTTGCGAGCCAGAATGCGCGTGCCCCGCCCGCGCACCGTGGTCCCCGATCTCGACGCCGCTTGGGATCGTGCCATCGTTTGCGCTCTGGAACCCGAGCCCCCGCGCCGTTTCTCCACCGCTTCAGGATTCGCCGCCGCGCTTCGTGGTGAAGCGCCCGCATTGACTCTTCCCCTTCCCGTGCTCACGCGCCGCAGAGTGATCGCCGGTAGCATCGCCGCGGGCGCAATGGCAGCCGGCGGTATTTCTTGGCGGATGCTCGCCCGCCTCCCCAACCGCCCGCCCGCCGAAGCACTCAAGTATTACCGGATCGGCGTTGATGATATTCACGCCGGCGCATATTTCGCAGCCACCAAGGCCCTCGCTGAGGCTGTGCGCCTGGCGCCGCATTTTAGCCTCGCGCATGCCCGTCTGGCTGAAGCTTGGAATGCGGTCGATTTAACGGAAAGAGCCAGCCAGGAAATGCTGCTCGCCCGCCGCGAAGACATCGGCTCCCTGTCATCACCCGACCGGCTCCAGGTGGAACAATCGATCTGACAATCACTCGCGAATTCGATTCCGCGGTAACCAAATACGAGCAGATGCGCCGCTATGTCGATCCCCCCGATGCCGGTTTCCAGCTCGATCTGGGCCGCGCCTACGAAAACGCGCCGCTTCCCAAAGAGCCATCGAAAGCTACCGGCGCGCCGCCGAAGGACCCGCGCAAGACCCCGCCGCCTGGCTCCGCCTCGCCATTCTGTACAGCCGAGCGGCCGACGCGACCAGAGCCAGCGAGGCCTTCCACCAGGCGGAAGATCGCTACCAACTCACCAGCAACCTGGAAGGTCTTACGGAAGTAGCGATTCAGCGAAGCGTTTCCGAAGACGACCGCGGCCGCCTGAACGAAGCGTTCGGATATCTCCAAAGAGCGCTAGAGACCGCAACCGTCGCCGGCAATATTCACCAGGAGATCCGCGCAAAGCTGCTTCTGGGAAACAATGCCCGCCTTCGCGGCGACACCGCCACAACGGAACAATATGCCACCGAAGCTCTCTCTACAGCCCAAGCCAACGGCATGCAGCCCCTGGCCGTTCGGGGCTTGCTCGCCCTTGGCATCGCATATGCTCGCGAAGGAGATTTTACGGATGCCCTCAAATTGCCAGGATGCCCTCACGTTTGCCGGCAATAGTGGCGCGCGCGCCCTCCAAGCAAGAGCGCTCCTGTCCCTGGCTTCCGTAAACGACCAGCTTAGACCGGCTGAAGACACCATTCGCGAGGCGACGCAGGCCCCTGCCTTCTTTGAGGTAAACCGCTACGCGAAGGAGTTGTTCCAGTGCCTCACCCTAATTAGCCGCGCGGAGCGCAACCGAGGCAACTATGCTGCTGCGCTGGACTCTATCCAAAAACTGTTGAAAGAGGCCGAGCAACTCCAGGATAAGCCGCAGATGTCCCTTGCCCACGAATCCATTGGCAACGTGCTGTTCGTAGAGGAGCGATATCCGGCGGCGCTCGAAGAATTTCAAAAATGTGTTCAACTCAGTGTCGATACTGAGCATGCTGGCTACGGGCTCTGGGCATCCGGGTGGACTCTCTGGTTGCTGGGGCGATACACAGAAGCCGGCGCCACGCTGGACAAAGCCGATGCGCTTGGCGCGAAATTCGCCGATCTCCGCGCCAACATTCTTCGCACCCGCGCCGACATGGCCCAGAGCCAGGGGACTCTATCCAAAAGCGTCCGAGCTCGCCCGTCGGCTCCTGGCCTCCAACCCCGCCCCGAATCCGTTGCTTTCTGCGGAATCGGGAAGGATTCTTGGGCTTGTCCTACTCGGTTTGGGTAGTCGAAATGAAGGCCCGCAGTATTGCGAGCAGTCGCTCACAGCAGTATCGCGACTAGACGATGCCACCGCGCTTTTGCGCTCGCGCCTGGCTGTCCTGCAGGCGCGCATCGAGATCGGCGACAACCCGGGAGCAATCCGCCTCTACCATGAGATGGAACCTACCCTAC
>DATBID010000420.1:0-4766 GCA_036557125.1 Bryobacteraceae bacterium | reverse complement strand
CAACACGTGCTCCAGATCGGGAGCGCCTTTGACATGGCTTGCCAGGTGAAAAATCAGCTCCGGCCGTACCTGGCGAACCAATCTTCTAGCCTCGCTGAGATCCGAGAGATCAGCGTGCGACCAGTGTAGACCGCCAGGATGGATAGGGCGCTCGGAGCGATAGACTGCATGCACCTCCGCTCCCTCCCGGCATAAGCGGGAGCACAAGTGAGAGCCGATGAACCCACTCGCTCCGGTTATGAGAACCCGTTGCCCTGCGAGGGAGCTGCTCATCTTGGCGGCAGATTCTCCAAGGTAGTTTCCCGACTGGCGGACATCGGCGGCAAGGGCGGCGAGAGGTGCGGCCACCGCGCAGCCTGCTCCCGCCACAGCACTTCGCCCGGCCAGACCCGGGGCGGCCCCACATCGCCGAAGCAAATGACGTCGTCCCGCGCGATATCCCGAAGTAAGACACAATCTTGAGAAAGTCCGATCGGCAGGGCGTCCATGGTCCGGGCGGTGGCGGCGTTTTCGATGAGGCCGTATGCGCAAAAACCGCCGATGCCATCGAGCCGCTCGCCGGCCTTGAGGTCGCGCTTGGCAATCGCGACCACCTCGCATACCGGGCCTCCCAGCGGCGCGACGGTGGGATCCCGGTGAATCACCGCCCGGCCGATAGTGGACGCGATTTGTACGTGCGGCAGATGAAATGGCGCGTAAAAGACGTAGAAGGGGCCATCTCCGAGTTTGTAGTATGCCAACTGGCGGCGCTTCAGAGGCGAATTTTCGTAAACAATGACAAATGCGCCCGTATGAGGATCGGCGCCAAGGGCGTAATCGACCAGACCGGTGCGGAGCATCTCGTCTTCAGGCAGCAGATTCACCATGTCCCGGACATGGCCGCACACCGGGCCATACATGCCCCGGCGGCCCGCCCGGAATCCGGTTGCGTTCGCAAGAACCGTACACTCCATCGATAGCTTGGTGGCATCGGCAAAGGATGTGACCTTGCGGGCATCCAGATCGTACTTTGCGGCAAACGCCTGCTGGGTTTCCGGGGTGCGATAGTAGTCCACCATGCCCTTGAGATTGCCTGCCGCCACCGGACGGAGTCCGCAAGTTTGCAGGCTGCGGATGAGCGTCATGGCGACGCCGGGCTCATCGCCGTCGGTGTGCGTAAGCACGACTCCGGCCTCATCGGCCCTGGCTTTGAGAATCGGGCCGAGAAGCGAATCGAGTTCGGCGTTCACCAAAATCACGTGCTTGCCGTGATAAAACGCATCGAGCACCACACCAAGCGCCGGCTCGATTGTGCCGGTCACTTCCACCACGACATCGATCGCTTCGCAAGCAGTCAGAATCGAGGGGTCATCTGTGACTACCGCTTGGCCGCGCGCAATTGCCGCTTCCGCCTGCCGGGTGGACTGCACGCGGCAATGGGTGTCGATGCCAGCTTCGCGGAACGCGCGTTCCGCGTGTGCCGCCGTTCGATTGGCGATCCCGCTGAGGCGAATCCCTGGTACCGGAGTGCTAAGTTGCAGTGCGATTGCGCGGCCGCTGGCGCCTGCCCCAACCATTGCCACCCGGATCGGTCGACCGGCAGTCTCCCGTTGTTGAAGGGCGGCATCTATAATCATTTGCGAAAACTCGTTGGCACTACGGTTTGAATGTTTCGCCGCGAAACCGGCGGAGTGGTACGTGCCAGCGGCGCCAATTCAGGGCAAAGCTACCGCTAGCCTAGTCCCAGGAATTTGAAAATTCTGGTGAATCAACACACCGCAGGCACAATTGAAGGCAGGTCGATTGCCATCGAGGGAGGAAGAGGGATTCCTTTTATTTCAACGAGTTAGAATGCCCGGAGAGGTCTTCTTCACAGGCGGGGAGGCTTATCTGCACCCAGACAATTGGGATTTAATCGGGAATTATTTGTTTTGTCGAAACTGCCGAAGGCCGTTAAATTTCGTTTGCCAGATACCGGCTCTCGGTCCGGCCGTTTCAGATGTCGGAAGTGTCTGCCAAACAGGGAAGCCACCGAAACGGGACGCAGCCGTAACACCGCTAGTCTGATGAGGCTAAGCGTCTGTCCACCGGTGAATAGTGGAGCTGGGAATGATCCACAGGAGCACAAGGCTTGCTGTGGCGGGCCACAATTTGGAAGCTGTCCATCACCGCCGCAACGGAAATCGCGTCTCCCGGCTCGGCGGAGTATGCGCGCTGGTAAAAAAATTGTTCCAGCCGTGGGCTTACAACTTTGGCCAGTCTCCCGTAACCGTAGATCTCCCAGGGACTAGTGCAGGTGAACAGAGCCACTACGGATTTCCCCAGGGCCAGCCCGAGATGCATGGCCAGAGTGTCAGCGCAAATCACGTACTCGCATTGATTAATATCATCGGCATAATTCACAACTGAGTCGCGTTGCTGGAAAAACGTCACACCATACCCCAGCCCTTCCAGGCGCTCTGCAACCTCTCCGAAGCGACGCCATTGCTTAGTGGGCCAAACGCCACCGGCCCTCGCCTCAATACCGACTAGTCCCGGCACTAGCGGCTTTTGCAAGGGCAGACACAACACCGGATCCTCGCCACGAAACGTTAACCCTAGAGCGGAAAAGATCATTTCCTGATAAGTCTTCCGATTCTTCAGCTTCAACTGATCTGCCCTAACGCGCCCATATCGCGAACTCAGACTCATATCGAACCACTCACTCGATCGCTCATCGTAGACCACTTCGCCCTCTTTCAGATAGGGCCCGATGACGGTCTCCCTGGTGGCCGTGGTGGCCAATTGAGCGGATGAAAGGTCGTCTTCGAGATTGATCACCAAATCGTACTTGCCTTCCAGCCGGAAGGCCGGATCGTCTACGGCAAGTAGGCTAGTGATCTGCGGCGCATAGCTCAGGAACGGCATTGCCGAAGTTGAAGTGACCCACGTAATTTCACCCTGGAGCACCCGAAGTAGTGGCGTGGTTCTGATGACATCACCCAGTGCACCGAGTTTGATAATAAGAGTTCGTTTCATTTGCACTTGTTACTCATCTGGGATTAGCAAAAATCCGACATTTTCTTGATTCTTGTAGTCCCCAACTCCAACTATATCACCGCGATCGTTGATGCTAGTCGCAGACTCCAGTTTCCATCCTGAATTGGACGCAATACAGGAGTTTAGGTCCTGGAATCCATGCGATTTATCCCAGATGAATGCCCGGTCGTCGTCAAACGACAGGCCGAACGATCCGACGACTACGTCGTGATTGTTGAGAGCGTGAGGGTGGTTTGGATATTCCGAAGATAAACTGAGCGGGATCAATCTTCCATCCGCATAGAAATAAGACTGGGAACCGGCCCTCACCAGCACGTCCCCGTGCGCATTGATCGCAATGGCCGAACTATAACTATCGCCCTGCCCGAGCGGCTGAAGGCCAAGGCCGGCGGTCCAAAGGAATGCATGATAACGACCACTATCATCATAGAGATCTGCGATCAATCGCCCGTTCTCATCAATGCCCTTGGCGGACCCGCCGCAACAGCCGCCCAATGGCCGAGCGGCTTTCTTTATCCAAAATACTGGGGCAGGAGTTCCTTTCCCAGGCAGCAAGGACTCTCCGGCCACCTCGTCCGACTCGTTGAGGCTGTAAGCATAGGATTGCATTCCCGGAAGCAGGGTTAAGAGGGTATTGGCAAAGAGAAAGGCCTTGCGCTGGCCGGATTCGCTGCCGTAAATGACCCCGCTAACGTGGCCAGCGTTATTCACCCAGGTTGCTTCGGAATTTGAGAAGCCGGGCGGAAGAGGGACCTCCAAAAGTCCAGCGTGCTCGCTCCACAACGCGGCGCGGTGATTCATGGTGACGCCTGCGATCTGCCCCAGTTCGTTAATGTGATTCGGCCGGAGAGGCAAAACGGTTATTTTGTAGGTTACTGCTGGTCTGTTAGGAGGTGTACGGAGCGAGTCTTGCCCAGGACTGCACAGCAGCACACCGTTGAAGTCGACTATACTGCCATGGCAATCTTTGAAATTTAGTAGAGATGTTTGTGCCGCCCACTCGCCATCTTCATTTTTGCAGTTAGCGGTAAGCCTGTTTCCAGTCGTGAAAATAAACTGACATGTCTTTCTGTAGGGTCCGGGTGGAGGCATTGATCCCATATCGCAGTGAAGCTGGCCATTGTAGTTGTTAATATCGTCGAGGCACTGATCGAAATTCGGCAGAACGGTCTCTGCCACCCACTTGCCACCAGCATTCTGACAGTTAGCGGTAAGCGTAGTCCCGCTTGTGAAAATAAATCGACATGTTTCGTTATACGGACCAGCGGGGGGCGCCAATCCCGTATCGCAATGGAGCTGTCCATTGTAGTTGCGGATATCACCTAGGCATTGGTTGAACTCGGACAGAGGTGATGATGCAGTCCACTGGCCGGCGACGTTCTTGCAGGTAGCGCTCAGCGTGGTTCCGACCACCGTAATACTGTGACATGTCTCTTGGTACGAGCCGACTGGACTGGAATCCCCCCTTAACGGCTTAGTGAGTAGAGGAACGGCGCATGCGAGAACAGCGACGATTAACCTAGGCTGCAACATGGTGTCAATGAGGATAGTTGGGGAAGATGTGATTCGTCCAATCGAGCATGGCGTCTTCAAAATAGGTCGTGTTCCCGGGCGATTTGCCGGTTTCAGCATTGCCGATCCACAATTCGCCAAAGCTTCCTCCCTTTGTTTGAGCCACCGTCAGTGTTGTGCCTACTTGCGCGAAACCGTTGCTTGGATCATACATCGCTAGTTTCGCTACTCCGCCA
>DATBID010000419.1:0-5093 GCA_036557125.1 Bryobacteraceae bacterium | reverse complement strand
TACCATGATCACGAACCCAACACGCTTCGGAGTTCGCACCGCGTTGACCACCTCGGATACCGTATAGCGCTTCAGGCCCAAACCGAGAAGCCGCATGTCGGTCATCAGAATCATCCCGCCGAACAGCGCGATGCACGAGAGATGCGTCGCCATGATGACCGGGTAGACCATTGCCGATTCCCGTATGGCGGTCAGGAACCCAATGCTTTGAATCCACTCAAATAGCGATAACATCGGCTACTCCCTAGAAGAATGCGATGAATAAGCCGCCCGCCACTACCGAAACCCAGAGCATTAAGGATCCGACGGCCACGGCTCGTGCCACCGGCGGCGCCGAATCAGCAGCTACGACCGAGCGATGAATGGTGTAGTGATAAAGGATCGCCAGCAGCAGCGCGCCCATCTTGAACTTGAACCCGAGGTTGTGGAGGTACATATTCGGATCCGACGAGAAGATCAGGGGACCGGAGATCAGCATGACGGCCAGACCGACCAGAGTCCACGGGGCCAGATCTTTGCTGAGTTCTCTTGTCGAATGCTTCATGAGCGCTATTCCAAGCATCCGCAGATCGACAATTGCGATCGTCCCGATGGACAGAGTGAAGCCGAGGATATGGATGCACTCCAAAAGGGGGAACGACCATTCGTTGTTATTTAGCGGGTTGGTGGATGGATCATACGCGAAAGCAAGCATTCGAATCTCACCTCTTCAATGAGTCTGAGCGACCTGCGGCACGGCCGCCGGCGCAATCACCTGGGCGTGCAGCTTATCTAACGGGGGCTCAATGTAGCCGATTCCCCGTCCGCAGATCGCGACCCCCATCCATAGGATCAGGGAAAGCGAAGCGGCGAGCTTGGCTTTGCCCGGAATCCGGCCGGTCCGATCCATCTCCACGGCGTTTCGATAGACGTCTCTGCGGAAAATGAACCCGTGCACGACAATCAACCCCAGCAGCGACATTTTGCACCAAAAGAAAATATTGTAGTAGTACTCTTCGGCTTTCGAACTGGCCAGCAGCACACCGCACGTGGCCACTGCCAGGAAGGCGATGATTTTGGGAACCCGCAACTGATCGATAACATCGGCCACCGGCCGTTTACGCATCGCGAGACCTAGAAGCCGGAGATTGGTCACCAGGATCATACCAAGAAGCAAGGCGATCGCCGTCAAATGAAGCGAGAGAATGGTCGGATACGGGAGGTAGTCTTCGCGCACCGCCGTCGGGATCGACGTCAACTGCAGCCACTGCGTGAACTCCAGCAACCAGAACATGTCGTTCTACAATTGCCCCGTAAAGGCGATAAAAATGCCGCCAAAAATAACGCTGGCCCAGAGGACTAATGAGATTCCTCCCACCAGCCGTGCCATCGGACCCACGCCGCCAGCCAATGCCACCTTGCGGTGAATGGTGTAGTTAAAAAGAAGCGCTGCGGCGAAACAAACCATTTTCAGCTGGAAAGAGGGGTTCAGATAGTACATGTCGGGATCGGATGAGAACATCAGAGGACCGGACAGCAGAATCAGCGCAAGTCCGGCCAGAGTCCATGGCGCCAAATCCCTCGCGACTTCGGGAGTTCCTTGCCGGTTCATGGTGACGCCCAACATGCGCAGATCAACGATTGCAATCGTGCCAACGCAGATGGCAAACCCGAAGATGTGGAGACACTCCAGAGCCGGGAAGATCAGGGCCGACGCATTCAGCGGATTCGCTTCAGCAAGAAACATTCGGATAACGGTCAAGGCTAGGCGTGGTGAAGGGCCTGATGCAAGCCATGAGAGGTACCGAACAGGCTATCACACTCAGGCGGAGCGACCCTCAGAAACAGGTCACATTGTGGATTGTGACCGTTCGTGACCGGACGAGGACAAAGCAACCAAATGCGTTACGGGAAGGACGTCCCGCAAATACAAGGATTATCGTACGGAGGCCACGGTTGCTGGCGATCCTGAGACAGTTCGCGATGGAGCACGCACCCAATGTCAACCGGCATGTCATCCATCGATTTGACTCTCAAGACCACCTGAAAGTAGCGAGGCAGCTGCCTGTGCTGACCTCGAAGATGCGAAACGACGGTGCGGGCCAAAGAAGGATCCGTGAATGCCTAGACCGCAGCCATTACGCTCGGGATTCGGTTGCCCGACAAGGAGAGGATTTCGCCGTTGCCGTATAGCCCGGGAATATGGCTGATCAACGCGTACGCTTCATCAGTTTCCCCGGATCCTGGTGCCTCGCGATCCGGCAAGAATGCCGGCTCACCCGGAAGGGGACTCCGATTCCGTATTCCGTTCGTTTACAGCGCAATCGGCTGATCGGTTGGAACCGCTTCGATTTGGTGATTCCCAGCGACCGGCCCGACAAAGACCACGTTGTCCATCATGATTTCTGGCATCGAAAGCAGATCGCCGCGCGTCAGCAGCAGATGTTGTTTGCGGGATGCCAGGAATTGCCCAAGAAGGAACGCACCGGTCGCCGTCCCAGCGCTTGAGGAACCGGTTGCAGGAGTCGCAATGCACACCACCAGCGGCCGATTTGAGTCCAGAATCGGCGACCACAGCTGTTGCAGTTCGGCGCTAAGTGGAGAAACAGCCGATGCTTGCTGCTCTGTTGCAAGGCGCAAGGCATGGCAGGCAATCGGTCACTGACCGCAAGTTGACCGTTTGGCCGCAGGACGAGGGGATCTCGGGTGATAGGCTAGGTTTCAACCAAGGGGGTGCAACGGTTCCCCGGTATGCAATTCAGAGTAAGCAAATTCTGTGTGTGGGCGGTCCTGGTTTTCAGTGTGTCCGCCACGGCACATCACGCCATTTCGGTGGAGTTCGACCCGGGGCAGCGGCTGACTTTCGCGGGAGTGGTTACGAAGGTCGAGTGGTCGAATCCGCATGTCTATTTTTATGCGAACATTAAGGAGCAGGACGGAAAATCGGCCAATTGGGCATTTGAGGCGGCCGGCCCAAACCAGCTCGCCAGACAAGGTTGGAATCGAGACTCGCTGAAAATAGGGGATCGCGTCGTTGTGGTGGGTTTTCCCGCACGCGGCGGCGCTCATGTGGCCTCGGCGCGATCGGTTGTCGCTGCGGACGGTCGCAAAATGTTCGCCGGTTCGCCGTTCGATGGCGGACCAAAACCATAGCGTGCCAGCCCGGAAGTGCTCTGGAATCTAGGATTGTGACCTGTTGTGACCGGTCACAAACTGACAACTGACCGTCTCGCGGGACCAATTCTCAGCCTTTAGTGGTAGCCTTCCGGTATTCCCAACTCAACAGGGGTTTCGCATGCGTAAGGATGATATCCGACCGTTCAGGTGTGAATCCCGGAGGTGGAAGACGAATGCGCTTTAACTTGATGAAGAGAAATCTCATATCGATTTTGATCTTCGCCTTACTAGTGGGCGGCGTCCCGGCTTGGGCGGCAGTCACCGGCCGAATCTCGGGCACGGTCACAGACCCCACCGGAGCAGCCATCGCCGGCGCTGCCGTTACCATCACCAATACTGCCCAAGGCCTTCAAACTAAAACGGCCACCGATCAGAACGGGAATTTTTCGCTACCTAGTGTGAATGTCGGCACCTACGACATTCTGTTTGAGGCGCAGGGGTTCCGGTCCGAGAAGCGGACCAATCTGGTAATCGATGCAAATGCCGCTGTCGAGCAGAACATGACTCTGGAGTTGGCCCAGCGGTCGGAGACGATTCTCGTCGAGGACAAAGTCAGCGACGTTCACGTCGAAACTGCCAGTACCCAGCTTGGCGAGGTGGTTTCCGGCGGACAGATGACAGGTGTGGCCTTGAACGGACGCAGCTTCACGGACTTGCTGGCTCTCCAGCCGGGAATTGTTCCGGTTACCACCCAGCTCCCCGATTCGATAGTGATGGCCGGTGCGTCGGTCGCCATCCCGCCCTCCGGCGCCCTGAACGCAGGCAATCAATCCATCAGCGGCCAGCGGGAAGACGCCAATGGCTACATGGTGAATGGGGGCGACGTCAAGGAATTGATGAACGGCGGCACTTCCATTGTGCCGAACCTCGATTCGATTGCGGAATTCCGTATTCTCACGAACAATTTCGACGCCGAGTTCGGCAACTACAACGGCGGCGTCGTTAACGTGGTGACCAAGGCGGGGACCAACAGCCTGCATGGCAGCGGATTCGAGTTTCTGCGCAACACCGATCTGGACGCACGCAATTTTTTCTCCCCGGAGCGAAGCTTTTACCGGCAAAACCAGTTCGGCGGGACCTTGGGCGGGCCGATCAAGAAAGATAGAATCTTCTACTTCGGCGACTATCAGGGCACGCGGCAAAACCAGGGCATCGACACCGGTTTGATCCCAGTTCCGTCGCTCGGCAACCGTGCTGGAAATTTCGCGGACGAGGCGGGTTCACTGACGGGGGATGTAAGCGGCCCCTACCTCGCCAACCTGTTGACTCAGAGATTGGGCTATGGCGTCTCCGCCAACGAACCTTATTATCTCCCGGGCTGCAGCACACCGGCATCGTGCGTCTTCCCCAATGCCGTTATCCCGCAGCGTGCATGGTCGGATCCGAGCAACCACCTGCTTCCGTACATTCCGAGTCCCAATACCGGCGATTCCACGTTTTCCACAAGCGCCTACGGAAAAGTGCTTCGCGATGACAAGGGTAGTTTTCGCCTCGATGCCAACACCACGTCGGCGGGGGCGATTTCGGGTTACTACTTTTTCGACGACTATCGGTTGAACAATCCGTATCCGACAGGGCAAGGCGGGGCCAGCGTCCCCGGTTTCGCCGCCCTCAATCTGGGGCGGGCCCAGCTCGTCAACGTTGCCGATACCAGGACGTTTGGCCCTACCACGGTCAACGAGCTCCGCTTGAGTTACATGCGCTATTCCAACAATGTCGGCCAGCCATCCGGCGGAGTGGGCCCCAGCCTCGCCTCGCAGGGCTTCGCCCCCGGCTCCGCAGGCGGCATCGTCCCCTTGGCTCCCTCCATTGAAGGCATCGAGAACGTGGTGTTTCCGTCGTTCGTCATGGGAACCCCCATCACCAACCTCACCCAAGCCAACAACACGTACTCCATCATCGACAATCTCTCCAAGGTTCACGGGGCCCACACCATC
>DATBID010000418.1:0-19725 GCA_036557125.1 Bryobacteraceae bacterium | reverse complement strand
CATGGAACGTTACACTATAACATGCTGATTTTGTCCCACCTCGAGCGCATTATCCGGCGAGAGAACCTCTCTGCCGAAGAAGCGCAAGAGGCGATGGAAACGATCCTCACCGGCGCCGCAAGCCCTGCGCAGATTGCCGCTTTCCTGGTCGCACTGCGCATGAAAGGGGAGACGGTGGAGGAACTGGTAGGCTTTGCCCGGGCAATGCGTCGGATGGCCGCGCCGGTGAGCTCCTACCTGGACCCCCCGAATGGCGAACCGCTGCTCGATACCTGCGGCACGGGCGGCGATACCGCTGGCACCTTTAATATCTCCACCATCGCGGCGTTCGTCGTGGCTGGCGCGGGAGTGCGGGTTGCCAAACACGGCAATCGCTCCATTTCCAGCCGCTGCGGCAGCGCGGATCTGCTCGAATTTCTGGGGATTCGGGTGGCGCTTACGGCGGAGCGCGCGGCCGCTGCGATCCGGCAAATCGGCATCGGGTTCCTGTTCGCGCCCGCCATGCATACGGCCATGAAGCATGCGCACGCCGTCCGCACGGAGCTGAAAATGCGCACAGTCTTCAATCTGCTTGGTCCGTTGACCAATCCCGCCGGCGCCAACGCGCAACTTGCCGGCGCGCCTTCTCCTCATGCTGCCGAGCTCATGGCGAATGCGTTGGCCGCTCTCGGTCTGGGGAGCGGTTTCGTCGTCCATGGGTCCGATGGCCTCGATGAGATCACCACGACCGGACCGACGCTGGTATTCGAGGTTTCGCACGGCGGGGTTCGGCGTCACTCGTGGCGTCCGGAGGATTTCGGTATCGCCTTGGCTAATGCAGCGGCTCTGCGGGGCGGGGACACGACCGTAAACGCCGCCATCGCCCGGGAAGTGCTGGCCGGTTGCCCGGGTCCACGCCGCGATATTGTTCTGGTAAACGCCGGCGCCGCTCTTATGGCCGCAGGCAAAGCGGAGTCGTTGTCTTCGGCGATGCGCCTGGCGGCAGAGTCCATCGATAGCGGTGCGGCGGCAGCTAAGCTTGAGGCGCTGGTTGAGTTTACCTGTGAAGAAAACCCACTTAGGGCATGATCAGGCCCGCGCGTATGGCGTACCGTACCATGCTGGCCGTTTCATGAACTCCTAGCTTTTCCAGGATGCGGCTGCGGTGCGAATCCGCGGTCTTGTAGCTGATTCCCAAACGCAAGGCGGCTTCCTTGGTGGAATGGCCTTCCGCGATCAGGATGAGCACTTGGCGCTCCCGCTCGGTGAGGGAGAAGACCGCCCGCACGGCCCGCTCATCGGGCGCGAAGACTGCTGCCCGGCGCTGGCTCACATCCGCCGCCGATCCCAGGAAGCCGCGGAACACGTCTCCCTCCTGCCGCGGAACACCCGTAGTTTCGACCCAGCGATAATCTCCATCCGCGTGAAGCAGGCGATATTCCATGCGAAACCTTTGCCGGGCTTCAAAGCATTTGAAATAAGTGGCGAGGCACAACTCGCGATCATCGGCGTGCATCCCCTCCCACCAGCCGTTGCCGACTTCCTGGTCGAGGCTGCGGCCCCGAAATTCCAGCCAGGTTTTGTTGACGTAAGTATAGGAGCCATCGGGAGCCGCGGCCCAGATCATCACCGGCGCGGCATCGGCCAGGAGGCGAAACGAATCCTGGTTTCCCGGCTGCTCCCCAGTTTGGTACCGGGACAGTTCCGTTTCGAGTTGCGCCACCCGGACTCGCAACTCCTCGGCTTCGTCCCCGGACTTTTCAAGCGCCAATTTCGGTTCTGGCATTATGAAAGCTTAGATCATTATGGCCGCCCCCGCGACTCAGGTGGTAGTACCATTTTGCTATCTGGCACCCTTGACGAGCGGCTTTTTGTTAATTCCGGAAGGCGTGGATCGGCGTTTTAAGGAACTTTATTGCCAACAAGATGGAATATTATAAGGGTGCCCAGTGAGAAAATCATGACAAGCGCCGAATGGGACAACGAGCAGTTCGTCCGCATGCGCGGGGGCGACGAAGCGGCGTTTGTGGAGCTATACCGCAAGCTGCAGCCGCCCATTTTCCGGTTTGCGCTAAACATGACGGGCTCCCGTAGCGTTGCCGAGGACGTAACCCAGGAAACATTTCTGGCGCTCATCGGCGAGGACTTCGGATATTTGCCCGAGCGCGGGACTCTTTCCGGCTATCTTTTCGGGGTGGCGCGCAAGCTGGTCCTGCGGCACCTGGAGCGCACCCAAAACGCGGCAGAGCAGGAATTCGATTTCACCGAATCAGGGCGGCAGGATCGTACCCCGGTTGCTATCTTCTCTGATCCGGTGGCCGGCTTAATCGAGCGGGAAAGCCTGGACGAGCTACGCCGGGCAGTGGTTTCGCTTCCCCGCCGATACCGCGAAGTGGTAGTGCTATGCGATCTCGAAGAAATTGATTACGCCGACGCGGCGGGGCTGCTGGGCTGTCCGCTCGGGACGATTCGTTCCCGCCTGCATCGGGCGCGAGCTTTGCTTTTAGACAAGCTGCAGAGGCGGGAACCAAAGGGCCGAGTGAGGACTTTAACGGTGGCCGGGAGCCTCATATGAACTGTGATCAATTCCGCAAGCGGCTGAGGGAGTCGAGTGCCCTAGAGGCGGCCGCGGCGGCGCATGTGGATGGCTGCGCGGCCTGTGCCGCGCTGTTCCAGCAGCAGCGCAGGCTGGAAGCCGGCCTCAAACAAATGGCGGCCGCGCAGGTTGGATGGTCGGCTCCGCCGCGCGTGGAGGCCGCTCTCGTCCAACAGTTCCGATCGGAAGCGAAGCGGCAAATGATTTCCCCGGCCCCGGCGAGGAAGCCGTTTTGGATGCGCTTTCGTTTGCCAGGTTTGGCCGCGGCGGGCGTTCTCGCAACCGCTTTGGCACTGCTGCTAATCTCCCGCACGCCGCATTCGTCACCTACTGTTGCGAGGACCGCGGCTACTCAGGCTTCCGAGCTTGACGACGATTCCGCCCTGGACAACGGTTTTGTGCTGCTGCCGTATGCAAATTCGGGAGAAATTACCAATGCCGCTGAAGCTGATGTCGTCCGCGTGGAGATGCCTCGTTCCGCACTGGTGACTCTCGGCGTTCCGGTGAGCGACGACGGCAACTCCGCCACCGTAGAGGCCGAGCTGCTTTTGGGGGAGGGAGGCGTCCCCCAAGCGGTACGCGTGTTGGAGTAAAGCCGTGCGCGTGTTGAAGTAGGTTCGCCGGTCCAAGTTGCACTATGCGGAATTTGAGGTTGCTGTGGATAGCAGGATTCGCCGCGACGCTTTACGCGCAGGATCCGCGGCCTCCTTTTCGCGGTCCCGAAATCCGGCTTTTAGGTGCGCAGCCCGGCCGGCCGCGGCAGGTGGTGAAGGGCGCGCCCTACACTGCCGATGTCGCCACGGAAATCAACCGCACGCTGGCGGACGGCAACAAAATCCGTCGGGTGGTCGCGGAGCGCGTTTATCGCGACAGCGAGGGGCGGACCCGGCGCGAGACCTCCCTAAGCGAGATTGGGGTTCCGGCTCCTCCTGGTGGTGGTCCGCAGTTAGCGTTTATTGACGACCCGGTCGCCGGCGTGAGCTATGTTCTGGACTTGGGCGCCCGTACCGCGACCCGGACGCCTTGGCGTCCGCCGCCGCCTGATGGCTCGCGGAGGCGGCAACTTCGCGCTCGCGCAGAGGACGTTAATCGCAAAACGGAATCCGTGGGGAGGCAGACGATTGCGGGTCTTCCCGCCGATGGAACCCGGACCACCCAAACCATTCCGGCCGGACAAATAGGCAACACCCTTGCGATTCAGGTGGTGACCGAGCGCTGGTATTCGCCCGACCTGCAGACGGTGATTCTGGAAAAGCGCTCCGACCCCCGCTCCGGCGACTATGTTTATCAATGGACGAACATCATGCGCGCCGAGCCGGCCGCTTCGTTATTTGCAGTACCCGTGGATTTCTCGTTGTCCCAAGCGCCGCGCCCGCGCGGACGCGGCCCGCGGCCCCCACCGCCGCAGTAGAAATCGGCGATATGTTATAGTGGCCTTGACCGCAAGGCTCCCAACGCGCAAGGTTTCACAAGGAGAGGTGGCTGAGTGGTCGAAAGCAGCGGTTTGCTAAACCGTCGTAGGGGCCTAAACCTCTACCGGGGGTTCGAATCCCCCCCTCTCCGCCAGAAAATCCATAGTGACATTTGGGTGACACGCCATCACTGCGACAGTGCTTGAACAGGCAAAGAAGAAACCGGTGATTGCTAATTTCTGAAGCGGTCATTTTCCGGACATACGACGGGTCATTATGGGCATTGATGTCCGCCATGCTACTAATATATAAATACTTGCATATTATTTTGAGTGGAACTAAAAGCGGACATTATGGCGGTAGACCGAGGCGAACTCCCCAGTTTGATGGAGCCGCTGCTGATTACGGACAGCTCGCGACACCGAGGGCCGCTCACGGATCTGGCACTTGAGCTTGCTCAGAAGTCGGCGGGCTTCCGCCGCAGTTTGCCCCCTGCCCTGCTCGCCTCTCTGGCGGACCTCGTGCGGGCGATGAACTGCTATTACTCCAATCTCATCGAAGGGCATGATACGCACCCGGTCGATATCGAGCGCGCTCTGAAAAATGATTACAGCCAGGACCGCGGTAAGCGCGACCTTCAGTTGGAAGCCAAAGCTCACATTGCCGTGCACCAATGGATTGATATGGGCGGAATCGGGGGACATGCGGCGATTCGCGCGGAGAGCATTCTTGAAATTCATCGCCGTTTCTGCGAGCTGCTTCCTGAAGACCTGCTTTGGGTGGAAGATCCCGTTACCGGCGAGCGAGTGCGGGTTGTCTCCGGAAAACTCCGCGAACGCGATGTGAGAGTCGGCAACCACATCGCCGTCAGCCCCGGCGCCCTGCCCCGATTCCTGGAGCGCTTCGAGCAGGCGTACGGCAAGCTCGGAACGTCGGACTCGATCATCTCCACGGCCGCCGCGCATCACCGGCTCTTATGGATGCATCCCTTCATGGACGGCAACGGCCGCGTGGCACGGCTCATGTCGCATGCCATGCTGCTGGGCATCCTCGACACCGGCGCAATCTGGTCGGTTGCCCGCGGACTTGCCCGAAATGTGCAGCAGTATAGGGCGCTGTTGGCCAACTGCGACCTCCCCCGCCGCAATGACCTCGACGGCCGCGGGAGTCTAAGCGAAGAAGCGCTGGCGGAATTCACCCGCTTCTTTCTCACCATCTGCATCGATCAGGTGAGCTTCATGGAAACCTTGGTGCAGCCCGATCGGCTCCGCACGCGAATTCTGATGTGGGCTGGGGAGGAAACGCGCTTGGGCGAACTCCCGGCCAAGTCGAGTAGCATTTTGGAAGCCGTGCTCTATCGCGGCGAATTGCCGAGAGCAGACGCAGCGTCCATCGTCGGAACCGGCGAACGGCAGGCACGGCGTATCGTATCTGCTCTTCTCGAGAAGGAAGTACTTATCTCCGATGGCCCTCGCGCACCTCTGCGCCTCGCCTTCCCTGCCGCGTTAGCCGAGCGTTGGGTACCTGGTTTGTTTCCGGAGAAGCAAGCTTAGGAATTCTCACATACCGATAATGCTCCCCGAAACCCTAAACCTTTTCCCCACTCCCGCCGATCACTACTGCGTGAGGTGGCATGCAGTCGTTTGATTCGAAGGACTTCGGAAGAATTGATTACGAGCCGGGCTCGATTTTGGAGTTTTCCAACGGAATACCTGGCTTTGAACAGCGTAAGCGCTTTGTGGCGCTGACGTTCCCGCATACGCAGCCGCTGGTCTTCCTGCAGAGCCTGGAGGAACCCGCGTTATGTTTCATTACGTTGCCGGTCTTGTCTATCGACCGGGAGTACCGGCTGATGGTCAGCGAAGAAGACTTGGAAAGCATTGGCCTGCCGGCAAACCGGCAGCCGCGAATCGGCCAGGATGTCGCTTGTCTGGCAGTGGTCACGATTCAGAGAAACGGCGGGCCCACCGCCAATCTGCTCGCGCCACTGGTCATCAACGTACGGAATCTCAGAGCCGTACAAGCGATCCCGCCGGAACCCAGCTATTCCCATCAGCATTCGCTAGCGCCCGTAGGGGCCGCTGCATGCTCGTGATGTCCCGCCGGCAGGGAGACACCATCCTGATCGGCGACGATGTGGAGATCGTAATCGCGCACATCGGGCGCTCCCGGGTGAGGGTGGGCATCCGGGCGCCACGGAACGTGCCGGTCATCGCGCGGGAACTAAAGCTGGTCCGGGAGGAGAACCTCGCCGCGGCCGCCGCACATCCATCTACTTCCGCACTCTCCGGCCTGATTGCGCATTTGCAGCCGCCGGAAAACGATTGAGCAAGCGGGGGCGCAATTATGGGTGCGGGGCATCCGTCCGGGCGAATTTGAAATCGCCGCAAGGGGTGCGGAGCAAGAAGTGAGTGACTGCTCCTTTTTCGTCTTTCACGAACTCCACTGGAAAACCCCCGGGGAAATAGAAGCCGGTTTCCGATAAGGTGGTCAAGGGGACCGCGCCTTTACCTCCTATCGAAAACATCAGTTGCTCATTCGCCACCGCGATTATGGCTTTCATCTTCGGGGCGGTCGACTCATAGTTGCCGGCATACCGGGACAAGACTTGAGAACCGACCTTCACTTCTCCCTTCACCTCGTCGCTGGCCTTCCCGACAAGGTGAGCCGAATCCCGTTCGTTCTCATTGCAGACGTACTCCAGCATCTCGGTATCCGGAACGTAGTTTACGCCCAAAGCAATAGTGATTGGTTTCGTGAAAGTTTTTGGATCCTCCAGATTCACCTGAAGCTGCATATGTCCGAAATCGCGGCGTTGGAAACGCTCGGTCACGCGCAGCGCTTCGGTATGCGGGTGGCCGGCAAAATCGAGCCAACTCCGGTCGTTAAATCCGGCCGATTCCACGACTAAGGTATCTCCCTCCCAATGGCCCACCGAATAGCCCCACCACGTCGGGTTCGGGTCTTTCGGAAGCTCCCGCCCGTCCAGGAAAATCTGGCGGTAAGCGCCGCTCGAGTAAAGGATGCCTAATACGTTTGATTCCTGAATCATGCGGTATTCCGAGCCCAGGATTTCCGTCGGTCCTCCCGGCAGGCAGTGCGTAGCCGGAGTGTCCCGGTCGAGCGATTCGAGGCGCTTTTTGTAGAGCTCTTCGGCCCAGGGAAGAAGCTCACCAGGTTTCAGGTCGCTCGTGACATTGAGGACATAGGTATTGTCCTCGGCACCCCAAAGTCCGGAAAGATCCGGTTTGCCATCCGGCATTCGCGGCGCGCGCGCCTCCAGATCGGGTTTACCGTCGGCCTTCCGGGGAATTCCCGGTGTCTTTATCTTGAGCCACTGCGCAGGAACCGTTGCGCAGGCACTCAAAAGCATCAGCCCCACTACGATAGAACGCATACTCACCCTCCCTTGGGTTCATACGATGAAAGACGGCTGTGCGGTTTCATGATTAACGCGCCATCTTCGGCCATTCCTCAATTTTGACTCGGGCCACCAGAGCCGCTCCGCCCTTGCCATCAGGGCCGCCAGCAGGACCAAAGATCAGAGCTTCCCCATCGGCGAGATTACGGGTGAACTCCGGAAAGGCGCGGCTCATGTTCGGCGAGTGCGTCACGATCAAAGTATTGGTCCCCGCGGGAAACTGTTCGACCCTCTTGCGCAGCCACGCAGCTTGAGCGTCCGTCGATGCCTGCATGCTCCGCCCGCTATCCCCCAACTCGGGGACTGACGTAGGCTGCCCTAGTTGCGTGAGGCGCACGGTTTCGAGGGCGCGATAAGCTGGGCTGGAGAGGATCTCGCCAATGGGAATCTTCAATTCGCGCAGAGCTTTTCCCATCGCCGTCGCGCTCGCACGCCCTTCCTCATCGAGCTGCCGCTCGCGTTTGGGATTGTCGGCATTCGCGGTTTTCGCATCGGGCGGTTTTGCGGGCGAACTCGCGTGACGCATCACGATGACATAGCCGCCCTGCCGCAAGGCCTTGGCTACACCTTGGTTGGGTTGCGCTTGCGCGGCGATGAGTGCAGCTAGCGGAAGAGCCCATAGTAAGCGCAATCGGGATTGCATGAAAGTCTCCTCGCCGAATCATAGCAACGGATGCGGGCGGGTGGTGTCCCTGTGCCACGCCGGATCAAGCCGATGAATATGAGCAGGAACGCTTGATTAGGGCGCCGCGGCCCACCGCCGGGCGTACATCAGAACAAGCGATCGTTGCGCGAACGGTAAGTAAACCAATATCGCGGTCATGCCGAGCGCCAGACCTACGCTGACATAGCGCATCAGAAGAAACGGGGACAGCGCCCATAACAGGTCCAAAAAAAGCAGCGTCGGAAACGTCCGCGCGAATTTCGAAGGCAGTTGGCGGAGGTTGAACGATACCGCCGCGGCGAGATACAAGCGGACGGGGATCAGGATGGAACCGGTCGCTACGAGGACAATCGTTAGCGTGGGTTCCGGAAGGACTCTGGTTTGACGAAATAACTCTTCCAATTCCTCGAGGTTCGCCAAGGCAATCAAGTAGAAGCTTAAGTAGAGTGCCTGCACGAGCAACAGGAGGAAGCGAACCGTCTTGTGCGGCGTCGCCGGTAGCTCCTCCGTTGCCGAGAGCACCACTGCCGTGCCGGATTCGGGCACTGCTTCCGTGCTCTGAACTGGTAAGGCAGGCGCCAGTTTGGAAACCGGCGCGATGAACCGGTATCCCTTGCCCGGCACGGTTTCAATGTAACGCGGCCGGGCCGCGGAGTCGCTTAGGGCCTCGCGGATTTTGTTCACGGCGCTATTGAGCCCGTGATCGAAATCGACGAAGGTATCGTCACCCCAGAGCTGGCTGGCGCATTTCCTCGCGGGTGACCACCTCGGACGGCCGTTCCAAGAGCATGACGAGCACCTGAAAGGGTTGGGAACGCAGCTTGATGCGGACGCCGCTTTTGCGCAGCTCGCCGCGGGCCCTGTCAGCCTCGAACGCGCCGAAGGAGAAAACCGGGGGAGAACCGCCATCGATCATCGGAAATCCTAGTTTAGATGAGTGCTCGCGCCCTTGACAATTTCCGATAAGTTCCAACGGATCAGCGGATTACGTGGTGATCTACAAACGAGGCGCCATTGGAGGTGCAGAACCTTGCCTCTGCGCTGTGCCCAGGCGCAAAATCGGTCGCGAGGTGGATCGTGCGACTGAACTTTCAGTTACTCGGAGTTTTCTTAACTGTGGCCGGGACAATTGAAGCCGCCCACCTGGGCCAGTCTGCCGGGCGGGCGTTCGACGACTACATTCGAACGGTGGAAATGGAAATTGCCAGGAATACGCAGCCGGCTGCCGGCTTCGAGGGGGACCTCCGTGCGGCCGATTTCCAAGTGCAACCCGTTAATGGCGGGAGCTGGCACGTTAGCGGTGGACTGCTGCACCATTGGCGGGCCACAGCACTGGCACCCGGAGCGACCGCCGAACAGATGCTGGCGCTGCTCGAGGACTATGACCACCTGGCCGCCTATTACGCTCCCGAAGTGGCCTCGAGCCGTATGCTCTCAGGCGGCAGGGAAGCGGCGACGGTCCTGATGCGGTTCCGTAAACAGACCGTCTTGACAGTCGTTCTTGATGCGGAGTTCGAGACGCGGTCCGGGCTTACCGCCGCCGGCCGCGGCTACACCATATCCCGCAGCCGGCACATCTGGCAGGTAGACCACCCCGGATCGGCGCGCGAGCGGCGCCGAAGTGAAGGCGAAGACGACGGGTATCTCTGGCGATTGAATTCCTACTGGGAGTTCGTCGAAACTCCTGCGGGGTTGCTGATCGAATGTGACGCTGTTTCACTGACGCGCGATGTCCCGGCCGGGCTTGAATGGCTGATCAGGCCAATTATCCAGGCTTTGCCGCGAAAGTCGTTGGAATTTACATTAACCGCAACTAAGAATGCACTGGCGATTAGTGCCATGAGGAGGAGCGCTGATGATCACGCAAATTGAACGACGGAAACAAAAGCCCTGTGCGGGACAGGGCAGCGAATTTATCGATGCCGCACGCATTCACACGGCGCTCACGGCGCAAGTGGAAAGGCGAGCGTTGAACTGGCTGGCGCGCCATACGCCAGCTTCCATAGGGCCGGACCACCTAACCGTGCTCGGTTTCGGATCGCAAATGCTGGCGGCCGGAGCATATGCGATGGCACACCGGCACCCGCATTTCCTTTGGCTGGTGAACGTCTTTCTTTTTCTGAACTGGCTGGGTGACAGCCTGGATGGGACCCTGGCCCGCGTGCGGAGACAGCAGCGGCCCCGCTATGGTTTCTATGTCGATCACATGGCAGATACCTTTGGCGCGCTGGCGCTAATGAGCGGATTGGCTTACTCCGGCTATCTTCACCCACTCATGGCGGCGGGTATGCTGGCAGGCTTCTATCTGATTTCGATTGAAAGCTATCTGACCACTTACACGATCGGACGGTTTCACTTGTCACACGGTATTTTTGGGCCGACAGAGATTCGAATTCTGTTGTTTTTGGGCAACATTGCTCTGGCCGTTAACCCGTATGCAATCATTGCGGGACGCCGGGTTCTTCTCTTCGATGCCGCAGGCGCCGTGGCTCTGGCTGTAATGGCGGGAATGGCTTTGCTCGCTGCAGTCCGGCACACAAAGGCACTATATCGCGAGGAGACGTTGGGATGAAATTAGCGGCGCCGGAGTGGAGACGATTCTCCAGATTCGTCCTAATCGGCCTATTGGGCGGCGCGCTGCAGGTGATACTCTTCGAATGCCTCATTCGCTGTGCTCACTTGCGGGAAGCTACGGCCGCGCCGATTGCTGTGGAAGCGGTCATATTACACAACTACTTTTGGCACGCGCGGATTACGTGGCGTGACCGGAAAATAGCGGGGATCTGGCAAAGAGTTGGCCAATTGTGGCGATATCATGCCGGAAACGGATTCGTGTCAATCGTTGGGAATACGGTGCTGGCCTACTGGTTCGTACAGCGGTTCGCATGGCCGGCCCCGGCCTCGGAGGTTCTGGCAATTGCGATCTGTGCACCCGTTAACTTCTTTGTGGCAGATCGCTGGGTGTACGCCGCGGTTTGGGAGAATGGCTCCGGCGATTGATTAGGGATTTTGGTTCCATTCCCCAAACCGCTTAAGATGTTCTAAGCGGGAGGGGATCGATTGGCCGGAGTATCCACAACACCAAATCAAGAAACCAAGGATTTCGCGCCGGAGAGCGCCGCGATTATCGCTGTCAGCAACCTGGTAAAGATTTATGGCGGGCGCGGGCCGGGCAGGCAGGAACCGGTGAAGGCGCTGGCGGGGCTGAGCTTTTCGGTAGAAGCGGGCGAGTTCTTTGGATTCCTCGGCCCAAACGGTTCGGGGAAGACGACCACAATTCGTATCATCACTACGCTGCTCGGTAAGACCAGCGGCAAAGTCAGTGTCGCCGGATACGATCTTGACCGCGACGCGGAAGAGATCCGGCGCATCATCGGGTATACGGGCCAATCGATCGGCGTGGATGGCGAGCTGACGGGCCGGGAGAATTTACGGCTGATCGCGCGGCTCTACCACCTTCCGCCGGCGACGGTGAAGAGCCGCGTAGAGGAGGTTCTCGCGATCCTCGAGCTGACGGATGCCGCGGACCGGCCGGCCTTCACTTATTCGGGCGGCATGCGCCGCCGGCTGGACTTAGGCGCGGGCCTGCTACATTTTCCGCGCGTGTTGTTTTTGGATGAGCCGACCACCGGTCTCGATCCGCAAACGCGCAATGCCGTCTGGCACTACCTGCGAAAGCTTCACAAGCAGGAGGGCATGACGATCTTTTTGACTACGCAATACATGGAAGAAGCCGACCAGCTTTGCGAGCGCCTGGCAATCATCGACAAGGGGCAGATTGTGGCGCAGGGGACGCCGGCGCAGTTGAAGGCGGAGATCGGGGCAGACGTGATCACCATTCGCGTCGATCGTGACGCCTCGTTTGAAACCTGGCGCGACCGGGCGCTGGCGCTGGTGCGGGCCATCCCTAGCGTAAAGCGCGCGAACTTCTTCGATGAAGGCATCAGCGTGCACGCGGAAAACGGAGGCGCGACACTGCTGGATATTGTCCGGCTGATGGATGCGGAAAAATTCCCGATCCACGAAGTGGCGCTTTCGCATCCGACGCTGGATGAGGTTTTCCTGCAACACACCGGGCGGCAGATGCGGGTCGAAGAAGTGAAACCGATGTCGCGCATGCCCATGAATAGGAGGCGATAGCATGGCCACTGAAGTCCAGGCACCGAGAATCGCACTGGCGGGAACGCAGCCGGCCGTGGCGGGGAGTATGCTCGCAGAAATCTTCTGGATCGCGGGGCGAAGCCTGCGCAAGCTCACGCGCAACCCCATGATCCTGTTCTTCAGCCTGATGACGCCAATGATTTGGCTCGTGCTATTCAGCCAGATGTTCGCACGGCTGTTTGCGCGCGGCGCGGCCGGGGGCTTCAGTTTACCTTACGATTACGTAGCCGTGATGCTGCCGGGCGTGGCGACGATGACAGCGATTCAGAGCGCTTCGAATTCGGGGTTCGGTATGGTGACCGATATCGAAACCGGGTTCATGGATAAGTTTTTCGTGTCGCCTATCCGGCGAAGCTCGGTGCTGATCGGCAAATTGGTAGCAGACGGATTGCGGATGGCGGCGCAGGCGGCGTTGATTCTGCTGGTCGCTTTTATCTTCAAACTGGTGGCCGGATGGCGGATTCCCTTTGCGACCGGAATTCCAGGCGCCCTGCTGCTGGTGCTGCTGACCGCGGCCTTCGGAGTGGCGTTTTCCGGGCTTTCGAACGCCGTGGCACTGCGCACCAAGAACACCGAAGCTACCATGATGGTGAGCTTCACACTGACATTTCCGCTGTTGTTCATTTCCACGGCCATGCTGCCCAAGATGCTGCTGCCGGATTGGGTGCAAAAATTTTCCGCACTGAACCCGGTGAGCTATTTGGCGGATGTTTCGCGCGATCTGATTCTGACCGGCTACAACTGGCATGAAGTGGGAACCGCCGTGCTGGCGATTGTCATTCTGGGAGCAGTACTGAACGGATTCGCGATATCAGCGTTTCGCGCGCAGGGGAAATAAGGCGGATCAGGGATCGGTGGCGGCAGCTACGGTTTCCTGTACTTCCCGAAGCTGTGGGAAGAGCCATGTCCACAGGGCTACCACCACTATGGTGCCGATTCCGCCCACGACTACGGCGGGCACGGTTCCGAACCATTGCGCGGTGATGCCGGATTCGAACTGGCCCACTTCGTTCGAAGCTCCAATGAACACCATGTTGACGGCGCTGACGCGGCCGCGCATGTGATCGGGCGTGCGGAGTTGGACCATGGTGGATCGCACCACCACGCTGACCATGTCGAAGGCGCCGGTGAGGCCGAGGGCGGCGAGCGAAAGCGCCAGGTTGCGGGAAACGCCAAAAGCCAGAGTGGCGAGGCCGAAACCGAAGACGCACCAGAGCATGATGGCTCCCTGCCGTTTGCCGAGAGGGCGATGAGCCAAGGCGAGCGCGGTAAGGATCGCGCCTAAACCGGGCGCACTGCGGAGAATGCCGAGGCCGCTAGCACCCACGTGCAGGACATCGCTGGCGTAAACCGGCAGGAGCGCTGTCGCGCCGCCGAGCAGCACGGCAAACAGATCGAGCGAGAGTGCGCCGAGCACGAACTTGTCATGCCAGACATAGCGCAGGCCTTCGAACACCATCGCGCCGGAACGGCGCGCGGCCTTAGCCGGGCGGGGCATCCATTTCAAGTGGATGCGAGCGTAGAGCGCAAGCGAAGCCAGCGAGAAGAGCGCCGCAACGCCGTAAACAGGGAGAGGGGTGCCGGCGAATCCGTAGACCAATCCGCCGGCCACAGGGCCGAAAATCGTGGCGGTGCGAAAGCAGGATGAGCTCCAGGCAACGGCCTGCGGAAAGTGTTCTTCGGCTACCAGCGTGGGCAGCAGGGCCTGGCTGGACGGTTGGCTGAATGCGCGCGCCGTGCCGTTCAGCAGCAACGCAAGATAAATCGGGAAGACGGAGGTGAGGCCGTGCAGGGTGAAGGCGAACAGGAGCGTGGAAGCAACCGCGAACACGCCCATGGCAAATTGCAGAATCTTCTGGCGCGGAACGCGATCCGCGGTATTTCCGGCGACGGTGAACAGCAGAACCGGCGGAAGAAACTGCGCCAGACCGACCAGACCTAAATCCAGCGGGCGATGGGTGAGGCCGAAGATTTGCCAGCCCACGGCAACGGCCTGCATTTCCGATCCCAGAACTGAAAGCACGCGCGCGCCGGAGTGATAGAGAAAATTGGGGTAGCGGAAGACCACCCGGGCATCGGATGTGGGAGTCGCCATGCGGGACTAAACTGCCAGTGTCGCACAGTGGGCCGAGGCGGACGGCGGCGGTCATCTGAAACCCAGTCGCGCGCGCTGATGGCGATTGCCAGAGGCTTGAGAAACTCAGGCCGCGGAGTCGCGCGGCCTGAAGCTCAGATACCCATTTCCTTGAAGACTTCCTGGGCGGTGCGAAAACTATCCACACCGGCGGGGATGCCGCAGTAGATCGCGACCTGCATAAACACTTCCCGGATATCTTCTTTGGTCAAGCCATTGGCGATCGCGCCTTTGACGTGTACCCTCAACTCATGCGGGCGATTCAGCGCGGAGATCATCGCCAGGTTGATGATGCTGCGCGTCTTCCGGTCCAGCCCCGGGCGGCCCCACACTTCGCCCCAACAATATTGAGTGGTCAACTCTTGCATCGGCCGGTTGAAATCGTCGGCGGTCGCAATCGCCCTGTCCACATACTCAGCGCCGAGCACCGCGCGGCGAATGGCCAGCCCCTTCTCGAACATTTCTCGATCCACAAATTTCTCCTTGAGTTGTTGAGTGAACTGCCCTAACAGTGTAGCGGCTCCGTGGAGAAAGTTAGTTGGCTTCTTTCAAACGCGCTGTGGCGCATTCTTCCACGACTTTCATAAAGTTCAGAACCTTTGCGCTGCCCACGATATACGGATTCGGCCCGCTCGCACCTTTGGCCAACATCGGGAGGTTGATCTTCGAGCGGTCCCAATCGGTGTGATTGGTGAGGATGATATCGGCGCCAGCCTGCTTTACGATTTCGCGAAACCGCTCTGCAGAGGCGATGTACTTCTGAACGGATGCCACATCTTGATTGAGACCCACGCCGCCCCAAAGAGCCGCAATGTGAGTTGTGCCGTGATCCCTTACCGGAAACACGCTCGAGATAGTGCCGGGCGTATGGCCGGGCGTGAAGTAAATCGTTACCGTAGTGTCGCCGAGTGTAAGTTTCTGGCCGTCGGCGGCTTCGATATCGCGCTTCGGCTTCGTGCCGAAGGTTCGCTTATCGAGCACATCCCAATCCGCCGGAGCCATAATCACTCGCGTGCCGTAATGCTCCTGAAGGAACCGCGCGCCGCCATCGTGATCGGGGTGGGCGTGACTGACGATCGCATACTTGATGGTGGCGGGGTCCAGACCCATTTTCTTCATTCCATCGGCCACTTCGTCTTCGACCGAATAATCGAAGATCGTATCCAGCACGATGATGCCTTGGGAAGTCGCAATCGCCCAAACCGAGTACTCGGTCTGGCCGAAAAAGTAGAGATTATCGAACACCTTGACCGGTTCGGCGTGCCAGGTCGACCGGTCCGGCGGTCCCAATGGCCGCTGCCCGGCGCGCCCGCGGCCTTGCCCAGGCTGCCGACCCGCTGCCACACGTGGGCCTCCAGGGCCGGGCCCGTAGCATTGAAAGTTGAACAGATTCTGAAAATCGTCGCCCGCGGCGGCTTTTGCGGCGGCAATGTGCGCATCGGCAGGATCGTTCGCGTCTTGAGCAGCCGCAGTTGTCGATAGCAATGCCAGTGCCGCCAGCAGCGGGGCGAAGGCGATCCTCATAGACTCCTCGTAGTCGCGGGCTGAAGGCCATCATTACATGATATGATCCCTTTTCGGAAGGTGTTGGAGGAGTTTTCGGATGACGAAACAGATTTGGATACTGGGTGGAAGCATTGGGCTCATGCTATGCCTGGCAGCCAAACCCGCGGCCGCACAGGCGCCGCAAAAGCCCGCGGCCAAAAAAAACTGGACGCCGCCAAAGACCCCGTGGGGCGAGCCTGACCTTCAAGGCATCTGGCCGCTCAACCATCTGATCGCCACACCGTTCCAGAGGCCCGTGAAATACGGGGATCGCCGCGACATGACCGACGAGGAATACGCGGCTGCGCAGAAGGCAGCGGCGGCCCGCAACAAACGGTTCGAATCAGGCGCGATTCCACAGGCCGATTCCGGCACGCAGGTGATGCGGCAGACATCACTGCTGGTCGATCCTCCAGATGGCCGCTTCCCGGAGCTTACGCCGCACGGCAAGGAACTATACGAACAGATGCACGGCAGCTACAAGCCCCGTCAAACCGTTTTCGACAGCCCCAACGATTTCGATGAATGGGACCGGTGCATTACCCGGGGCATGCCGGTTTCGATGGAGCCGCGCAATTACAACAACGGCATCCGGATCATGCAGTCTCCAGGCTATGTGGAAATTGTCCTGGAAATGGCCCACGAAGTCCGCATCATTCCCACAAACGGAAAGCCGGCTCTTGATCCCTCTATCAAAGAGTGGCTAGGCGAGTCGCGTGGTCACTGGGAAGGGAGTACACTCGTCGTCGAAACGACTAACTTCAACGGCAAGGGCGACTTGACGAACGCTGGCGTTCCTGGTTCTCCGCCCCTCACTCCGGAATCGGAAGAGACTCACATCACCGAGCGATTCACGCGAACCGCAGAAGACACAATCGACTATCAAATGAGAGTGGAAGATCCCGACGTAATCGTCAGACCGTTTACGGTCGCGTATCCGATGAAGTTGGATAACAAGTATCAGATATTCGAGTACGCCTGCCACGAAGGGAACACGGCCATTCGCGGCTACATCGAAACATCCCGCTTCGAGCGGACGCACCCGAAAACAGCGAACCCGCCGGCTGCCCATTGAGGCGAACGCCGTCTGCTATTTTTCCGCTTTTTCCGCTTCGTTATTGGCCGAACTGCCCAGAGTCACCTTCCGGCCATCAGGAAATTCGATCTCGCGCGTGCTGCCGCGGAAGGAGGCATCTTTTGCCTGAAAAGCAGTGACCTTAATCTTCGTCCCCGCCGGAAGCGAATTCTTGTTCCAGCCCAGACGGAGCAATACGGATGGCGATCCGCCTTCCAGCTTCCAGTGTTGCACCGTGCCATCCGGCTGCGGCACATCGATATCCAGCCAGGAATGCGGGTTCACCCATTCAAACTGGACCACCGTGCCCTCAAGCACTACCTTCTTGTTCTGGTCAAACTCCGCCGAAAATGAATGATGCGCCGCCAGGGGCAGCGCTGCCACCAACAGCGCGCCGGCACTCACCACAACCTTCAACAGTCTGCTGTGCATTTAAGCCTGACTCCTTACCTTGATTCAGTATATGAGATTCGGAACGCACCCGGTTTGCGGAGCGGTCACGGCTGTTTTGGCTCGAGCAGATCATGATAGAGCAGCATATCCGTGTACGGAACGCACTTCAGCTCGAGCAGTTGGGCATTGTTGTCGATCAGCCGGTATAGCGGCATCTCGACCGTCCAGGGCCGCGAGAAGGTCTTCGGATCTTCGAGCGTGGCCTCATACCAGATGTGGTTGCCGTCCAAAAGCTTGAAGCGTTCGGTGACCTTTAATTGGTCGGTCGCGAAGTTTCCGGCGCGGTCGAGCCATGACTTGCCGTTCTGCGAAGTCGTGGTCACGACCAGGGTATCGCCGTCCCAATCTCCGTTGGACTTGCCCATCCACGAATCGACCGGCAGGTCGGAATGGTCCTTCATATAAATGATCCGGTTCGTGGCAGCAAACGGGTAAACCATCAGGAGGTCGCCATTACCCTGGAAAATCTGGAACGGGCGATTCTGGTAGGTGACGCGCGGCACCCCCAGCATGTAGCATTTCGCTTCCGGATCGGCCTCAGGCCAATGCGCCCGGTTTTCGTCGCGCTTCTTCAGTGCTTCCGGCAGGTAGGGAATTTTGCCGCCATCCTTCAGCACGCTTTGCCCGGCGGGAATTACACCGATCGCGCCGAGCTTCCAAAAATCTTTCGGGAATCCATCGACCGAGTGGCCTTCCAGATTCCAATAGGCACTATTCACGGCCTGCCAGATGCCGTTGAAGTTCGGATGTCCCCCAATAGTCGCCGGGCGGTTCAGTTGCTGCGCCGGGGCGGCAACCCCAGCCAGAAATGCAATTGTGCCGATGATGCGAATATGCAATCTATGATGACCCACGGTTATGGGATTTTATCGCATTCCCGCCTGCTGCTTCAATTTTCGGACCCTCGGCAAGCGGCGCAGACAGCCCGCCAAAAGGCATGCTAGATTTAGAATGTTGAGCGTGCGGCTGCACAGCGCCGCTGCGTAGAGCGGGAGTAACTCAGTGGTAGAGTCACAGCCTTCCAAGCTGTTGGTCGCGGGTTCGATCCCCGTCTCCCGCTCCATAAAATCAATAGCTTAGGCAAAATCAGCAACTTCCGTCACCCATTTCACTCATTTAAGCGGTGAGCACAGCGTTTTCGAGCCGCTCGGCCGCTTCGGCGCGTTTGGACAGTGCCGCCTTGGTGTACACATCTATCGCGCCGATGCCGTGCCCGCGCTGGTCGGCTGCGACTTTGGGATCGATCCCCTCGTCGTGGCCTAAGCTCGCGTGGGTTCGGCGCAATACATGGAAAGTGGCCCACTCAAGCCCGACCGTCTTTAGTTTCGGCTTCATGTGCGAGCAGAGGTTATCCATCCGGATGGGCGTTTGGGGATTCGCCGATGCGAAGATCCATGCCTCCGGAATGTCGGGCACCAGTTCCATCCATCCCTTCAGGCGGCTGCCCGTCTTGGGCGGAATGGCGACCGTGCGCCTGGAGGAACCGGTCTTGGACGTGTCGATGTCGCCGCCATAGAGGCGCTGTTCGATGCTGGCCTTGCGGTAGTCGCCACTGATATGCCGGCGTTGAAGCGCCAGAATCTCGCCGGGGCGAAGCCCCACAAAGAGGGTAAGCAGTGCGATGACACGCTCGCGCAAGTCTAGAGCGTTCACATATTGTTCGACCTCCTGTTTGCTCATCACCGGCCGCGAAGGGCTGGCCGCTTCCTTCGGCGTGAACAGCGCCGGTGTCGGGTCTCCTCCACCGCTCCCACAACTCGCGCCGGTCGCAGACCGCTGCGGCACCATTGCCCAATGATCTCCGAGGCGAGATCGTGCTGGTACTGACGGCGATGGCTCTCAATCAGGCGCCGGAGATTCGTCCATGAGCATTGAAACTAACCAGAAGGTGACCGCCAGTCATCTAAAACGCAGCGCCTTTTTGTACGTCCGTCAATCTACTCCGCGCCAGGTAATCGAGCATACCGAGAGTACGGCACGTCAATATGCGCTTCGAAAACGTGCTGTCGCCCTCGGGTGGCATGATGATCAAGTCATCACCATAGACAGCGATCTGGGCCAATCCGGCGCGTCGTCTGCTGACCGTGAGGGCTTCCAAAAAACTCGTTATGGAAGTTAGCATGGGCAGGGCCGGTAACCATGCCTTCCACGCACTCTCTTTCATACTCACTCCTATGCAGCCGTTCTTGGTTCAAGTTTTTCTTCGGTCTCCACTCTAACGGCGCCGGATTTCGGCTGGACGGCTCCGGAGTGGGCTTGCGCCCAGACTGCGGTTAACTCCGCCC
>DATBID010000417.1:0-3193 GCA_036557125.1 Bryobacteraceae bacterium | reverse complement strand
GCACGGGGAGATCGACGGGAAGAAATGTCCCTGCTGCGTTGATCGATTGCTGCACCTCCTGCTCGGCGACATCGATGTTCAAACTGAGGTTAAATTCCAGTGTGATCACCGACGAGCCATCGGAACTGACGGAGGTCATTTGCTTCAGGCCGGGCACCTGACCGAACTGGCGTTCGAGCGGCGCCGTGACGGACGACGACATGACGTCCGGGCTTGCGCCGGGATAGAAGGTCGTGATCTGAATTGTGGGGTAATCCACCTCTGGCAACGCCGAGACCGGCAACTGCCGGAAACCGACGCTTCCGGCCAGCAGAATGGCGGTCATGAAGAGCGAGGTGGCGACGGGCCGGAGGACAAAGATGCGAGAAGGACTCACTTCCCTGCCTCGCCCCGCTTCCCTTTCTTGCCGGCTTTCGCGGCGGAGGGCTGTTCACCGGGGACCACGGCGTTCACCGGGGTGCCTTCCTGCAGCTTGTCTACGCCGGTCATGACCACCTCATCGCCCGGCATCAGGCCGGAAGTGATCTCGGTTTGGTCTCCTTCGGTTACGCCGGTTTCAATCTGGCGGATCGTGACCGTCGAATCGGGCTTCACCACGTAGACGTAAGTATTCTGAGCATTGCGCTGCACGGCCGCCGTGTTCAGCAGCGTGACCCCGCGCTTTTCCTGCACCAGCAGCTTGACATTGACAAACTGGTTGGGGAAAAGCTCGTTTTTGCTGTTGTCGAATTCGGCACGCAATTTCAGGGTGCCGGTGCTCTGGTCGATCTGATTATCGATGTGCGCCAGCTTGCCCTCGGCAATCCGGGCTTTCATTTCCCGGTCGTAGGCATCCACAGTCAGCGTCTGGCCGGCGCGATACTTCTGCAAGACTCCGGGAAGCTGGTCTTCGGAAATCGTGAAGATCACGCTCATGGGCTGCATCTGGGTAATCACCAGCATTCCGTTTGCGTCTGAGGAATGTACGATATTGCCTGGATCGACCAACCGCAAACCGACCAAGCCCGTGATGGGTGCGGTGATACTGCAATAAGCAACGTTGACTTTGGCGGCATCGATATTGCCCTGATCGGTCTTCACCGTGCCTTCGTACTGGCTTACCAAGGCCTTCTGCGTGGCGTACTGTTGTTCGGGCGCGGCATTCTGTTTCACGAGGGTCGCGTAGCGGTCCAGGTCAAGGCGGGCATTGGCCAGCAGCGCCTGGTCGCGAATGAGGGTGCCTTCGGCTTGCTCGAGCGCCGCCTGATACGGACGGGGATCGATTTCCACCAGCAGATTGCCTTGATGAACCACGTCGCCTTCTTTGAAGTGGACCTTCATCAGTTGGCCATCGACACGGCTCTTGATGGTGACCGTATAGATGGGTGTCACCGCACCCAAGCCGGTGTAATACACGCCGATATTCCCACGGGTGGCGCGCGTGGCCACAACCGGGAGCACCGAAGGCCCGCCTTTGCGCCCGCTGCCGCGGCCGGGGCTACCGGCCTGGGCTGTAGGGGGTTGCGTGAGCCGGTTGCGCAATTGGCCGAACTGGGGCCGGAACAAATACACGGCCACACCCAGGAGCGCGAGCACGACCAGCCAGCGCCAGCGCCACTTTCTTTTTGGCGCCGCGCCGGTCAGCGCTCCTTCTTTGGGTTTTGGCGGCGTCGACGCCGGAGCCTCTTCCGCGGGCCCACTTCCTTGCTTTTCCATGTCTGATCTCATTCTCGGTGGCGTGCTCCCGGTTTTACGACTGCCGAATGACAGAAATCGTCTATGCCATTGGAGCCATGTGGATGTGACCCGTCAGAGCCGCGCCGAATTACGGGCATGAGAACCCGGGGCGACGATGCGCGACGATGCGACGATGATTTTGAATATTATTCGTGTGTTTTGCGAATCTACCCGCATGTGGGCGTAAATCGAGATGCTCCTCGGGCTTTGGACGTAACGCGAACTGCGGCGCGGCGCGGTTTTGCGAAATGTTGCCATCTGGGAAGCCCGGCGATTTTATTATGCCGAGGGAAAAAGCGAATGCCGGGGCGGGAGCACTCGGACTAAATTCGCAATTACTAGAAACGAAGTGAGTTAGTAAATCTCAAAAAGACTCGATTTGTTTGTGATCGGCGCTACTCGGGGTCAGGAATTCCGTAATCCGAGAAATGTTCGGGAGTAACGCGGTTTGGGTGTGAGGGACGACCACTACTCCGGCCAACGTTTCCGGAGGGACCGCTCCCTTACCGTCGCGGCTCACCGGGCCTCCGGGCGGTACCGGATGGAGCGAGAAGAGACCGGCGGCGTCGGCAGGTAAAAAGCGCCCGCCCCACCCGCGGGCTCCCGATTCATTTCAAGTAATACGTGATACGCAATCGTCGCGTTGAGGTTTGCCACAGCTATGTCGACAGGACCATCCGCATATCTCCGGATTGGTGAGCAGCCCAACACCGGCAAACCTTATGCGTGGGTTACAGCAGATGCCTCAAGTAATTACAGAAGAAACGGTACGAATTCCACCAGTTGGGTTATCCGCGGATCTGGCGGTTCCGCCGGAAGCGGAAGGAATTGTCCTGTTTGCGCATGGCAGCGGCAGCAGCCGGTACAGTCCCAGAAACCGGTATGTAGCACGCACTCTGCAGCGTGGCGGCCTGGGGACGCTTCTGCTGGACCTCCTCACAGCGGCCGAAGAAGAGGTCGACCTGAGAACCAGACACCTGCGATTCGATATCGGCCTCCTAGCGGGACGGCTTGGAGAAGCTTCGGATTGGCTGTGGCAGGAGCCGGCAACGCGGCGCCTTCGACTAGGCTACTTTGGCGCGAGTACAGGGGCCGGCGCAGCCCTGGTAGCGGCGGCGAAGAGGCCGGGAGAAATTGGCGCCGTGGTTTCCAGAGGCGGCCGGCCGGATCTGGCCGGTTCCGCGTTGCCTCTGGTACAAGCCCCTACTCTGCTGATTGTCGGCAGCGAGGATCGCATGGTGCTTGATCTGAATCAAGAGGCGCTGGAGGAAATGCGCTGCGAGAAGGAGCTTTCGATCGTGCCCGGCGCCAATCACCTGTTTGAGGAGCCAGGAGCCATGGAACACGTTGCGCGATTGGTCTTGGAGTGGTTCACCCGCCACCTGACTCGGGATTGAGTTACCAGCGGACCGCTGCTGCGCCCATCCGCTGCAGCGACTCATTGGCTGCGCGGAAGGGATTCGGAGGGCGCAGAAAG
>DATBID010000416.1:0-8920 GCA_036557125.1 Bryobacteraceae bacterium | reverse complement strand
CCCCGCCCCGCGACGAAACGAACCCAATTTTTCCCTCTACCGTTACCAGCCGCGACGCCGCAAAGTTGAACCAAAATTTGCAAAACGCCGTCACGCCGTCACCGAGTCAGTTTCCACCCCCGCCCCGCGACGAAACGAACCCAATTTTTCCCTCCACCGTCACCGGCCCCGACGCCGCAAAGCTGAACCAAAATTTGCAAAACGCCCTCATACCGTCACCCAGTCAGTTCCCACCCCCGCCCCGCGACGAAAATCGGCTCAGCCAAGCGGACATTGCACGCTCAGAGCGGGCGTTCCGGATGGAAATTGAGACCTTTAGCCACTCTAATTTCGCGCGCGGCAAAGCTGAAACCCTGCCCCGACCGATGCAAATGATAGAATGGCCGAACGTAGATCCGACGCCGGGAAGGACATGGGAATGGGACCGGTTAGAGAGAAGGGCATGGCTGACGTGGAGAAGGTGACTATCCGCTTTGGCGTGAATGGTGAAGATGTGGAGGTCGCCTTTGCGCCCCATAAAACGTTGTTGGAAGTCCTGCGGGAAGACCTGGGGCTGACGGGCACGAAACACGGCTGCGAGTTAGGAGAGTGCGGCTGTTGCACGGTGCTGGTGGACGGTCGGCCGGTGCTGTCTTGCCTGGCATTGGGAGTAGCCCTGCATGGCCACGAAATCGGAACCATCGAAGGTATGGCGGATGGGGTGAACCTGCATCCGCTACAAGCAGCGTTTTCCGATTTAGGAGCTGGGCAGTGCGGCTATTGCACGCCAGGAATGCTCCTGGCGGCAAAAGCGTTGCTGGAGGAGGTGCCGCGCCCATCTCGCGAGCAAATTAAAGAGGCGCTCGCCGGAAACATTTGCCGGTGCACCGGCTATATCAAGATTTTTGAAGCAGTGGAGCTGGCTGCGGCTTGGCTGGCGGGCGAGCAGGCCGAACCACCGAAGGAGAGCATCTATGGCTGGCAATAAGGGCGCTGGCAATAATGGCGCCGGCGGAGGTCGCCTGCGCGTAATCGGAAAGCCTCTCCGCAAAGTAGATGCGACGTCCAAATGCACGGGCCAAACCAAATATGCGGACGACTTTTTCTTTCCGCGCATGTTGCATACGAAACTGCTGCGCAGCACGGTTCCGCATGCCCGTATTGTCCGAATCGACACCTCGAAGGCAGAAGACTATCCAGGCGTAAAAGCTGTGCTTACGGGCAAAGATCTGCCGGTGGCTTATGGGGCAATGCCGGTAAGCGAGGACGAACACGCGCTGGCAATTGATAAAGTTCGCATGATTGGCGAGCCGGTGGCCGCGGTGGCAGCCGTGGACGAGGATGTGGCCACCGAAGCTTTGGACCTGATCGAGGTCGAGTATGATCTCTTGCCCACGATTTCCTCGATTGAGAGCGCGCTCGAGCACCCGGAGCCGCGCGTTCACGATCATGGGGAATTCGGTAATGTGCATCGACGGCAAGTTTACGAATTCGGGGATGTCGAGGTAGGTTTTGCCGAAGCCGACTTCGTTAGGGAAGACCTCACGTTTTACGAAGGCAGCACGCATCTGCCTCTGGAGCAGCATGCCAGCGTGGCGCAATTCAGCCATGACGGCAAGCTGACACTATACTCCTGCACACAAGATTTGCACTATTTGCACAAAGCCTTGGTGAAGGTTTTGGGACTTCCGGCTAGTCATATACACGTAATCGCCACGCCCGTAGGCGGCGGTTTTGGAGGAAAGTGCGACCCGTTCCAGCATGAGATGGTGGTCTCGAAGCTGGCGATGATCACCGGGCGGACCGTTAAAATCTGTCTTACGCGCGAAGAGGTTTTTTATTGCCATCGCGGAAGGCACCCCGCGCTGATGTCGACGAAGACCGGTTTCAAGAAAGACGGCTCCATTACCGCGATGCACCACCGCACGTTCCTGGACGGCGGCGCCTATGGAGGCTTGGGCGTAGCCACGGCGTTCTACACCGGGACATTTCAGACCACCACCTACCCGATCCCGCGATATCGAGTGGAAGCGGTGCGGGTATTCACGAACAAAGCCCCGGCTGGTCCCAAGCGAGGGAACGGAGCTCCGCAGCCGCGCTTCGCCCAGGAAATTCAGATGGACAAGATCGCGGAGCAGTTGGGATTCGATCCGGCCGAAATGCGAAAGCGGCACCTGACATCTCCCGATTCCTATGCGGCGAATTGGATTCGGATCGGCACGACCGCTCTCGGTACCTGCATTGACAAAGTAGTGGAAGGCTCGCGCTGGAACGAGCGGTTTCGCAAGCTGCCTTACGGCAAGGGCATCGGTTTAGCCTGCAGCGGCTATATGACGGGCGCGCAGACTCCGATTTACTGGAACAACATGCCTCACTCCGGCGTGCAGTTGAAGCTTGACCGGAGCGGAGGAGTGAGCGTCTTCTGCGGTTCTTCGGAAATCGGGCAGGGGTCTGACTCCATCCTGGCGTACATTGTTGCCGAAGTATTGGGAATTGACCCGTTCGACATCCGTGTGGTGACTGCAGATACCGATCTGACTCCCGTGGATCTCGGCAGCTACTCGAGCCGGGTCACGCTAATGACCGGCAATGCCGCGATTCAGGCCGCCGAGCGGGCGAAGGAGCTGCTGAGCCAGGCAGTCGCGGAAAAACTGCAAGTCCCCGCCGAGCGGCTGTGCTTCGCGGACCGGCGCGTGTTCGAGGCCGACAATCCAGAGAAAAGCGTGAGCTTTGTAGACGCCGTATGGCTGGCGGAGACCAAGTTCGGCACACTGGGCACGGTAGGCTCGTATAAACCGCCGGCAACCAAGGGCAAATTCAAAGGATCGGGGATCGGTCCTTCTCCCGCCTACAGCTACACGGCAGCAGTAGCGGAAGTGGACGTGAATCCGGAAACCGGAATTGTGTCCGTGCCGCGTATGTGGATTGCGCATGATATCGGTCAATCGATCAATCCAGTCCTGGTGATGGGGCAGGTGGAAGGCAGCGTTTACATGGGCCTTGGAGAGACGTTGATGGAGGAGATGGCCTACCGCGGTAACCGGAACGTAGTGCAGAAGGCCCCCTCTTTTCTGGAATACAAAAGCCCGACCACGCTGGAAATGTGCGACATCGTCACGTATCTGGTCGGCGATGGCGACTCCAATGGACCATTCGGCGCCAAGGAAGCAGGACAAGGGCCGCAGTTGCCGGTGCCGCCCGCCATCGCAAACGCCATCTATGATGCAGTCGGAGTGCGGATCGATGAGGTTCCGATCACACCCGACAAAGTGCTGAAAGCCATCCGTGCGAAAGCCAAAGGGCAGGAAGGCCGCTACGGGCCAACTAAGTTTCCTCACTGTGATATGCCCGCCCCGATTTTTGTGCCAACGCCGGGTGAAGGCGGGGACGGTAAGCCAGTAGAACGAGAGCCTGCGCTGGCTCACAAGCAAGCCAGTGTTCCGGCGGCGAGGCCCTAATGCTCAGACTCCCCAAATTCCGCTACCTGGAACCGAAGTCCTTGAGCGAAGCCCTGCGCATGATGGCGGACGCAGGCACGGAAGCCATGTACGTTGCCGGCGGCACGGACCTCTATCCGAACATGAAACGGCGCCAGCAGACGCCAAAGGTGGTAATCGGGCTGGCGCAACTCAAACCACTACAAATGCTGCGGGGCGAACCCGCAGAGGGTATGGTGCTGGGGGCCGGTCTGACACTGACTGACGTGTGCGCAGATAAGCGCGTGCAGGGGAGTTATCCAGCCGTCGCCAAAGCGGCCGAGCTGATCTCCACGCCGCTGCTGCGCAACATGGGCAGCATCGGTGGCAACCTGCTGCTCGATACGCGGTGTAATTACTACGATCAGAACTATGAGTGGCGCAAGTCCATCCACTTTTGCATGAAGAAAGATGGGGAGATCTGCTGGGTGGCGCCTTCGAGTCCGCGCTGCTGGGCCGTTCAATCCAGCGACTGCGCGCCGGTAATGGTGGCGATCGGGGCCAAAGTACGGCTGGTTTCCAGTTCGGGCGAGAGAATGCTGGATGCGGCGGAGCTTTATCACGACGACGGAATCCGGCATCTCAACAAGCGACCTGAAGAACTGCTGACGGAAATTCACCTGCCGCCGGTCAACGGCTGGCGAGCGACTTACTGGAAACTGCGCCGCCGAGGTTCGTTCGACTTCCCGGTTCTCGGGGTAGCCACTTGCTTAAGGTTGGTAACCGACGGAACGGTGGAGACGGCCAAGATTATTTTGGGAGGCGTTGGCTCGCATCCGATTGAAGTGGTGGCGGCGCAGAAAATGCTCCTGGGGAAGAAACTTACTCGCGAGACGATCCGGGAGGCGGCCACCGTCGCGTACCCAGCCGCCAAGCCTCTTGATAATACCGATTATGCGATGGCTTGGCGAAAGGACATGGCACGCTACTACGTCGCCGGCACGCTGGCGGAACTGGCGGGGCTCCCGCCGGGAACTCCCCCGCCCGAGGATCCGCTGGTTGGGATCTCGTCATCCAATGGAAAAGCGTAATCGAGGAATCCGTTTTTATGCAAAATGAACCGAATTGGGATATCGCTCATCTGGGCCATTTGGAGCTTTTCACGCCCAAACCTGAGGAGAGTGTTCAGTTCTTCAAAGACGTCCTCGGGTTGACCGAGAGCAGCCGCCAGGGCGACTCGGTTTACCTACGAGGTTGGGATGATTATGAGCGACATTCTCTGAAATTAACCGCTGCCAAGACCTCTGGGATGGCACATATGGCCTTTCGGGCAAGAAGCCCGCAAGCTTTGGAGCGACGCGTGGCGGCAATCGAGAGCTCCGGTTATGGGATTGGCTGGACCGATGGCGACGTGGGGCATGGGCCTGCTTATCTGTTCCAGGACCCCGATGGCCACAAAGTGGAGTTGTACTATGAGACAGAGTGGTACGACGCTCCGCTGGAGCTGCGTCCCAGCTTGAAAAACCAAGCGCAGCGTTCACCCGCCCGTGGCGTGAGCGTGCGCAGGCTCAATTCGGTGGAATGTCTGGCAGCGGACATTAAGGCCAACCGGGAGTTTTTCGAGCAGAACCTGGGCTGCCGTCTGACCGAGCAGATCGTTTTGAACGACGGCACCGAAACCGGAATGTGGATGACGTTCACGAATAAGGGCCACGACTTTTCCTTTGTCCGGGACGACACTGGGACGAAAGGGCGCTTCCACCATGTCACGTATACCGTGGACAGCCGCGAGGACGTGCTCCGGGCCGCAGACATTTTCCTGGAGAACGGAATCTATATCGAAAGCGGGCCCCACAAGCACGCCATCCAGCAGACGTTTTTCTTATGGGTATATGAACCGGGTGGGAACCGCGTGGAAATCGACAATGCCGGGGCGCGCCTGCTGCTCGCGCCGGATTGTAAACCGATCCGGTGGACCGAAGAGGAGCGCAAGAAGGGCCAGGCTTGGGGACTGGAAACTCCAGAGGGCCTGCATACCTACGGCACTCCGCCCGAAGAAGTTGATATCTTTTGAGTAACGGGGATTCCCGGGAAGCCGAGGGTCAAGCGGCCCTGCGCACTGAACTGGTCGTTTGAGTCCTGGGCTAGCGGCCATATTGGCATAAATTTCGATGCGGCGGGTGGAATGATGGCGGCGGGGAGGGCGCAGGGGACCATCTCCGTATCTCTGAAGGGTAAGCCTCGGTAAAGCGGTAAATATCGGTTCGCTCGCCCTGCTGCCGGAGCACATTCGGCACCTGCCGGATCTGCTTGGGTGGGAGCAGGCGGTTACCAGGGACGACATCCTTGTAGTCGGAGCGTTCACCAAAATCCCCCGACGGGCGTCATTATGGCGGTGGTCGTTAGGTCAAAATATCCGAAGCACTTGAATCCGTGCCGTTCGATTCTCCCAGGCGATAGCGGGAGGACGGGATCGAGCCGGTCCAGTGCCTGAATCGCCGACTTTTCATCCACGCAAAAGACGGCCGCATGCTGCGGTGGATTCAGATACAGCCCGATAATGTCGGCGGCCTTGGCTTCGAAATCCGGATCGTCACTGGCCATGTAGCGCTCCAGACGATGCGGCTTGACACCGGCGGCCCGCCAGATGCGATGAACCGTATCTTTGCTGAGGTTCAACTCCCGTGCCAGTTTCCGCACCGACCAGTGCGTCGAGCCATCCTTCGGTTTCCGCCGGGTGGTTCTAATACTCGCGCCTGGAGTTTGGGGGTGATTACGGTCGGCTTCTGCCCAGGGTGCGCAGCCGGCATTAGCCCGGGGAGTCGCTCGCTCAAAAAACGCTTCTTCCAGCGGGAAATAGTGGGTGCCGTCGTTTGTAGACGCTCTTGAATCTCGGCATAGCTTCGGCCGTCGGCCAACATCAGAATCAGGCGAGCACGCATGACATCGCCGGCTGGCAGACTTCGCGAAATCGTTATTCGGCGGAGCTCGTCGTGCTCATCGTCTGTCAACTCAAAAGGACTAGCCTCAAAGGGCATGTCACAATGACGATGTCACTGTACTAATAGTTACTCGGCGACAGGCCACTAGACTACTCTCCGGCGTGGAACCAGCTGGTTTTATTCATCCGGCGACCTAAATCATAGCCCCGCTTTTAGCAGGGCGGAGGCGAGATACGGTTTTAGCCGGCGCTTGATCGATTCCGGCACCAGAGCCTCCACATCGCAGCCCTTTTCGTCGTAGCGGATCGAAGTCACCTGAGCAGTCTCGTGCAACAGATTGAGCGGCGCGAGGTCGGAAACCGAAAACCGGAAGACCGCCGCCGATACGGGATCGAGCGCGAGCACCTGATCGATCTTCTCTAGCAGTCGCTCCAATCCTGCGCCGGTTGCTGCCGAAATAGCGACCGCGGCCGCCAGTTGATGCTGGGGGTCGCCCAGAATTCTTCGCGCCACCGCCGCCGGATCGGGCTCGGCACCGAGCAACTCCGATTTATTCAGGACGAGAATCTGCGGCGTGGCGGCCGCGCCGATCTCGTTGAGTGTCGCCAGCACGTGCGAGGTATGATGCGGCGCTTCGGGCGAGCTCGCATCTACGACGTGCAACAGCAGCTCCGCCTCCACGACTTCTTCGAGGGTCGCCCGAAAAGCGCGCACCAAGGTCGTCGGCAAATTGCGAATGAAGCCGACCGTGTCGCTCACTAACGCTCGCCTTTTGGAAGGCAAAACGATATGTCTGACCGTCGGATCGAGTGTGGCGAACATTTTCGAATCTGCCAGCACGCCCGCTCCGGTCAGCCGGTTAAAGAGCGTCGATTTTCCTGCGTTCGTGTAACCGACCAGCGCGATCGTCGCCAGCGGCACGGCCTGCCGCTGACGCCGCTGTGTGGCGCGTCCGCCGCGAACGCGTTCGAGGTCGCGTTCGAGCGAGTGAATCCGCTGATGAATCCGCCGGCGATCCGTTTCGAGCTTGGTTTCACCGGGTCCGCGCGTTCCGATTCCGCCGCCGAGCCGTGACATCGCCGCGCCGTGACCGGTCAAGCGCGGCAGCAGGTAGTTCAATTGGGCCAACTCGACCTGAAGCTTCCCTTCCCGGGTGCGTGCGCGGCGGGCGAAAATATCGAGAATCAACTGGGTGCGGTCCAGCACCTTCACGTCCAGCGCTTTTTCAAGGTTCCGCTGCTGCGTCGGCGACAATTCGCGATCGACGATGAGGGTGGTCGCTTCGTGGAACTGAATCTGCGCCTTGAGCTCGTCGACTTTTCCCGAGCCAACCAGCGTCGCGGGATCGATGCGCGGCCGCGTTTGAATGGATGTTTCGGCCACCCGCGCCCCGGCTGTCCCTGCCAAGGCGGCCAACTCTTCGAGAGACTCCTCGGCAGAAAGCAGATCGCCGTCCGGCGGCGGCAGCCCATGCTGGGAGCGGCGCGATGTTACGCGCAGGCCCACAAGTAACGCAACTTCTTGCTGGGGCAAGCGGTCAGTTATCGCCGTCACGTACCGGCGCGCCGGGCACGGAGTGTGATTCAGCGGAGGCGGCGTTGGCGTGCACGGGCCCATGAAACGGCTTCGACACCACCACCGTTGAAATCGCGTGCTTGAAGATCAGTTGTTCCTGTTGATTCGTTTCGAGAATCACTGAGTATTTGTCGTTCCGGATAGTTCACCCCTTTCGTCAAATCCTTTTTGACAATTTCAGCATACCTGTTTGGCCACGGCATCGGCCTCTTCCTGTTCACCAAGTTTACAGTCTATGCCGATCTGCTATGCTGTCCTTCGTGATTGTGCGATAGCCCCAGTCCGGGACTCGTCTCTGACCAGTTCCGGTGTCGTGTGTCTTGTCACTCGAATCAAGAAAATTCTACTGGAGCTAGCAATCATGTCCTTGAAACATGCGTTGGCGGACGATTCCGTCCGGATTCGCGTTGAGAATCCCACGAGCGCCCCTGAACACTTAGTCATCAGCGCTGTCAACGAGGCAGCCTTCGGCGGTTCCGAAGAGGCGCACCTCGTTGACGAACTGAGGGGCGATCAGGCGCTCATCTCGCTCGTCGCGGAATGCGAGCTAGGGATTGTAGGCCATATCCTTTTCAGCCGCATGTGGATAAAGACCCCATCAAAACTCGTGCCCGCTGTGGCTTTGGCTCCGGTCGCAGTCCTTCCTGAGCATCAGCGCAAGGGAATAGGCCAACGCCTCATTGTGCACGGCCTGGAGCTATTGAAGAACCAAGGTGAGCGGATCGTAATTGTGGTTGGACATCCCGATTACTATCCGCGCTTTGGCTTTTCGAGTGCCAAGGCTGCGCCGATTGAGTCGCCGTTCCTTCGCGAAGCATTCATGGCACTGGAACTCGTGGAAGGTGCACTTGAGGGTGTTCACGGGATTGTAATCTATCCACCTGCCTTTGGACTATGAAGTAACACCTGCGTCGCGGGCAGCAGCCGAGCTGCTAGCGTTAGGGAGCATCAATCGTGGCAAGGCGAATCTCATCGTCGCGGGTTATACGTCCGAGTGACGCATGAGAA
>DATBID010000415.1:0-8754 GCA_036557125.1 Bryobacteraceae bacterium | reverse complement strand
TTCATCACTTCATAAAGCACGCCCTGGCCAAGCGCGCCTTCTCCGAAGAAGCAAACGCAGACGCGGCCATTGCCCAGTCGCTTGGCCGCAAACGCGGCTCCGGTAGCGATGCCGGCGCTGCCGCCCACGATGGCATTTGCGCCGAGATTGCCGGTATCGGGATCGGCGATGTGCATGGAGCCGCCCTTGCCTTTGCAGTAGCCGGCCTCCTTGCCGAGCAGTTCGGCGAACATGCGGTCAAGGGCGGCGCCCTTAGCGACACAATGCCCGTGGCCGCGATGGGTGCTGGTGATGTAGTCGTCGCGGTTGAGCGCCTCGCATATACCCACGGCAACGGCTTCTTCACCTATATATAAGTGGGCTAGGCCGGGCATCAATGCGCGGGTGTAGAGGTCGTTGACCTGCTCTTCGAATAGGCGGATCATCACCATGCGGCGATACATACGCAGGCAGCGCTCAAGATCTGGGGACTGGGGACTAGGGATTGGGGACTGTGGAATGGCGACTGTGCTCATCGGCTTACTCCGGACGGCTTTATTCCTGACAATCGGCTCAGCACTTCAAACATAATGGCAAAATCTTGTCTTTCGAGGCCCATGGCCCGGGCGGCGGTGAGGAACTCGTTGCAGGTAGACGTGGTCGGCAGGGCGACTTCGAGTTCCCGGCCGAGATCGAGCGCCAGCAGGAGGTCCTTCTGCATCATGTTGCAATCGAACCAGGCCTCGTCCGGCATTTTCAAAACGAAGGGGCCGCGGTATTGAACCATGGGCGAGGCGATGGCGCTGTGGGTGAGGACTTCGACTGCCGTTTCGCGGGCGATGCCGCTCTTTTCGGCCAGCAGGACACCTTCCGAAAACGCCAGCATCTGCGAGGTGAGACTAAGATTGGTGGCGATCTTCATGACCAGCGCGAGGCCATTATCGCCCACGTAGGTGGCCTTCGTGCCAATATCCAGGAAGAGCGACTTCACCTTTTCGAAGGTTTCACGACGGCCGCCGGCCATGAACGAGAGCTTGCCCTGCTCGAGGGTAATGACACTGCCGGAGACGGGGGCGTCCATCATGTCAGCGCCTTTTTCGCGGACGCGGGTGGCGAGCGCGCGGCTGACGTCGGGGCTGACGGTGCTCATGTCGACCCATACTCTACCCGGGGCGATACCGGCGATGATGCCGTCGGAGCCATGGGCGATCTGTTTGAGCGCAGCCGAGTTGGTGACCATGGACAAAACGACTTCTCCGCGAGTGGCGGCAGCCCGCGGAGAATCGGCCCAAACCATGCCCTGGTCGATGAGCCACTGGGCTTTGGAGCGGGTGCGGTTGTAGCCCGCGACTCTGTGGCCTTTTTCGAGCAGGCGAGCGACCATGCGGCTGCCCATCACACCAAGGCCGACGAATGCGAGATCAGGCATGGAATTCACCACAGAGACGCGGAGACGCAGAGAAAGGCAAATTTAAAGTCAAAACCTGAGAACGCAGAGCCGGCAGAGGACACAGAGGATGGCGGAATTTCAGGTGAGTCATAGTGGTTATTCGATCCACACGGTTTTGATGTTGGTGAATTCGTGAATGCCGTGAACGCCAAGCTCACGGCCGTGGCCGGACCATTTTACGCCACCGAAGGGAAGGCGGGGATCGGAAGCGACCATCTTATTAATGAAGACCAGCCCGGCTTCGAGTTCATTGACGAAGCGCTCCGCTTCGGTGGAATCGTTGGTCCAGGCGCTGGCGCCAAGACCGAAGCGGGTGTCATTGGCGATGCGGATGGCGTCGTCAAGATCTTTGGCGCGGAAGACGCACGCTACGGGTCCGAACAGCTCCTCGCGGTAACCGGGCGAATCTTTGGGAATGTCAGCCAGGATCGTAGGCGGGTAGAACGCTCCGGTTCGGTTCAAAGGATTGCCGCCGATGACCACGCGCGCGCCGGCTTTGACGGTGGCGTCGACATCTTTCTGCAGGTCTTCGAGAGCGCCCGCGGAGGAGAGCGGGCCGAGTTCGGTTTTGGCGTCCATGGGATCGCCGATGACAACAGATTGCATTTTCGCGGCGAAGCAGCGCTCGAATTCGTCGGCGATGGGTTCGGCAACGATGAAGCGCTTGGCTGCGATGCAGGATTGGCCGTTGTTGACGAGGCGGGCTTTGACGGCCCAGGTGACGGCCTGTTCGAGTTTGGCGCTCGGCATGATGACGAATGGGTCGCTGCCGCCGAGCTCAAGCACTACCTTTTTGATGCGACGGGCGGCAGAGACGCCGACTTCGACACCCGCGCCTTCACTGCCGGTAAGCGTGGCGGCGGCAACACGGGGATCGGCGAGAACGGCTTCCACCTGGCGGGAACCGATCAACAAGGTTTGGAACGCGCCTTCGGGGAAGCCGGCGCGGCAGAGGATTTCCTCAATTTTGAGGGCGCACTGGGGCACGTTGGACGCGTGTTTCAGCAGGCCCACGTTGCCCGCCATGAGGCTGGGCGCGATAAAGCGGAAGACCTGCCAGAAGGGAAAATTCCAGGGCATAACCGCCAGCACGATGCCGAGGGGTTGATAGCGGACGTAGCTGCGGCGGGCGTTGGTCTCGACGATCTCATCGGCCAGGAAGCGCTCAGCATTTTCGGCGTAGTAGCGGCAGGCCCAGGCGCACTTGGCGGCTTCATCCACGGCTGAGCGGAGGGTCTTGCCCATTTCCGTGGTCATCACGCGGCCGAATTCTTCTTTCTCGTTTTCGAGAATTTCGGCAGCACGGCTCATCATGCCGGCGCGTGCGGAAAAGGGAAGAGCACGGAATTTGGGAAAGGTCGCGGCGGCGAGTGCGAGCTTGGATTCGAGGGCGGCCTCGTTGAGTGGCTCGAAGGATTTGAGGATCTCGCCCGTGGCGGGATTGATGCTGGCTATGGCCATTTCTGTGTGCCTCGAATTGAGCGAAAGGAATAGTTTATCAGGGCAATCTAATAGCATTATTCGGACCCGCGTCACCGGTCTTGTAAAGAGTTGACTGCCGGTTGCAGAGAGCTGACCCGGCGGGCCTTCGGCCCTCAGCGACACTGGGGGCTTTTGAAGTGCGAGCAGCTCGATTTCTTCAGCTACCGGAGCGGGAAGTGGGGTTCCATGGCTTGTGAAGTTTGGCTGCGAGTTTTGGATTGTGATCAAACAAGATGAGATCCGCGGGGGTGATGGGGTGGAAGATACGGAAATCCGGCGGATCTCTGGGAATTGGGACATATTCGGGCGGCGTGGCGGCCGTAGGCGCGGGGGTTTGAGGCGGTGCGGGTTGGGCGGGCGCAGTGGTTTGAGGCTGTGACGGAACAGAGCCAATTTCAGGTTGGGAGACAGCGGTTTCAACGGGTTGGGCGGTTGCCTGACGAGTTTTCAACTCTCTAAGGCAGCGATGGTAGGAGCGCTCGGCGGCATCCATGCGGCGATGAACGTGGCGGAGGATGGGATGCGCGGGGAAGCCGGTTTCGGCATCGGACTCGCGGCGCCAGATGTTGGTTTCCACCTTGCGATAGCGGCGGAGCTTCCAATCCGAATCGATGAGGGCATCGACAAGGAAGCACTCGATTGGGTCTGCGGGTTGGAGCCGCTGGTGGTAGCTATCGGCGAGCGCTGCAAGTTCGGCGGAGTTCTCACCGGGGATGGCGAGCGATTCGGCGTAGATACCGGACTTGAGAGCGTTGAAGCGGCAGACGGCCTTACCTGCGGCGGAGGTAGGGCCCGTGCTGAGGAGCGAATTGCGGCGATTCGCGGCGATCTGTGCTGGGGAAGCCATTGGTTTTTCTCAACCATGAGAGTAACTGGCGAGATTGGGGCTGGGAGGGCGGAGGGGTGGTAAACGGTTGATTTTAGGATGCGAATATTTTGAAATCTTCGGGGAACGCAAAAGGTTGCCACCGGCCGCTGCGCTACTGTTGCAGCAAATCAGCCAGCGCGGGGGCCAATTGGGGAAATCGAAACCGGAAACCCGCAGCTTCGGCAGCCTGGGGCGCCACTCTTTGGCTCTCGAGCAGAATCTGCGCCATCTCTCCGAAGAGCAGCTTCAGTGCGAAGGCAGGAATCGGAAGAATGGCGGGCCGTCCCAACATACGCGCGAGTTCCCGCGTGAATTCCCGGTTGGTTACGGGAAGGGGCGCCACGCCGTTGAACACACCGCGGTGCGGACCTTCAATTACCAGACGAAACAGCTCCGCCAGGTCTTCGGCATGTATCCAGGACATCCACTGCGCGCCGGAACCGATGGGTCCGCCCACGCCGGCGCGAAACGGCCGCAGCATGCGTCCCAGCGCACCGCCTTGGGCATCGAGCACGACGCCGATGCGAATAATGGCCACGCGCATCCCCAGAGTTGCGGCTTGGCCCGCTGCGCGCTCCCATTCCACGCAGACCTCGGGAAGGAACCCCGTGCCTGGCGGTAAGGACTCGGCAAGCACCTCGTCGCCGCGCGAGCCGTAATAACCAATGGCCGAAGCGCAGACCAAAGTCTGCGGACGGCGCGGCAATTGCGCCAGCCCCTCTACCAGGTTGCGCGTGCTCTGGACGCGGCTCTCGCGGATCCGCCGTTTCACCTCCGCTGTCCAGCGTTGCGCTACCGGCTCGCCTGCCAGGTGAACTACCGCGTCTGCGGTTTCGAGTGCAGCCGTTGGCGGAGGGCCGGACGTGTTCCATTGCGAAAGGCGCACGCCCTCCGGCATCCGGATTGCCGCGTTGCGGCTCAAGACGTGAAGCTGATGCCCGGCCCTTCCGAGCACGTTTAGCAAACGGCGGCCGACTAAGCCGGATGCGCCCGAAATCGTGATGTTCACGGCTGCGCCTGTACAATGAGTATACGCACATGGGAGGCTGGAACCGGGCAAAGCTGCTGTGGGGCTACCTGGCGCGCCGTTCCCGTTTGCGCGCCCTTCCCGTGGAGTACATCGTCGAGACCACGGCGAAGTGCAATCTCTATTGCCCCATGTGCCCGCGGGAAACTCACAAGCAGCCCAAGGCCCATATGGCCGATGGCGTTTTCGAGCGGCTGGTGGGCGAAGCAGCCGGAAGCGCCGAACACATGATGCTGATCGGCCTTGGAGAACCGTTTATGGACCCGCGAATCTTCGAGCGCATCGAGCTCTGCCATCGCCACAGTGTTTCCACGCTGCTTTCCACCAACGGCACTTTCCTGGATGAGAAGCTGGCGGCGCGCGTTCTTGCTTCTCCACTCGAACAGATCACTCTCAGCTTCGATGGCGCCCGCAAAGAGACCTTCGAGTTTTACCGCAAGGGCGCCAAATTTGAAAAGGTGCGCGACAACTTCGTGCGCTTCGCCCGTATGAAACACGAGCGACGATCGAAGCTGCAAGTGGTTGTGCAGATGGTGCGTATGGAAGGCAACGCCGCCGAAGTGAACGATTTCGTTGCATTCTGGCGCCAAGTGCCCGGCATCGACCAGATCCGCATTAAAGAAGACGAGACCAACCTGATGCGGCCCGATGCCGGCCACGCCGCGGATGATTGGAAGCACCCTTGTCATTACCTTTGGCGCGGTCCCATGTATGTGAAGCAGAACGGGGATGTTTATCCGTGCTGCCAGAGCTACATGCTCGATGGGCAACCACTGGGCAACTTGGAGCGGCAATCGCTCGCCCAAATCTGGAACTCTCAAGAGATGGAACGGATGCGCGGTCTGCACGCAGCGGGCCGGGGCGGCGAAGTGGACATCTGCGCGCGCTGTTGCACTACGATTCCGCACCCCGCACTGGTCACAGGCAGCCTGCTGCTCGATGGCCGCACGGTGCGGCGCATGCTGCCCGCTATTGAGCGGCTGGCATATTTCTCCAAGCTGCCCGGCCGCTGGCTGCGTCCGCCGGCACGGAGGGGCCGTGAGCAAGCATCGCGCGGCTGACGATGAAGCCGGGGCGCCTGAGCCATTTCGCGATAGCGCCCTGCTCGATCACATCGCGCGGCAGCCGCACGCGCGAGCCGGTTTCAAGCACCTGGTTCGCGAACTGGGCGCCAAAGGAGCGCGGCGGGAGCAATTGGAAGCAGCCTTGGAGCGGCTGGCAGCCCGCGGCGATCTGATCGAAATGAAGCCAGGCCAGTATACCGTCCGGGCGCGGGCCCGCGAGTTTGCCGTCGGGCGGCTGCATATGCATCGGGAAGGCTACGGATTCCTGATCGCCGAACATCCCGTCGAAGGCGTCGCGGGCGACGTGTTCCTTCCGCCGGAGGCAGCGCAGAAGGCCATGCATGGCGATCGCGTGCTGGTGCACATCAACCGCATCGAAAGCGATGGCCGCGCGGATGGCGAAATCGTCAAAATCCTGAAGCGCGCGCAACCCACCGTCGTTGGTGAGTTCCGGCTGGGCGCGCGTGGGCAGTACGTCGTCCCGCATGATGAACGGATTCGCCAGCGCATCGAAATTCCCGAAGGCTTGGAACTCCCGCCCGGCGGCCGCGTGGCGGACCGCATCGGTATGGCCGCGCCGCAGGTATCCTCGGCTCAAGAACTGGATGGGATGGTGGTCAACGTGGAGCTGCTCGAATATCCGCAGCGCGGCGCTAACCCTGTGGGGCAGGTGATCGAGATCCTGGGCAACCCGGACGATTTCGGCGTGGACGTGGAAATCGTGATTCGCAAGCACCACCTGCCGCACCAGTTCCCGCCGAAGGTCGTGGGGCAGGCCGAATCGATTCCCAATGTGATTGCCGCGCGCGAACTGGTGGGCCGCCGCGATTTTCGCGACCTGGACATTGTGACCATCGACGGCGAAACCGCCCGCGATTTCGACGACGCGGTTTGGGTCGATCGTTTCCCCAACGGCAACTTCGCTCTCCAGGTGCACATCGCCGATGTCAGTCACTACGTGCGGCCCGGTTCGCCAATTGACGCCGAAGCCCGCCTGCGCGGCACCAGCGTTTATTTTCCGGATCGCGCCGTCCCCATGCTGCCTTTCGAGCTATCCACAAATATTTGCTCGCTCAATCCGCGCGTAGACCGGCTGGTGCTCTCGGCGCTCGTCGAAATCGATCACCAGGGCGAAATCGTGGCGCAGGAATTCACACAGGGAGTCATTCGCAGCGCGGAGCGGATGACTTACACCGACGTACACCTCGTGCTCGAAGGGGACGCAGGGCTGCGCGGACGCTACGCACGCCTGGTGGAGCGGTTCGAGCTGATGCGCGAGTTGGCGCTGGTGCTGAATCGCAAGCGCGTGCGCCGCGGGTCAATCGATTTCGATTTGCCCGAACCGCTAATCGAATTCGACGAGTGGGGGGCCATGACGGGAGTGACACGCGCGCCGCGCAATATCGCTCACCGCATTATCGAGGAATTCATGCTGGCGGCGAATGAAGCTGTGGCCGCGCATCTGGAACACACCGGCATCTGCTCCATCTACCGCATTCACGAGAAGCCAGACCCCAAGCGCGTCCTGGAATTCGAAGAAGTGGCCGCGCACTTCGGTTATTCGCTGGGCATCGGCGCGGCCGCCGTGCAGAAATTCGGCATCACCAGCCGCCACCGGGACGGCGGAAAACAGCGGAAGGAGATCGTGCTGCCCTCCGCAAGCACGCCTATTTCTTCGCGCAACTACCAGAAGCTGGTGGCGAAAATTGAGGGCAAACCGGAAGAGCGGATTCTGAGCTATCTGATGCTCCGCTCGCTCAAGCAAGCCCGGTACAGCACCGAGAACGCCGGTCACTTCGCGCTGGCCGCCAGCGCTTACACCCACTTCACTTCGCCCATCCGCCGCTATCCGGACCTGCTGGTGCATCGGCTATTGCGCGCGGTGCTGGCGGGAGGCGCGACGCCGCCTGAAAACGAATTGAGCGCGATCGCGGAGGAATGTTCGCAATCGGAACGGCGCGCAGCCGATGCCGAACGCGAACTGGTGGAGTGGAAAAAAGTTCGCTTCATGGCAGAACGCATCGGCGAAGAGTTCGACGGCCTTATCATCAGCACGGCTAAGTACGGACTCTTCGTGGAACTGGCCGATTACTTCGTGGAAGGTCTGGTGCCCATCGACACGCTGCCGGGCGACGAGTTCGCGTATCACGAAAACGTCCGCAAAGTAGTAGGCAAGCATTCGCGCCGCGAATTTTCCATCGGCGATCGGGTGCGCGTGATGCTGGAGCGGGTCGACGCGAATGAACGAAAACTGCAGTTTTCGCTAGTAGAAGAGGAAGTGCGCCATCGTCGCGAAGGCCGCAAGGGCGGGAAGCGCAAACGGCTGGAGTGACGCAGCTTCACCCGGACATGCTTACCTAGCAAAAATGCCGTGGTCGAAGCAGCTAATGTCGGGCCAGCTAAGTACCCCAAGCAGTGCATTGTGAAGGATTTCACCGCCAGCGCCCGCCTGAACTGAGTGAAGTATTGTCATCCCGCTCACGGGAAGGCATTTACTGTTCGGTGGAGCACCAAGATTTAATTGTGAAACAGGTCATTGAGGCCCCAAAGGTGCGAGCGAGCCATCGGTACTTCCAATGCAACATCTATGTTGAGGAAGAAGGCTATGTGCGATTATTCTTTAATGTGTTATCGCAATCGTTTGGCGGTTGATGGTGAAGAGTTGGTAGTGCACCGGTTTCCGAGCGGCTCAAAAGGACTGGCGTCCCCTTCCGACCTGCCGGAGAACCGCCCGCGGGAACGACGGTCGTGGTGGGTGGAGTTAAAGGACGCGCTAATAGGCTCGCAAGATCAGGCTGTACCCGCAGTTTGTATTCCTCCGGGTGCGACCCTGGTAATCCGCAATGTGAGCGAGCCGTTGCAACGGAAGTATGGGCTCAATTCC
>DATBID010000414.1:0-4272 GCA_036557125.1 Bryobacteraceae bacterium | reverse complement strand
TCCAGCGCTTCCAAAGCAAGCTGCGTCGTTTCGTGCACACCGGTGCCGAACGCCATTCCCGGGTTCACCGTGATCCGAAATCGTCCCTCCGGCGCAGGATCGTCGCGCCACTCCGGAATCAGAAAAAACCGCTCCCCCACGGCCATCGGCTGTAGCAACTCGCGCGCTTCCCGCACCCAATCGCGCTCATCTTCGGCCCGGACGATCGCCTCCGGATACCGGGCCAGCAAGCTCTCCGGCTCCGCCCCGTCTTCGAAGAATGCTCGCACCGTGCCGCCACTGAGTTCGGTGATTCCGGCACAGCCCTGCTCCCATAAATCCGCAATCAGCAGATCGAGGCGCTCCGGCGGGCAAGAGATTTCGATAGAGAACATATTCTGGTACCCGCTTCACTTCACTTCTTCAAATGGACTTTTCTGCGGTTCAGCCGGCACCGTAGCCGCTGGAGCGTATGGTGTGAGGCGCGGCGGGCGGAAATCCGGCTCCAGCAGCCACGCCGATCGTTTGGGATAGAATGCGCGTAGTTTCTCGTCTTCCGCCGCGCCGAGATCCCGCGCCCACACTACGCGCGCGCGATCAATATCGGCGCGATTGTAAACCCATTCTTCCTGAAACGGATGCTGCGGATAGTAGCGCACGAAGACAAGCAGATTGCCGGGCAGAGAAGCGAGCTGGCGGGCGACCTCAACCCGCGCCGCCGGATTGCTGTGATTCAGGCCGCTCCACGTTTCGTATTGGCGCAGCGCAAGCGAGGCATTCTTCGAATCGAAGACATGCAGCGCATACCAGAAGAAGAATTGCGCGAAGCAGAGAAACACAAGCAGCCCCGCGGCCGTCCGGCTGAGGCGCGCCAACTGCCGGAGACCGATCACTGCCGTCAGCACGAATAGGCACGCAACTCCCGCCAGGTAATGCGGCTCGAAATTGGGGTAGAAGTTCGTTCCGAGAGCGAACAGGGCCAAGGTGAGCGCCACCCAGGCGAACCGATAGCGCCGCAGAGTCCACAAAAACGCCAGGAGTGCGAGATATAGCGGCGCAAGAAAGAAAAACCGGTAGAAGCGCACGCGGTATTCCAGGCGCTCGAAATACGTCTTCAGAGTTTCCGGACCCCTGGGCCGGAACCCCACTTGCATTCGATAGTTCAGGGCCTGCTCCCGATTGAGTTCGCGGTGCGCCACGGGATTGCTCTGGAATGTAAGCGCTGCCGGCACCCCGTATTCGTACTGGCTCAGGCTATATGGCAAAGTGGTCCAACTGCCGGTGACTCGCTTATTCTGCAGCAGCGTGAGACCGCTAGCCAGCACAACCGGCAGCAGCATCGCCGGCAGGAGCCGAAAATAAGCACGCAAAATTCGCGGCTTCACGAATAAGGGCGCAACGAAGAGCGCGATAGCCAGCGCGAGAAACACGGTTTCGTACGGCCGAATGAGAAGATGCAGACCGAAGCCCAGGCCGAGAAACGCGGCGTCTCGCGGACGGGCCAGGGATGGCGGCTTATCAAATAGTCGCGGGAGCGCCCCGAAAACCAGACAACCGGCCGCCGCCGCTGCTGCGCCTCCCCAGTAGCTGTTCATCCAGTAACTCAGCGGTCCGAATTCCGCGACCGCCAGCGCACCGCCTGTGAGCGCCCACCCCGGACTAGTCCACGCGCGCAGCATCCAATAACACAGCGCGCACAATGCCGCTTCCGCCACGAGTACCCCCGCCCACGGATGGCCGAACAGGCTCCATCCCAACGCCAGGACCAATCCCTGACCCAACGGGTAAATCGAGCTGTAAGTAGGCTGCTGCAGCACGAACTGCGTTTCGAAAAATCGCCAAAGCGGATGTGGCGGATTCGCCAGGCGGAAATGCCGGAGTGTATCGGCAGCCAGCAGATGGCTGAACTCGTCGTAAACCTCCGGAACCGGAACCGGGTGATGCGGCAAGAGTGTCAGCCGCAGCGCGACTGGAAGCACCGCAAGCAACAGCATCGCCCATCCGGTCTTTTGCGCAAACCGTCCGGCAAACGGCTCGATCCGCGGCCACGCGATCGCCCATGCGGCCAGCAGCACGGCCAGCAACAGCAGCAAAAAATCGCTCGCTCCAAAACCAATCGGATTGTGCAGCGGCAGGAACGAACGAAAAAAATCGAACAGAAACACGCGCCCTTATTTTCGCAGAGTGGCAGTGCAGCTTTCTTAGGAACAAACGCCACCCCACTTCCGTCCTCCCTCGTACCGGAAGTAGTACAATCGACCCAATGGCGACAACTAACGAGCCAACGGCGACAAGCAGCGCTACGCCCGGAATTCAGGCCGCGCCGCCGGCGATGAGCGAACTTTCGCGGCTCCTAGGAGTCTTCTTCGAGCCTGGCAGGACGTTCGCCGATATCGCACAGCGGCCGCGATGGATCGTGCCGTTGCTCATCGTAATCGTGATGGGCGCCGGGTACCTCTACGCCTTCAATACGCACATTGGCTGGGAGCCGTACATGCACCGCATCATGGATAACAACCAGCGCATGCTGCAACTCCCGCCCGATCAACGGCAGCGCATATTTGACATGCAGTTGCGCGTTATTCCGATTACATCGTATGTGGGCGCTGTCGTTTTCCCGTTCCTCATTTTTGCGCTGGGTGCTGCAATTTCTGTCGGGATCATCAAAGGACTGATGGGAGTTCCCATCAAATTCAAGCAGGCGTTCGCGGTTTTCGCGTACGGCTACTTGCCGCGGTCTATCTACTCCATCTTGGCCACGGTAGTTATGTACCTGACCAAGAACCCGGAGGATTTCGACCCGCAGAACGGCTTCTTCTCCAATCCCAGCGTGTTGATGGACCCGCAGACTTCATCCAAATTCCTCTACACTCTCGCGGGCAATCTAGACGTCTTCGTCATCTGGGTGCTGCTGCTCATCGCCACGGGGTTGAAAGCGGCCGGCGGCAAACGGCTGAGTTTCGGTGGTGCGTTGTTTTCGGTCGCGCTCCCCTTCGTGGTTTACGCCTTCATCCGCGCCTCGCTCGCGGCGATGGGCCTATCCGGCTAGCTGCTAGGCGTTTCGAGCAATGATCCGGGCCGTTGCGCGGGTCTGGCTCGGCGGTGCGCTCTCCGAATAATACAGAATCTTCCAGCCTGCGAATTCCGCTCGCAGTTCTCCCGGCTCGAGTGCAAAACGATGTGGCCCGCCATCGGCCAGGAGCACCTCTGCTGCCACCACTCCGCCCAACCGCACGCCTTCCCGGATCTCCGGAAAGAGGCTTCGCTGCAAGTAGAGAATGTCGCAGATCAGATCATAGCCGGAAGGCTCAATCGTAAAGTGCCCGGCTTCGAGATCGGCAAGCTGGGTTTCAATGGGCAATCCGGCGGCGCGCTGCCGCAAAATCCGCAGCGCGTTGGGCGAAGCATCGACCGCCGTGACATGCCATCCCAGCGCCGCCAGGTGCAGCGAATTGCGGCCCGCGCCGCAAGCCAGATCGAGCGCGCGGCCGGGGCGCAGCTTTTCGGCGACTTCCACGACCAGCGGCGAAGGCGTGAAATCCAGCCCGGCGGCTTGCGCGAAATGCTCATCCCAATTGCGCGGCACATCTCCAGAGTAAGATGAGTGGCGGATGCGAATCGTAGTGCTGGTCGGGTTGCCGGGATCAGGGAAAACCACGTACGTCGAGAGGCTGGGCGGCGTAGCTCTTTCCTCCGATGCCATCCGCAAATTGCTCGCCGACGACGAAACCATCCAAACCATTCACGACCGCGTCTTTGAAACGCTCCGCTATCTGCTGCGCCACCGTCTGGCGTTGCACCGTCCCATCACTTACATCGACGCCACCAATCTCACGCCCGAAGAGCGCCAGCCGTATATCGGCATCGGTAAAGCCCAGGGCTGCGAACTCGAAGCCGTGTTTTTCGACGTTCCCCTGGAAGTGTGCCGCGAGCGCAATCGCGGGCGCAATCGCGTCGTGCCGGATGAAGCGCTGGCAGGCATGGCCGCGCGGCTGGTGCCGCCATCTATAATTGAGGGCTTCGACCGCATCGACGTACTGTCGAACGACGGCTGAATCAATGGAGCCAGGGGTAGCGGGTTGTGTCTTTGGCGGCGTAGTCGGGATCGAGATAGATAAAGCAGCGCTGGATGAGCCAATCGCGAATTTCGAAGACGTCGCACCAGCGGCCGGCCGCCCATTCTGGATGGCCGGCGCGCCAGGGGCCGTCGGTGTGCTCGCCATGGCTGGTGCCCTCGCACACGACCGTGTCCGAGCCGGAGAAGATCCAGTTCAGGTGCGAGTAGTGGTGCGT
>DATBID010000413.1:0-8261 GCA_036557125.1 Bryobacteraceae bacterium | reverse complement strand
GGATCCGTGTGATTGGGAAACAATCGGCTCCGGAGCCGCACAGGGTAGCGCCTGAGGAACTCCTCGACTACCGTCATCTGGGCCGGCTAGTAGAAGCCGAAGCGCGAGTCATTGAAATCGGGGAGACTACAGCCGGCTCCTACCTGCTGGTAACCACTACCAAGGGCGATTACCGCCTGTTCATTCCACGCGCCCGCGACGCCAAGCCCGTCACCCTACAGGATTTTCGCGTGGGAGACACTCTGCGGGCCACCGGCGTTGCCCTGCAATACTGCCCCACGCCCCCATATGACCGTTGGTTCGAGCTGATGGTCCCTGATCGGGGGAAGTTGGCGCGCACCAATCGCATCCGGCTGATGCATCCCGCCGCAATCGCGGGCGGCTTGGCTGGCGCCGTTCTGTTGGTTCTTCTCTTGTGGACCCGCGACCGCCGCCTCCGCCGGCAGCGGGAACGCTTCCGCGGCACTTACGAACTGGGCGAGCGGATTCTGAGCGCCTCTTCCACGGAAGCTATCTTAGCCGAGATCTCCGCAACCTTGCCGGGACTTCTCGGGATCTCCCGCGTCTGCCTCTACGTCTTCAATCGCGGCGCTAAAACGTTGGAAGCCGTGGCTACCGGCCCTGGTCAGGAACCCATATCGATCTCCTTGTCGTCGCCTCCCGGCGACACGCACGCCGGCGCAGCCGCTTGTTTCCATTACCGCACCCTCCTGGCCATTCCCGATATTGAGCGTAGCCCCTTCCCGATTACCGCAGGATCGGGAAGCAAGCCGCCGAAATCCGTCCTCTTCGTCCCCATGCTTGCGCAAGGCGACGTGGCCGGAGTGCTCGAACTGGACCGGGACGATCACGCCCGCGATTTTACTGCCGATGAGCAGGCGCTGGCGCAACATCTGGCCAATCAGATCGGCGTTGCCGTTCGGCTACTCGATCAGCGGACCGTGCAGGAGCATCTGTTCCGGACCGAAAAAATGGCCGCGGTGGGTCGGCTGATTTCCGGGGTAGTGAACGAATTACAACAACCACTGGCCTCCATAGGCGAATCGGCTGGCCGAGCGCTAACGAAATCCAGGCTGATGCCCGCTGAGCGCGACCTCATCGGCATCGCCGCCGAAGCGCAGAAGGCATCGGCCATCGTTTCCCGCCTGGTGTCGTTCGCCACCGCCGAGCAGGGCGAAGCCCGCCCGGTCTCGGTGAGCACCCTGCTACGTAACCTAATTGAGTTTCGCGAGCGCGAGTGGAAAGCCTCTGGAATCCGGGCGTGCGACCTGACTTCCGCCGATTCCATGTTTGTGCTTGGCTCGTACGGGCAGCTCGAACAGGCTTTTCTCACGCTGTTCGTGCATGCCGAACAGGCCTTGGCCAAAGCGGAAGACAAAGTGATTTCCATACGCAGCAGCCCCATGGGAAGGCGGGTGCTGGTCGAAATCGCCTTCAACTCTTCCCCGGATGGCCAACCGCCCGAGGAGACAGAGGCGGTTCTCAGCGTGACCCGCAGCGTGATCGAGGGCCACGGCGGCGAGGTCCGCCTGATCGAGAAGAATCAGACCGAGCCGCATTTCGAAGTAGAGCTGCCGCTGGCTGCTCGCGACCGCGCCGCCGCTCCAATGCCACAGCACGAACCTTCCCGCGCGGCCGGCACGCTATTGACGATTCTGTTGATCGAGCCGGAAGAAACCGCCCAGCGCCAGGTCCGCGACCAGCTCAGCTCTCACGGCTACCGCGTAGTGCCGTTAACCAACGCCGATACCGGACTTGAACTGGCCCAGCGCATGCGCTTCGACGCGGCCTTTTGCTCGGTCCATGCCCCTGGCTTGAACTGGGTCGAGCTTTCCGAGCGGCTCCAATCCCGCATCGGCTGTTTCGTCCTCCTCGCCGACCGCTTCAACGCCGAGCTCGCCGCCGATTTCGAAGGCGATGGCCGCTTCGTGGTGACCAAACCTTTAGCAGATGCCGACCTGCAGCGGGTCCTCGGTGGAGTGCATATACCGGCCAACGCGCGCGGGCAGGTGGTGTAAGAAGGATGATGGACAGTCTTCCGCGCTAACGTGGTAGGCATGGCTATTCATCCGCTTGCAGGGCAGCCCGCCCCAGTATCCATGCTGGTGGACGTACCACGGCTGATCACGTCCTATTACACCCTGAAGCCGGATGTCTCGGTCAACTCGCAGAAGGTGAGCTTCGGCACGTCGGGTCATCGCGGCTCGGCATTTCATTGCTCATTCAACGAAGCGCACATCCTGGCCATCACTCAGGCGATCTGCGAATACCGTGCCGCAAATGGCGCAAACGGTCCGCTGTTTCTGGCGAAGGATACCCACGCGCTTTCCGAACCGGCCTTCGCTAGCGCGCTCGAAGTGCTGGCTGCGAACGCAGTGGAGGTGCTGGTGGATCAGGAACTCGGCTACACGCCCACCCCGGCACTTTCACATGCCATTCTCACTTACAATCGCGCGCGGCAGAACGGACTCTCGGACGGAATCGTCATTACGCCATCCCACAATCCTCCGGAGGATGGCGGCTTCAAATACAACCCGCCCAACGGCGGCCCCGCCGATACGCAGGTAACGACGTGGATTCAGGACCGCGCGAATGCCATTCTTGCCGGCGGGCTGCGGGAGGTGCGGCGGTGCCCGTTTTCGGCCGCGCTGGCGGGCGCACGACGGCACGATTATGTCGCCGAATACGTGGGCGATTTGTCCTCTGTGGTGGATATGGACGCGATTCGCGGCGCGCATCTGAAGCTGTGCGCGGACCCGCTGGGCGGCGCGGGAGTGGCGTACTGGGGGCGCATCGCCGAACGCTATGGCCTCGACATGGCTGTCGAGCACGACGTCGTCGATCCCACTTTCCGCTTCCTGCACGTCGATTGGGATGGCAAAATCCGTATGGATTGCTCTTCCCCTTATGCCATGGCCGGTTTAATCGCGTTGAAAGACAAGTTTGATCTCGCCTTCGCTTGCGACACCGATCACGACCGCCACGGAATTGTGACCCGCAGCGCCGGCTTGCTCAATCCGAATCACTATCTGGCCGCGGCCATTTCGTATCTATACGCTAACCGGCCGGAATGGAGCGCGTCGGCGGGCGTCGGCAAAACCATGGTATCGAGCAGCATCATTGATCGCGTGGCCGTGATGCTGAACCGGCGACTTGCGGAAGTGCCTGTGGGCTTCAAATGGTTCGTGGATGGGCTGCTGGATGGGTCGCTTGGTTTCGGCGGAGAGGAGAGCGCGGGCGCTTCATTTTTGCGGCGCGGTGGCGCAGTATGGTCGTCCGATAAAGACGGCTTGATTATGGGCCTGTTGGGGGCCGAGATGCTCGCGCGCACAGGCAAAGACCCGGGCGAAATTTATTCGGGCCTCACCGAACAGTTTGGCGCGCCCGTCTATGAGAGGATCGATGCGCCGGCTACCGCCGCACAGAAAACGAAGCTTGCAGCCTTGACGCCCGAGCAGGTTGGCGAGCGCGAGTTGGCCGGCGATCCAGTCGAATCGGTGCTTTCGAAAGCTCCGGCAAACGGCGCGCCACTGGGCGGTATCAAAGTGATCACTGCGCGTGGATGGTTCGCCGCCCGGCCTTCCGGGACCGAGGAAGTCTACAAGATTTACGCCGAAAGCTTCGCGGGCGAGGACCACCTCCACCGGATCCAGCAGGAGGCGCAGAAGCTGATCGGTAAAGTGATTGGATAGCGCCGCATTTCTGCTACATTGATGATTTCCCATGCGCGATGTTGTGATTATTGGGTCCGGCTGTGCCGGAAATACTGCGGCGGTCTATGCGGCCCGCGCCAATCTGAAGCCGCTGGTAATCGCGGGCTATGAAGCCGGCGGCCAGCTCTCTCTAACCACCTTGGTCGAAAATTTCCCCGGCTTTCCGGAGGGCATTAACGGGCCGGATCTGGTGGAGAACATCAAGCGCCAGGCCGAGCACTTCGGGGCCGAATACATGCCTGGCTCGGTAGTAGACACGGACTTCTCCAAGCGGCCTTTCCGCATCAGCGTGGAGGGGGAATGGTTCGAGACCCGCACGGTAATTATCGCCTCCGGCGCTTCGGCGCGCTGGCTGGGCCTTGAATCGGAACAGAAGCTGATCGGCCACGGTGTCAGTTCGTGCGCTACCTGCGACGGTTTCTTCTATCGCGACAAGAACATCATGGTTATTGGCGGCGGCGATTCGGCCATGGAGGAAGCCAATTTCCTCACTCGCTTTGGCCGCGAAGTAACCCTCGTGCATCGTCGGGAAGAGTTTCGCGCTTCGAAGATCATGCTCGATCGCGCGCAGCACAATCCCAAGATCCGCTTCCTCACCAATACAGTGGTTGAGGAGGTTCGCGACACCCAGGCAGGCCTGGTCAGCTCGGTAGTCCTGAAAAATGTGAAGAGCGGAGAATGTTGGGAAGAGCCGGTGGATGGATTTTTTGTGGCCATCGGGCATATTCCGAACACGGCGGTGTTTAAGGGCCAGATCGAAACGGATGCCGATGGTTACATCATTTCGCAAGGCGGCGCCCGCACCAATATCCCAGGAGTGTTTCACGCGGGAGACGTGCAAGACCGCAATTACCGGCAGGCGATTACGGCGGCCGGAGCTGGCTGCATGGCGGCCATAGAAGCCGAGCGGTTCTTAGAAGCGGAGGGGCATTGATCGAACGAATTCACCCGCCGGGTGGGCCTGCCCCGCGCGGGCCTTATTCGCCCGCGGTGCGGGCGGGCGATTACATTTTTGTTTCCGGTCAGGTGCCGCAAGAACCGGGGGACGTGGCCAGCGAAACCCGGCAAGTGCTCACGAATTTGGGGCGGATTCTCGAAGGCTGCGGCGCAACCCTCGCCGACGTAGTGAAGTGCTCCGTATTTCTGGCCGATGGCAAAGACTTCGCCGCGATGAACGGAGTTTATGCCGAGTTCTTCGGCGAGAGCAAACCGGCGCGCAGCACCGTGGTGACCGGCTTTGCGATCTCCGGAATCAAAGTGGAGATTGACGCTATCGCTTACAAGCCGCGCTAACGCAGCACATCGCTCGCTTGCGCCTCTCCGATCAGCCGCTCGGCGTCTGCAGGGAGCAGGAAACGGTCGCGGACCAGACGATCGGCCGCGCGCTTGACCACCGCGACGTAGCCCTCGTGCGAGCCATAGCGTTCTACGAGCGACAGGCGTGGGTCGCCTGCCGCCTCTCGTTCGGCTTTGGTTTTGGCGAAGGGAATGAACGCGCCGTTCAAGCCGCACTCCCGTCCTTTGAGATAACCCTGCGCGGTCACGTTCCATCCAAGATAAGTGCCTAGCGGCGCCTGGTGCAGCACACTGGCGACACCTACCGTTTCATTGCCATCAGCATCGACTCGCGGCACGAGGCTGGGGAGCACCTGCTTGATCGCCGGCGGAGCGATGGAAATGACGCCGCGCAAATCGTTGTAGCGAAAACCGGGGCCAAGTTCGTAATCGTAGAGCGGATTAATGACTCCATCGGGCAGCGGCACACCGGGAATCAGGGGTGATCCCATCGCCCTCTGCGTTGGCTCGACCAGTTCGCCGCGATCAAGCCTGGGATATTGGTTCGGTGGTGGCGCTGTTCCTTTTGCAACCCAATCCACCAGCGCGATCGTAAGTGCGCGCATGGTGTCAGAGGAAGGGTTCGGATTGGCCGGCAGTTCGCAGGCGCGGGGCGGCGCGGGGGCGGATGCGCTGAAACCGCCGCGGCCGCCACCATGAGTGACACCCGGGAAATAGTATCGCCGCACATTCGCGGGCAACGGAATATCGCGGTCGGCGCTGGTCCCGACCAGGTCCGGAGAGGCGCGCAGGCCCCAGAATTCGAATGAGCCGAACGTCTCGAACACTTTCGGGCAAGTATCGGTGGCGCGGCAGCGATCAAGTAAACCGCCTTCGGAACGGCGCCGGGCATCGTCTTTGTAATCGCTCCACCAGAGCACAGCGTCGCTGCCCGGCTCGAACATTTCGGCGCCGCCGCCGGGACTGGCGAAACGGAAATTGAGCGCGAGCTGGCGTACAGCTATGTTCGGATTGATGCCGTCCCACACGATCCGTCCCGATTCATCCTGGTTGAAACCCAGGTGGATGTAACTGCGCAGGAAGTTGCCGGATTGGGAACTGCCGCGCGCAATGCCAAAGCGAATCTTGCCTTCGAGCGGATTCGCGTCGCCGCTCTCATCGCGGTCCGCATACCGGAAGAAGGCGTTCAGGTCGCGAGTGGCGGCATATCCGATTCCGAACACCATCGGATCCTTGGCGGTGTAAACAAGTTCGTATAGAAACGCAGGATCGAAACCGTTTTTCAGACAAATTTTGCGCAGATCGGGCTTGCCGGGGAAGGGAACGCCGGCGCAATCCGCGAAGGCCCAGTCGGCCGAGCGGATCGGAACGATTGCGCTGCCTTCCGAAGCGCGGCGGGTCAGAGTTGCCTTAGTGGAATCCAGGCTGGCCGGCTCCGGAGCGGCAAACTGATTGCCCAAGCCGTGCATGACCGGCAGCGTGGTGGTGTGGGGCGGCATGTCGCTGAAACGCACCAGCACCGGGCCGGTTATGCTCGATCCGTCCAGGTTCTTGGCAATCGGAATGACGATGCTCTCGATGCTTTCGCGCGGCGGCACATCGCCCTCCCAGCCGCTCGAAAGGACGACAATGCCGTGTTTGAAGAGGTCCGCGAGCGCCCCGGCGTCCGCGGACGAGGCGGCCAGCGCGATGCGGCCTCGGTTGGCCACATCGTAAAGCAAGACGCCGCTCGCCTTCGACATATCCACAGGCTTGGCAAGCGTAAAGGTTGCGCTGTACTCGACCATGCCGCGGGCATTTCGCGGCGCGAATTCGATATCGGTAATGATGGCGTTCAGCGGATCTTTGGGATCGAGTTCCCCGTAAGCGTGTCCCCTCAGCCACTCGTAACGGCCGGCCTCACCGAAGGATTGGCCCTTGTAAGCGCCCGGCTCGCGGCGCTCAATAACCACGCGCGTGATGCGCGCTTGAAGAGACCAGGCGCCCGCCAGCGCGAGCAGTATGGCGGCAGTGAGGAATCGCTTCATTCCGAGTACATTACTGCAATCGGAGCAAGAAGACAATCGACAATATTAATTCCTGTTTCCCAGCGCCGCGGCCGCGCTCTCGATCGCCTCGCCCGCGTTCTCTAGAACCTTCCCCACCCGCGAGATCTGCTCGTCCGCCAGTTTCCATTGCTTCTGCTCGATGCTCTCGCGCACTCCCGGCAGCGTCTTTACTCCATAGCCGGTGTAGAAACCCGGAGCGTAAATCTGGTGTTGGAACCAAGGGCGATTGGGCAACCCGTCCGGCAGCGTCAGCGCACGCTCCACGGCAATCAGTTTCGCATTCACCTCGCGCAGCCGAGATCCGGACTCGCGGCCGCCGGCTCCCGGCCCCTGCGAAGCCAGAGCCTTCGCGTATTCGCCAGAGGCGCGCTCCAGCGCTGCGAGGCCATTGTCCAGCGGCGCGAAATTTAGGTACGGCGGGACCTCCTGCTTCGGCGGCGCCAGCAAGCTTTCCCGCGGATTATTGATCGCCGCGAATAAGCCTTCATCGATCTGCCGGTTTCTCTCGATAATCCGCTGCCGTTCGTCACGCGCCAGCTTCTGCACTTCATCCACATAGCGCCGCACGGTATCGCTGAAATCTCCGAAATCATAGGGCAGGAGCGGAGCATCGGACAACCGCATCACGGCTGATCCCGCAATCTGCGACAGCGCCCGCCCATAAGCGAAATCCGTGTCTTCGAAATGGGTGTAGCGGTAGAAGTCATCGTAGATGGAGTGGTAGGCGCCATCGTCGCCTTCCCCGCCGAAGCGCAGGTCGAGTGAAGCGATGCCCAGATGATCGAGAAAGACCGTGTAATCGGAACCCGAGCCCAGCGCGCCGATGCGCAGATCGGGCCGGGTCCGCGGTTCCTGCCGCTCGGCCGCGCCGGCATTCGCCGGAGGATTGGCTAACCGGTAAAATTCGAGGCGCTTCCAAACCGTCAGTTTCGATTCCGGATCGGTAATATCCTTTGCCACGCTGTTCACGAATTTCTCCAGCGTATGCGATCCCTGCACACTCAGGAAGCCGCGGTTATTGTTGTCCGAGTTCACATACACGGCAGCCTTTTGTCGCAGTTCTGCCGCGTGCTCCTCAGCCCACTCGGTCGACCCGAGCAGCCCCTCTTCTTCTCCGTCCCAAAAGCAGAACACAATGGTGCGGGCCGGCCGCCAGCCCTGCTTGAGCAGCACCGAAAACCCGCGTGCCTCTTCCAGCACGGCC
>DATBID010000412.1:0-4405 GCA_036557125.1 Bryobacteraceae bacterium | reverse complement strand
GGTCACTATCCGTGTATAATTCACCAAAGAAGCAACGATGCAGGTCGAACGGCACGACGAACGCACGGCCACATTCCGAGCAGACGGTATCCATGCTCAGTTCGATTTTCGGCGCCACTCGTTCCATCTCGGCTTCGATTTCGGCGCGTGCCAGCGGCGAGAGTGCGGCCACACGCTCGGGGCCCGGTGGCGCGAACGAGCCGATGCGCTGGATCGCGCGAACCAGGACCAGGGATAATGCTTCCGCCTCGTTGCCGGCCAACAGGGCTGAGACCGCCTCCTGGTCGGCTCCATTGGGCAGACGGAAGCTGACCTCTCGTTGTGCCGCATCGTCCCCACCGCGGGCATGCGGCGAAAGCGTCAATGTGTAAAGCGGCGCCCGTTCGGTGGCCTCCTCGACCGGCAAGTCATCGATCCCAAATTCGATGGACACCCGCTGGCCGCAATCCGCCCAAGGACAGAACAGATCGGCACGCACCAGGTCGCCGAATGTCTGTTGACGCAGCTTTAACAGAAGGTATTGCCGATCGGCGATCAGTAGCTGACGAGCAATATCTTCGGTGACCGGGCTGATGTCTCCCAGCCGCCGGACGCCTCGACTCAACACTGCCGTGACCAGAGACGCGGTTTCCGCACGACGCGTCTGGACCAACAATTCTTCTTCGCGGCCAGTCAGCATCGCTAACTCGAATTCGCGGTGCAATACACCCGTCGGATCCCAGTGGCCACCTGGCAATATGCCTCGCATCTTTGCGCGACTCCTCGCCGATTGGGCCCGGGCTCAGGTCTCCCTGGGTTCGGTCACCGCGACATCCCTCTGCCAGCCTTCGTTTTCCAGTTTCATGGTAGAGATCCTTACGGCATTGCCCGATGCATCCAGTTGCGGCAGTGCCTGATATTCCGACACCCAGCAGCGGAAAACATTATAGGCAAGTACTTTACTACCCTGCGTGTCGTAGACCTCGATGCTGATGTCCTTGCGGAAGGTGGCCAGCGAACTGGCGGCATCCCCCTGAAAGTTGTTCACCTTGTCGGCCCATTGTTCAAATGTCGTGTCGTGTGTGACGCCGGCTTCGAGTGTGATCGGGTCGTACTTTGTTTTGCCGGGAATCTGGTGGGGCCCGCTCGAATCACCACCTTCGTACCACGGCGTCACCTCGGTAGTCCGCTTGAGGGCACTGCACTTGTTTAGACCAGCCACGTATTGACCGTCCCACTTGATCTTAAATTTAAAACCCAAGTAAGGATCGAACCGACTGCTATTTACGGTAAATTTGGCCATGCTCGGTTCTCCGCTCCGTATGCACCATCATCAGGACGAAGCCTGCCCTGCCTTCTGACTGATCTTGACCACCACAAATTCGGCGGGTTTCAGCGGCGCGAATCCCACTAGGATATTGACGATCCCCAGGTCGATGTCGGCCTGTGTCGTGGTTTCGTTGTCGCATTTGACGAAGAACGCCTGGGAGGCGGTAGAGCCCTGGAAAGCGCCCTGACGAAAGAGGGTCATCATAAACGAGCCGATGTTGAGGCGCAGCTGCGACCACAGCGGTTCGTCGTTCGGCTCGAAGATCGCCCACTGAATACCGTAGTAGATGCTGACGCGGAGTAGGATTACTGTGCGGCGTACCGGTACATACTTCCATTCGGCATCAGACGTAATCGTTCGAGCACCGAAGGAAACTACTCCCGCTCCTGCAAAGCGCCGGATGACGTTGACGCCGATCGGGTTCAGATTTCCGTGCTGAACATCGCTTAGTTCCGCCGCGAGCCCGACCACTCCATTCAGACTGGCTTCCGTCCCGGCGGGTGCCTTCCAGACACCGCGGGTCGCATCGATCCGAGCATAAAGACCGGCTACGTAGCCGGAAGGAGGAAGCAGAATTGGCTGTTGGGATACACCGGTCGGGTCGAGCGCCTTCACCCACGGAAAATAGACTGCTCCATAGGAGTTAGCCGTTGTGAGTTTGTTGCGAAAGGCGACTGCCTCATCGGCTGTGTCATCAGTGGAACCCACTTCACCCACGTAAAAGACGTCTTGCAGAGGCCGGTTGGCGCAATAGGCCATGCCCAAATCGGCCATCACCGGAGTGCCTTCTCCCGGGACTGCGAGCAAGCTGAAATCGGTTACGGTGTCGAGGCGTGGAAATGCATTGCTAAAGGACGTCTCGGAGATGGACGCAGTGCCGTCCGAACCTGGAGTGACGGCAGTCACCGGGGTAGCCACGACGTTGTCCCCGATCTGGATGATGTCGGCCTTGGCAGGACGGCGCACTGCCAAGCCGTCTTCCGACAGCCCACCGTTGCCGGACCCGAGTTTAAGCAGCGCGATGGCGTCATTGCTGGACGCCGACTGAACGCGGACAGAGGAGGTGACGCTAGTTGTGCCCGACTGAAGCACCAAGCGCGACTGGCCAGCCACCGTCTGAACCGTGCAGGTAAAGCCTGTAAACGCCACGCCAGGCGTGGAGCCCTTCTTCGCAGTTAGGGCGGTTACGGCCGTCTGGATCGCAGTCGCCACGTCTGCCAAGACAGTCGACGCCGCTGCTGCGGCCGGAAGTGTCACTACCTGAAAGCCGTCATTGTCCAAGTTTATTTGAAAGCTGTTCTTCGTATTAAGGGGCAGAAGAGGACCGAAGCCGCCGCGATGGATGCCACGCTGAACGCTGGTGTTCGAGGTCAGCACCGTGCCCACGATAAGGGTGGAGTTTTGCGCTAAGATATGAACAACGTAATTCGGATCGTCTGGCTCCATCGTTAAGTTGTCAAAGACCTCTAATGGAGTAATGTCGTTGAAATTGGCCGGTATCACCCCTGAATCGAGTTGCCGTCGGACGCTAATCTTAAAACCGTTGCCAGGGTCCGCCGACCCGTCTTCGATTTGTAGGAATAGAAAATTGCCCCATGCACCTTTGTTCTTTGCTGCAAAGGTTAATCCGCCAACCGGGGGAGTGGCGCGGTTTTGCACCGTCACATCCGCAACAGACGCGTCGGAGCGGGTGACGCGCACAATGTAGCACTGGCGGCCACCGTTGTTGAAGTATTGAAAGGCGCTGTGCGCCATGTAACCGTCGTTGATGAAGCTTCCAAAATATCTCTGAAACTCTGTCCAATTTGTGACTCGGGTAGCCTGCTCTGGCCCCATCTCCGCCAAGCCAACAAAGGCGGCCGTGGAAGTACTGGCGATGGCGATTGGCCGTACTCCGCTGGAAATCTCCTGAACATAAACGCCCGGATACGTAAGTGTTGGCATAATATTAATCCTTTCAAAGCGTTCGAGCGTTTCTTGCCTAACGTCGGTCCTCAACCCCTTCTGCGGGTGCGTGTACTCACATCCGTGCTATCCGGGCTGGGCGGCTCCGACGCTTCTCCCGTTGGTTCAGCCGGCTTCTCTGCCTCCGTCTCAGCCTGGACGGCTATGATGTGCTGGCTCAGCAGCTTGTCGATTTTGGTGTTATCCTTCAGCTCCACATCTGGGATATCGCGAGCGGTTTCCCCGGGGGATAAGCGCAGATTAGCCCCACTATTTAAGGGCACGATGATTGGCCTTAGGGTCAGGTTTTTGATTGCGAAGGTCATTCTAACCTCCCATTAATGAAGTTGTCGCGGCGAGGCGGCAAAGCTCAGCCATCTAGCCGAGGCCTGTGCGCACGCTCGAGCGGATCGCTTGCACGAGGCTGTCGGGAGAGACCTCGCCTAGTGGAGCGCGAAATGGCCGTAGCTCGTAAAGAAAGAAGCGGTGCCCGTCCCCGGTAATCGAGAAAACCTTGAGTTTGGGGCGGCTGTAGAGGAGTTCCAGGTGGTCAGGATGCGCGCGTCCAGCGGGCTCGCTCACCTCGCTGACGATGACCACGTCCGCCCTCGCAGTTTTGGCGGCTGTGCGGATGTCGGTGGTATCCCGCATCTTGCCGGAAACAATCATTTCGGGGTGTGGCGTGAGAATGGCTGTTACCATGTCAAGAAGCATCCGGGGCATGCCGGCCAGCAATATGCGGATGCGTCTCACGGCGCCGTCCTGGAGCGGTTTCAACCACGAGAGTCTCGCTCCGACCTCCGTTGGAACAAATAGACCGAGAGGGCGAAAAACGGTCAAAAAAGGACCGGGTCGGGATGGGCCATTTGGCGGCTCCGATCTGTCCCTGCTGCCAAGCTATCGGCTTTCCAGGGAGGAAATCCGGGTCTGCGCGCGAATAGAGAATCTAGATCCTTAGATCCGGGGCTGTCTTGAGGGGTGGCGGCAGTGCCACCTTACGATTGCTCCCGCCAATGTCGCGCGGCTCTACCAATTGCAAAACGAATCCCGGGTCTTCGAGGGCGCGGATAATCGGTGTTTGATTCGCCAGAGATTAGGTTAACCTGTGACCGGGTTCACACATCATCGAGCCTACCCGATGCAGCATGCTTT
>DATBID010000411.1:0-22235 GCA_036557125.1 Bryobacteraceae bacterium | reverse complement strand
CGTTTAGCCGCGCGCACCTATAGCGAACTGGCCGTTTCGGCTTTGCGGCAAGACCGGTTGGATGACGCGGAATCGCTGGAACAGAAGGCGCTCGAAATGGACCGCCAGAGCGGTGCTCTGCCCAGCCCGCTGACGGCGGCTATGCGGAACAATCTGGCCGATATTTGTCTCGGCCAGAAGCGCTACGTCGAGGCGGAACAACACTACCGGGAAGCGATCGACATCTGGGAATCGATTCTGGGCAAACAGCACCCCGATACGGCGAAGGCTTACATGAATTTGGCCAAGCTCTACCATCTGCGCCAGCGTGAAGCTGGGGCCGAAGAGCTATACCGGCGCGCCGCGGGGATTTTCTCGAAGGTCTATGGCAAAGATAACCTACTGACACTGGTTGCGAACAATGAACTGGCCGATGTGCTGCGGGCGGAGGGGCGATACACGGAATCGGAGCGGCTGGGCAGGACCTCGTTGGCAGGCTTGCGGAAGCAATTGCGGCCGGACGATCCGCGGCTGCTGCATGCACTAGAAAATCAGGAGCGGCTGCTGGCCAGCACACGGCGACGGAAGGATGCGGCGTCTCTGCGGGACAAGATTGAGCAGGTGGGGCGGGGGTTTCGAACGGGGGAGTGACGGCCTATTGCTTCAGCCGCATTCTTTTCAGCAAGGCTTCGAACCGCGACTGGCCACGAAGAGTATCGTAAGCAGGGTGCACGCCAATGTGACAGACGGAGATTTCGTGTTGATCGCAGCCGTGTTCGATCCAGTCGAGCGCATGATCGGTTTCGCCGAGCCCGAGATGGACCAAGGCGAAGCAGGTGGACGAAATGTACCGCTCGCGGGCGCGGGATTCGAGCGCGGCCAGGACCCGGCGGGCGCCTTCGCCATTACCGGAAAGGCCAAGCAGTTGGCCCGTGGCCGCTTGGATGGATGGCAGATCCTGTTCCATCTTGCCGGCCTTCTGCAACATTTCCAGAGCTTCGGCATAGTTGCCCTGAACGCCGAGCGCCCGACCGATGGCGGCGTAGGGGCGATAGGAAGAAGGGTCGAATTCCAGAATTTCGCGGTAGAGGCGGACGGCTTCGTCGTAGTCGCGTTTCAGCAGGTAGACGAAGCCCCGGCATTCCTGAATGATGCTGGAGAGCGGGTCGAGTTCGATGGCAATTTCCATCTCTTCGGCGGCTTCGTCGAAGCGGCCGAGCACGGCCAGGAAGTCGCTGCCGAGCCAGAAATGCGCGGTGGCGTAGCCGGGATTGAGTGCTATGGCTTTACGGTAGAGCGCTTCCGCTTCTTCCCACTCCCAATCGCATTTCGAGCGGATCAAGGCAAGCGATGGGTAGGCCTCGGCGATCTTCGGATCGAGATCGATGGCCCGCTGGGCGGCGGCTTTGGCCTTAGGGATTCCGCCGGCTGGATTGGTGAGGCCGTATTCGACCTGGAGCGTGTAGGCATCGGCGAGGCCGGCTTGGGCCAGGGCGGAACGTGGATCGCCGGCAATGGCCGCTTCAAAATACTGGATACTGCGCTCCAGATCGGCCGAGGTGCGGCGGTGCCAATGATAGCGGCCTTTCAAGTAGCAATCGTAGGAGCTGACGGTAGTGGGAGCGCCGGGCGGCAGAACCGGTTCCGGCAGTCCCGTCAGTTGGACATGTAGCGTGCGCACGATATTGCGTGCAATCTCCTCCTGAATGGCGAAGATGTCCTGGAGCTGGCGATCGAACGTTTCCGACCACAAATAGACGCCCGTCTCTTTTTGGATAAGTTGAGCGCGCACACGCAGGCGAGTGCCGGAGATACGCACGCTGCCGGTAAGCACGTTAACGACCTGCAAGCGGGACCAAAGATCGTCGTTCGATGGCGCAGCAGTCGGCTCGGCGCCGCGGAGGCGGACGGCGGAATTAAATGCCACCACGCGCATGCCGTTCACCTTCGTGAGCGCGTGAATTAACTCTTCGGTGAGGCCGTCGCCGAAGTAATCGTAATCGGAGCTGCCGCTGAGATTGGCAAAGGGCAGCACCGCGACAGTGGGAGCGGCGGGCGCAGGAGCCGCTGGAGCCCGCTGGCCTTTCGAGCGAATCGACGGCGCGTAGGTGCCGGTAGCGAACTCGAAGACGATGGGGTCATCGCGGCCATCACTGTCGTAGTATGCCCGGAGTTTCGAACGCAGACGGCGGGCTTCGACACGAACGATGGGATCGACACGCGGATCGTAGGAGGGTTTGCGGTCGAAGACCTCGACTCCCAGCAGGTATTCTTTCAGCTCACCAGCGCCGCCTTCGAGCGTCCGCTCTACAGTCAGGCGAAGGAAGCGGCCCATGCGTTCGGAGCGAACAAACAGCGGATGAGACAGAATCCGGTCAAGTTGTTTTCGGATTGCAACGTGGTCAATGTTCGTCCGGACCGATTGGGTCATTTTCTTCAGCGCGTCTTTCGACGGCGGCGAGTCTCTTTTACCAGTATGCTTTGCCGCAGGAACCGGAGCAAATCCGATTCCTGCGGTATTGCCAAGTAGACGTGCCAGGGAGGATTTTGTTCGGACGACGGATGTAAACTAAGCCTGCGCGATCACGTCCCGGTAATATTTTTCATACAGCGGGATGATTTTATCGGGGCAATAATGTTCAGCAGCGTTCCAACGGCCGGTTTTTGCCATGCGGTAGTGGAGGTTGTCGTCAGAAAGCAAAGCCACGACGCGCGCTGCCTGGGCGTGGACATTGCCGGTGGCTTCTAGGAAGCCATCTTCGCCATCGGTGATCAACTCGGGGACGCCGCCTACGCGCGTCGCCACCGGTACCACACCGCAGGCCATCGCTTCCAAAGCCACCAGGCCGAACGATTCGAGTTGGCTGGGCAGGAGCAGGACGTGGGCAAGCGGAATGAGACGTTCCACGTGATTCTGTTTTCCGAGGAAGGAGACATGGTGATCGACATTCAGTTCACGGGCATAGTGTTCGGCTGGACCGCGATCGGGGCCATCGCCAACCATTAGGAGATGCGTGGGAACGGATTTGCGCACTTCCGCCAGGATTTGGATGCAATCGAAAACGCGCTTTACGGGTCGGAAATTGGAGACGTGGATCAGCAGCTTTTCGCCGGCGGGAGCGTAGTGCGCCGCGCCGGTTTTTTCGTTGTCGGGATGGTAGAGCTCGCAGTTCACGAAATTCCTGATGACGCGGATTTCGTTCGGAACGCCAAAGACATTTATGGTTTCGCAGCGCAGGTACTCGCTGATGGAAGTGATGCCATCGGATTGCTCGATGGAAAATTTTGTGATGGGGAAGTAGGATCGGTCTGTGCCTACGAGCGTAATATCGGTGCCGTGCAGCGTGGTTATGAAGGGCAGGCGGCGTTTGCCGCCGAGCATCTGTTTCGCGAGCAGGGCGGAAATGGAGTGCGGGATGGCGTAGTGGACATGCAGGACATCAAGTTCATAGGTCTCGGCCACTTCGGCCATGCGGGAGGCAAGGGCGAGGCTGTAGGGCGGATATTGAAATAGCGGATACGTGGAGACTTCTACTTCGTGGTAGTGGATGCGCGGCGTATCGGGATCGAGGCGGATGGGATTGGCATAGCTGATGAAATGGACCTCATGGCCGCGGGCGGCGAGTTCGAGGCCGAGTTCGGTGGCCACGATGCCGCTGCCGCCGTACGTGGGATAGCAGGTGATGCCGACGTTCACTTCGCCAGCGTATCATTAACCGGGTGAAGCACCCCGAAACCGATCTGACCGTTGAGGTTTTCGTCGGGGCGGGCGATATCGCCGCCACCGAACCAGACGCGGACTTCGGAATCGGTGGCGATTACCGTGGGATCGCAAATGACTTTGGAATTCCAGGATTCGGAGGCTGAGAGCACAGCGGGCAGCTTGCGCCAGTGGGTGCCATCGGTGGAGCGGGCCAGGCCAAGCCTGCGGTCTTCATGGACGTCGCGGCCGGTGTAGAGCATCCAATAGTAGCCGCGAGCCGTCCAGACCGCGGGTTCGCCCAGGCCGTTTTCATCGAACGAACCGGGATCGCCGAGTTCGAGGATCGGATTGGAGCGGAGCTTTTCCCAATGGATACCATCGCGGGAGCGGGCGACGCCAAGGCGCTGCTGCATGGCGCGGTCCTGGCCTAAGTAGAAGAGATAGAGGTATGGGGGCGCAGCGAAGATGTACGGATCGGCGACCGCACGCTCGTCCCAGGAGCCACGCGGACCGAGGGGCAACACGGGAGCAGGCTCTTTACGCCAAGTGCGGCCATCGCGGGAGCGGGCGAGACCGATGCGCGGCCGGTCGCGTTGGCCGGACTGATACCAGTAGCGGAACTCATGGCCGTCAAACAGCGCTGCGCCATTGGCAGCGATGTAGGAGCCTTCCCAAGTTTGAGGATCGGGCGCGAGGATCATGCCTTGCTTTTGCCAGTGGAGGCCGTCAGCGGAGGTAGCAAGGCCGGTGCGCCAGGTTCTGCCGTCGAAGCCGGAATAGAAATTGAAGAGCGGGGATGAGCCGGTGATGGAGGGGTTTAAAACATCGTGTGAGTCCCATGTTTCGCCGCGGGCCAAGACAGGATTGGGGAGCGGCTCCCAACGATAGGAGGCTTGGGGGTCGCCGCCGGCGAGGGGTGGGAGGCTGAAATCGGCGTAGCGGGAACAGGAGGAAAGGAGGAGAAGGGCGATGGTTGGCAGGCGAAAGCGCGTGCCCCACCAAACCAGCCTGGCCCCACTCATAGCGGGATGCGGAACTTGACTCCGGCGCCTCGGCCGGGACGCGATTCCAGCACCAGATCGGCGTTCAGGGCGCGGGCGCGGCGCTTCAGGCTGGCGGGGCCGAGGCGGAGCAGTTCCAGTTCCTCGAGTGAATAGGCTCCAGAGAAAGTAAATCCACGCCCATTGTCGTCAATGGAAACTTCCAGGCCGCGATCGGTTTTGTCCACAGCGACGGCGACGCGCGTCGCGCCGGAGTGTTTCTGAACATTGTTTAAGGCTTCGCGGAGCATTTGCAGCACTTCGCCGCTGGTCTCGCGCTTAAGAGCAATCTGGGAATTGACTCCCAGGAAAGTAACCGGGATACCGCTTTCCTTCTGGAAACGCTCGGCGGTGCGGCGCGCGGAAGCCATCAGGTTGGTGGTATCGATCTCGGCGGGGCGCATGCTATTGAGGAAGGCGCGCAAGTCACTCACCTGGGACTGCGCTAATGTCTGCAACTGGCGAAGGTCTTCGATGCCGCTCGAAATATCGCGTTCGAGCAGGCGGCGCAGGATATCGAGGCGCATCTGCAGACTAATAAAGCTCTGTAGAGGGCCATCGTGGAAATCCGAGGCGATGCGCTCGCGCTCGTCTTCCAAAGCTTTGACCTTCGCCTCTTCTGTCTCGACAACCCGGGCCTTCAACCGGGTCACAGTCTGGTCGGACCTGATCTTATTGGCGCTAAAGAGGCACGCGACAACGCCGGCTACGAGAGCGGTGCGCGCCAGATCGAGACTTCTGCCGCCGGGAGATAGCAGGCAAAATCCGGTGGATGCGGCAACTACCAGACACGCTTCAACCGGGCCGAAGAATGTAACCGCTTCGAGAAGCAAGAAAAGATAGAAGAAAGTGGCGAGCCAGAGCAGATCCGCCGGCCAAAAGCCCGCTAACACCAGGAAGAAAACAGTATCCACGAACAAGGCGAGCAGGCCGAAAGCTCCGGATTCCAAGCGGCTGCGAAAGACGAGGGCAACGGCGTAGACGAGAAAAGCGAACAATGCAATGTAGAGCGGCACAGGAGTGCGGTCGGGAAGTGAAGCGACCTGGGCGAGCGTCCCGCCGGCAAGGGCCACGCGGCCCAGAGTGATGGCGCGGGGCCAGGTAAGGAATGAAAGGAACTGCAAAGTTACTTCCGGTACAAATTACAATTTATGACTGCGCGGTTTGAAAAGCAGCCACCCCTGCAAGTCTCACAACGTCCCTCAATGTAACATCGTTCACTCTACAACGCTCTTCCAGCCGCGCCGGCTGAAGTCTCGATACAGGTAGACTCCCGCGGCGGCAGCGAGCATCAGAAGCGCGGAACCGGCAGCGTAGTCTTTCAATATGATTTTGCCGGCGCCGAACAGGGCGCCGTAGATCAGGGCGCATCCAGCGGCCCAGTCTAGGAGATTGTAACCGAGATCTCGGGATTGCGGAATATCGGGAGCGAGACGAGCGACTGGCCCCCATAGGGCGGCCGATGGACGCACACGGCGGTAGAAGCTCAGCAATTGATCTTTGGGCTCGGGAGGGGTGAGGAACGTGACCGCGAGCCATGCGGCGGTGGTAACGCCGACGGTAATCAGCATGATGTAGGCGAAGCCGCGGGGATCGGCGCTGGAAATGCCGAAGGCCGTTTGCAGAAGCAGGGAGACGGTGAACGCAACCGTCATAGCGGTAACCTCGCTCCACGCGTTGATGCGCCACCAGTACCAACGAAGGATGAGGACAGTGCCAGTGCCTGCGCCGGTGACAATGAGCAACTGCCACGCGCCGGCGATCGAATCCATGTAACGGGTGATGACAGCGGAAATGACGGTCAGCAGCACAGTGGCGACGCGTGAAGCGACGATGTAGTGCCGGTCGGGAGCGCTGGGGCGGAGGAAGCGGCGGTAGAAATCGTTGATGAGGTAACTGGCTCCCCAGTTGAGTTGTGTTCCCACCGTGGACATGAAGGCGGCGGCGAAAGCGGCGACCATGGTACCGCGCAGCCAGGCGGGAAGGTAATCGATCATGACGCGAATGTAGCCGGTTTCAGGATCACGCACGAAGCCGGGATCGTGCTGGTACAGGACTACAGCGGCGAGTCCCACCAGCACCCAGGGCCAAGGCCGGACAGCGTAGTGGGCGATGTTGAACCAGAGAGTGGCCAGAAGCGAATGCTTTTCGTCTTTCGCGCAAAACATGCGTTGGGCGATGTAGCCGCCCCCGCCGGGCTCAGCACCCGGATACCAGGTGGCCCACCAGTTGAAAGAGATGTAGACCAGGAAGGTGATCATCGGCATCCAGGCGGAGTTGAGGTCGGGCACAAAACTGAGGGAGGACCCCGCTGCAGCGCCTTTGGCGTGGTCGATCGCCGCAAGCTGGAGCTTCATGCTGCCGATGCCGCCTACGGCGTGCACAGCCGCCACGGCCAGAACGATGACCATGGTCATCTTGACAACAAACTGGAAGAGATCAGTGACGAGAACGCCCCACAGACCGGAGAGGGTGGAAATAAAGGAAGTGAGGGCAATGATTCCGACAACGATTACGAGTGCCACATCGCGGTTCACGCCTAGAATGAGCGAGAGGATCTTGACCATGGCGAGATTGACCCAGCCCAGAATGATGCAATTGATGGGTATGCCGAGATAGACAGCGCGGAAGCCCCGGAGGAACGCGGCTGGGCGGCCGGCATAGCGTAGTTCGGCGAATTCGACATCGGTCATGACGCCCGAGCGCCGCCATAGGCGCGCGAACAGGAAGACGGTGAGCATGCCGCTGGCGACCGAGTTCCACCACAACCAGTTGCCTGCGATGCCGTTGCGCGCCACCATGCCGGTGACCGCCAGAGGCGTATCGGCCGCGAAGGTAGTGGCCACCATAGAAGTGCCCGCCAGCCACCACGGCGCGTTGCGTCCCGAAAGGAAGAATTCGTTAGTGTTCTTGCCGGCGCGGCCCCTGTAATAAAAACCGATGGCGAGGTTGAAGAGAAAATACCCCGCAATGACGCACCAATCGACTGTGGTGAGTCTCATGCGTCCCTCAATTTATCCACGCGACTGTGGAAAAGTCTGTGGAAAAAGAGCGGCCTAACGCTTGTAACCCTATCTAGTAATGCGTTTGTGATCCTCTGCACACAATTTGTGCAGGGGTTTTTAAAGAAAAATAAAGCTAAATAACTCAAGCGGATACCAGATAATATACCGTAAATTACCGAGGAATATTGCCCACTTTTTTCGCTATTCCCACACCATCTGCAACGGCACGCCTTGTTTGCACAGTTCGCAGCGGTGGCCATCGGAATAGTAGCTAGCTTCGAGGCGGGCGAGATAATACAGAGGTAATGAACCAAAATCGTGCGTTATTGGGGTGGGCTGATAAATAATCACGGCGACGCCGACCACTTGGGCGCCATTTGCTTCCAGGAGTTGTTTCAACTCCGCCAGCTTGCTGCCGGTGCGGAGGATATCGTCCACTAGAACGACCGGCTCACCTGGGTGCTGCTCAAGAAATTGCCGGAAGCGGAGCGGCTCAGCGGCGTTGTTCTTCTCCGCCCAGTATACCTGATGCGCGCGCATGGATTCGCAAATGCCATAAGCTACGGGCAACCCTCCAGTAGCGGGGGCAACAATGGAAAGCTGCGGCACCATGGCGCGGATTTCGGCGTTGGCCCGAAGGAGCCGGCTCAGGCCGACGCTCAGCGTGCGCTGGCATTGGTAGTAGCGCAGAGCGAGCGGAACCTGCAGATATTCATTCGAATGCAAGCCAGTCGGATACTGGAAGTGGCCGTCACGCAGGGCGCCGGTTTCGCGCAGCATGGCCACCACTTCGTCCTGGGTGGGGATTAGGTGCATAGAAGTCCTTGGCTTGCTCCCTAACTGGCGCCGCGACCGGTCAACACGCGCGGGATGGTGCGGAGCAGAATTTTCCAATCCAGTGCCAGCGACCAGTTATCGATATACTGCATATCCATTTTCATCCAAGTATCGAAGTCAACGGAATCGCGGCCGCAAATCGCCCAAAGACAGGTCAAGCCCGGGCGCATGCGCAAGCGGCGGCGCTGCCAGCGCTGGTACTGATCTACCTCGCCGGGAACGGCGGGGCGCGGGCCAACCAGAGACATATCGCCGCGCAAGACGTTCCAGAGTTGCGGCCATTCGTCGATGGAGAACTTGCGCAGGAAGCGGCCGACCGGCGTGAGACGCGGATCTCCGGGGATTTTGAAGGCGGTCTGACGGGTGCTCAGGTGCGTCAAGCCGGCTTTGAGATCCTCGGCGTTATCGCACATGGAGCGGAACTTATAAAACAAGAAGCGGCGGCCATTCAAGCCACAACGCACCTGGCGGAAGACGACGGGGCCGGGCGAGGTGAGGCGGATGGCGGCGGCAATCATCAGCATGAAAGGCGAGAGCACGACCAATCCGGCGGCTGCCAACACCACATCGACCGTGCGTTTCAGCAGGAGGCGAATTTCGTCATAGGGAGCCGCGGAAAAAGTAAGCAGCGGCGTGGGGCCGAATTTCTCAAGCGAAACAGTGCTATTGATGTGGGGGAAGAAATCCACGGCGATACGCGTGCGCACGCCTTCTTCATCGCATAGCAGGAAATACTCTTCGAGATCCGAGAGACGGTCGCTATCGACGGCGAAAATGATTTCATCAATAACGTGCTTGCGGAGCAGGACAGGAAGCTCGGCGATGGGTTTGACGGTATACCGGGTTTCGGGTGAGAGCGCCGTAGCGGCCCCTAGGTGATTGGCACGCTGAGCGATGGCCGGCTGCTCACCGAGAAAACCAGGACGATCGGTAAGAAACCCGCGTAATTGAATGCCGTACTCGACCGAACGTTCCAAGGCGTCGGCGAAGCGTAACGCACGTTCTCCGGTACCCACGATCATCACGTAGTGGGGACCTGAAAACTCACGGCGGATCAGACCAACCAGCCGCCCGGCGGTGAGGCGGAACAACAAAAGAGCGGTCCAGGTATAGCCGAGGAATGCCGCCACGAAAAAGCGGCTCAAATCCATGCGCAACAGATACTCGAAGATGACAAGGGAAAGGCCGGCATAGACACATTGCCGGGCGGTATCACGCAAGATCACGCGGGGATGGCCGGAATCGAGCTTTTCGTAGATTTCCAGCCAGAGGCCGATAGCGACGATGGAGAATAGCGAATAACCCAGCAGGAGGACGGTCTGTTCGGCGGTGAAGTAGAAAATCCAGTAGAAGTGCAGGATGCTGCGGGTTCGATAGGCGGCTTCAAAGCCCAGGATGGTCAGGATTATGTCGGATAGCCCAAACAAAACACGGGCTTTACGCTGCCGGGCGAACATCCGGAACTCAGCATAGCACGCTGCGTAGGGATCGGAACCGCGTGCTACACCAGTTACTTGTCGCCGTCTTTTTTGGATTCGAAGCGCAGGGAGGCGGAATTGATGCAGTAGCGCTGATGGGTTGGCGCAGGGCCGTCTTCGAAAAGATGGCCCAGGTGGGCGTCGCAGCGGCTGCACACGACTTCGGTGCGCTCCATCCAGAGGCTGCGGTCGGCTTCGGTGCGTACGTTTTCGGGATTCGCCGGCGCCCAGAAGCTCGGCCAGCCAGTGCCGGAATCGTACTTTTCATCAGAGCGGAACAGCGGTGCGCCGCAGCAGGTGCAGCGATACGTGCCGGGGTCATGGTTATCCCAGTATTTGCCCGTGAAGGCCCGCTCGGTGCCCTTCTCGCGGGTAATGTGGAACTCTTCGGGCGTCAACTCCTTCTGCCATTCGGTATCGCTTTTTTCGACCTTGTTCATGGAACACTCCCTCTTCTATTATTCCGCGCCGGCTATTCCGTCGAAGCCCCGCGGACGGCTTTTTCAACCGGCTCCATGACCGGAATCTCCACGCCCAGCGGCGCGGTTTTCAGTTCTTCGAACTTGCGCGCACTCACCATCACGCGGCTTTCGAGTGAACCCATGGCGCTGTTGTAAGCGTCCACGGCACGTTCGAGGCTACGGCCCATTCTGGTCCAATGATCGCTCATATCGGAAAGGCGCTTGTAGAGATCGCGGCCGAGCACGCTGATTTGGGCGGCGTTTTCGGCGAGCTTTTCCTGCCGCCAGCCGTAGGCGACGGCGCGCAGCAGCGCGATCAAAGTGGTGGGCGTGGCAAGAATGACGTTCTGCCCAACGCCGGCTTCGATGAGTGACGGGTCGTTCTCAAGAGCGGCGCTGAAGAAGCACTCTCCGGGCAGAAACATCACGGCGAATTCCGGCGCCTGATCGAACTGCTCCCAGTAGGATTTGCGGGCGAGCGCCGCCATGTGGACGCGGACCTGACGGGCATGGCCGGCGAGGCGAGCCTTGCGGGTGGCTTCGTCATCGGCGTCGATGGCCTGTAGATAGGCGTCGAGCGGCGTTTTGGCGTCGACCACGATAGTCTTCCCGGCGGGCAGGCGTACCAGCAGATCGGGACGCAGGCGGCCATCTTCCGATTCCAGGGTAGGCTGGCTCAGGAAATCGCAGTATTCCAGCATGCCCGCCATTTCCACCACGCGGCGCAACTGGACTTCACCCCAATGCCCGCGGACGCCGGGAGTGCGCAGTGCGGTAACCAGGCGACTGGTTTCGGTGCGGAGTTGCTCTTGAGTGTCGATGAGGCTGCGCACCTGCTGGGTGAGCGCCGCGTAAGCGCCGGCACGAGCTTTTTCTAATTGCTGAATCTTGGAATCGACTTGATCGAGCGAGGCGCGGACGGGAGTGACCAGCTCCGCGATGGCCTGCTGGCGCTTTTCCAATTCCCCGCGCGCGGCTTCCTGAGTTTGCGCCAGGGAGGTTTTGGCGAGGTCGAGGAAGGTTTGATTGTTGCGCGCCAGGGCATCGGCGGAAACAGCGCGAAAAGTGTTTGCCAGCTCCTGACTTCGGCCGCGCAGGATCAGCCAAGCCAGGGCAAAGCCGGCGAGAAAACAGAGGATGGAAAGAATGTTTTGCACGTTCTTATTATTGCGCGGAGCTTCACACTTCCGGAAGCCGGCTGGCTCATCGATTGCACACTACCAGGGCACGATGAATCGCACGGGAGTGGTGGTATGTGCGGGTTTGTGTATCGGAATGTGCGGATTTGCGCAGGACCCCGCAAACGGCTCGGCGCCTCCGTCGCCAACAGCCTCGCCCGCGGCTCCAGCACCGGCGCCATTGGCTTCGCCGCCATTAACCGGGAGTTCGTCGAGGGTGTCGCGCAACTGGCGCCACTTTGCCAGCGAGACGTTCAGACCGCTTACACCTATGGCGGGCGCACTCACCGCAGGTATCTCGCAAGCAAGCGGATCCGATCCGAAATACGGCGCCGGAGCCAGCGCGTTCGCGGAACGCTTCGGAGCCTCAACCGCGGATATCGCCACCCAGAACTTCTTCGGCGATTTCCTGATGGCTTCCGCGTTTCATCAAAACACGATCTACATGCGAAGAGGGCCTGGCTATGGAGGGTTCTGGAAGCGGGTGGGTTACGCCATCAGCCGCGCGTTGGTTACCCAATCCGACCGCGGCGGAAACACTTTCAATTGGGCAAATGTGACGGGCACGGCCATGAGTGCCGGATTTTCGAATGTTTACTATCCGCCGCCGAGCCGCTCGGGAGGAGCGACGGCGATTCATTTTGGGACCAGCCTGGCTGGCTCCGGATTCGCCAACCTGTTTCCGGAATTCTGGCCGGATTTCAAAGCGAACCTGCAGCGCCGTCATCTATTTCCGTGGCAATGGTGAAGGTGTGAGGATTAGTTACCGTGCCGGCCAGCGCCGGCAGGAGCGACACCACATCTCCGAAGAACCCTGATCCCGGTTTGCGGGGACGGACACAAGCTGAGCTCGACGGTTCGCGGCGCCGCACCGGGCAAAGTGGCTGCAGCTTCATTGGAATAAGTGCTCTCGGCGCCAATAGCATCGACTGCAGTGACTACGTAATAGTAAGTCTGGCCGGCTTGTACATTGGAATCCGTGTAAGTAGTAACTGGTCCGACAGCAGTGACAACAGGATAAGGGCCGCCAGAGACAATGCCGCGGTAGAGGTTGTAATACGAGAGATTCGGCGACTGGCTCGCATTCCAGCTTAATGAGACGGAATGTAAAGCGGTGGCGGTGAGTACCGCCGTCTCATCCGCTGAGGAGGCGGCGGTCACTGTAAACGTGGCTGATGTACCGCCGGCAGGGACGGTCAATGACGCGACGGAGGAGATGAGCGATTTTCCAGTGCTGGACAGCAATACTTCTGTTCCGCCGGCCTGCGCCGCCTGGCTGAGACTGACCATGCAAGTGGCGCTTTCGCCGGGGAGGAGACGGGAGGGAGAGCAGGTGAGAAGGGTAACTGTAGTTTGGGCGCAGAGGGCGCCGGCAAGACCAATCGTAATTGCGAAGGCCGCCGGGCCAAGGTTCATGTCAGCTTGCTCTCGCCCATCAAATACACATCCACCGCCCGCGCGGCCTTCCGGCCTTCGGAAATCGCCCAGACCACGAGCGACTGGCCGCGGCGCATATCGCCCGCCGCGAAGATGCCGGGCATGGAAGACATGTGGTTTTCATCGGTGGCCACATTGCCGCGAGCGTCGAGCTTGAGACCGAGCTGCTCGATCATGCCGCTCCTGACCGGACCGAGAAAACCCATGGCGAGCAGAACCAGGCCGGCATCCATAGCGAATTCCGTGCCTGGGATCGGCTCGAATTTCGGCGGAGGGCCAACCCGTACGGCGTGCAGTTGCGTCACGTTGCCGTGCTCATCGCCGGTGAATCGGGTGGTGGAGACACTCCAATCGCGGATGCCACCTTCTTCGTGCGAACTCTCGGAGCGAAGCTGCATAGGCCAGAGCGGCCAGGGTGTAGAGGGCGAGCGCTCTTCGGGCGGTCTCGGCAGGAGCTCGAATTGCGTTACGGAAAGCGGGCGCTGGCGGTGACTGGTGCCGAGGCAATCCGCGCCGGTGTCGCCGCCGCCGATGATGACCACATGTTTGCCGGTGGCCAAGATAGCGATTTCGTCAGGGACTGTGTCGCCCTCGCAGCGGCGGTTCTGCTGCGGAAGGAAGTCCATGGCGAAATGAATGCCTTTCAGGTCGCGGCCGGGTACATTCAAATTGCGCGGCTGCTCAGCGCCGCCGGCGAGCAGGATAGCATGAAAATCGCGGCGGAGATCTTCGACCGGCACATTGGCGCCTACGTGCGCGTTCACTTCGAAGCGGACGCCCTCGGCGCGTATCTGCTCGAGGCGACGGTCGATGAGGTGCTTCTCCATTTTGAAATTGGGGATGCCGTAGCGCAACAGACCGCCGATACGGTCGGCTTTATCAAACACGGTGACACCATGGCCGGCGCGCGCGAGTTGCTGGGCCGCAGCGAGGCCCGCTGGTCCGGAGCCGACGACCGCGACTCGCTTGCCCGTGCGCACCGCCGGCTGCTCAGGCTTGATGTAGCCTTCCTCGAAGGCGCGATCCACAATGGTTTTTTCGATCTGCTTAATAGTGACCGGCGGCTCGTTGATACCCAGCACACAGGCGGCTTCGCAGGGCGCGGGGCAGATGCGCCCGGTAAATTCGGGGAAATTGTTGGTGGCGTGCAACTGGCGGATGGCTTCGTTCCAGCGGCCGCGGTACACCAGGTCATTCCAATCGGGAATGATGTTGTTGAGCGGACAGCCGGTATGGCAGAAGGGCACGCCGCAATCCATGCAGCGCGCGCCCTGCATTCGGACTTTCTCCTCCGGAAAAGGGAGATAAACTTCGAACCAGTCGTTGATCCGCTCGACGGGCGGACGCCGTGGAGGCGTCTCCCGCGTGTATTCCATGAAGCCAGTAAGTTTGCCCATATTAGAGGAGCCAGGAGCCAGGAGTCAGGAGCCAGAATAACCGCACAGCGGGTTCCGTCTCCTTGCTCCTTGCTCCTGGCTCCATACTCCTTTTCACGCCGTCGCCGCCAGCAACCGCGGCACCCCCAGAACCCGCTTGTATTCGTGCGGGAAAACTTTGACGAACTGGCCGACCATGTCGGGCCAGTTTTCGAGAATCCATTTGGCGCGCGGGCTGCCGGTGGCGGCCACATGCCGGGAAATCAGTTCGTAAAGCAGGTCGACATCGCCGTTGGCCACGGGTTCTAGATCTACGGCGGCAGTGTTGCAACGCTTCTCGGCGAAATCGCCCTCTTCGTCGAGAACGAAAGCGATGCCTCCGCTCATGCCTGCGGCGAAGTTGCGGCCGGTTTTGCCCAGCACGACGACTGTGCCCTTAGTCATGTACTCGCAGCCATGATCGCCCAGGCCTTCGACAACGGCCGTCGCGCCGGAATTACGAACGGCGAACCGTTCGCCGGCCTTGCCATTGAAATACGCTTCGCCGCTAGTGGCGCCGTAGAGCACCACGTTGCCAATCAAGATGTTTTCTTCCGGAAGGAAGCTGGATTGGCGGGCCGGATAGACGACGAGCTTGCCTCCGGAGAGGCCCTTGCCTACATAATCGTTGGCATCGCCTTCGAGCTCAAGCGTGACACCCTTGGCCAGAAAAGCGCCGAAACTCTGACCGGCCGACCCGGTGAACCGGAAGTGGATGGTATCGTCGGGCAGACCGACGGAACCGTAGCGGCGGGCGATTTCGCCGGAGAGCATGGCGCCCACGGTACGGTGGACGTTGCGGATCGGCAGTTCGATTTTGAGCGGCGTGCCGCTTTCGAGAGTTTCGAGCGCGTGGCCGATCATGGTGTAATCGAGCGCCTGGCTCAAACCGTGGTCCTGCGCCTCGATGCAGCGGCGGGCGATGCGGCTGGGCGTGGGCGGATTGTAGAGAAGCATGGAGAGGTCAATCCCTTTCGCTTTCCAGTGATCAATAGCTACGCGCGCATCCAGCATATCCACGCGGCCCACCATGTCGTCAAAGCGGCGGAAACCCATCTGGGCCATGTACTGGCGAACTTGCTCGGCGATGAAGAAGAAGAAGTTAATGACGTGCTCAGGCTTGCCGTGGAATTTCTTGCGCAGTTCCTTGTCTTGCGTCGCGATGCCCACAGGGCAAGTATTCAGGTGACACTTGCGCATCATGATGCAGCCCATGGAAATGAGCGGCGCGGTGGAGAAGCCAAACTCCTCTGCGCCGAGGAGAGCGGCAATGGTCACGTCGCGGCCCGTTTGCAGCTTGCCATCGGTCTGCACGCGGATGCGCCCGCGCAGATCATTCATCACCAGCACCTGCTGCGTTTCGGCGAGGCCCAGTTCCCAGGGGACGCCGGCGTGCTTGATGGAACTGAGCGGAGAAGCGCCGGTGCCCCCGCTATCACCGGAAATCAGGACGACATCGGCGTGCGCTTTGGAAACGCCGGCGGCAACGGTACCCACGCCTACTTCCGCCACCAGCTTGACCGAGATGCGGGCCTTCGGATTGGCATTCTTTAAATCGTAAATGAGCTGCGCCAAATCTTCGATGGAGTAAATATCGTGATGGGGCGGCGGGGAAATCAGCCCGACGCCGGGGATGGAGTGGCGCACGCGCGCGATTTCCTCATCTACTTTATGCCCGGGGAGTTGGCCGCCTTCGCCGGGCTTAGCCCCCTGGGCCATCTTGATCTGCAACTCGTCGGCATTCACCAGGTAATTGGTGGTAACACCAAAACGCGCGGAGGCCACTTGTTTGACGGCGCTGCGGCGCAAATCTCCATTAGAATCGGGAGCGAAGCGGCGTTCGTCTTCCCCGCCCTCGCCGGTGTTCGACCTGCCGCCGATGCGGTTCATGGCAATCGCGAGCGTTTCGTGCGCCTCTTTGGAAATCGAGCCAAACGACATGGCGCCTGTGGCGAAGCGCTTTACGATCTCTTTGGCGGGTTCCACTTCTTCGAGCGGAATCGGCTGATCGGGCTTCTTGATTTCGAGCAAGCCGCGCAAGGTGCAAAGCTGCTTGTTCTGCTTGTCGATCAGATCCGTGTATTCCTGGAAGGTTTGCGGGTTGTTTTGCTGGACGGCGTGCTGCAGCCTGGAGATAGTCTGCGGATTGAACAGATGATATTCGCCGCGCGCCCGGTATTGATAATTACCACCAACGGCCAGTTCGGTATGTGATTCGGTGATCGGCTGGAATGCGTGACGGTGCTTGGCGACGGCTTCGTGCGCAAGCACATCGAGGCCGACGCCTTCGATGCGGGAAACCGTACCGGTGAAATATTTGTCGACCAGGGTTTTATTCAATCCGATAGCTTCGAACACTTGCGCGCCGCGATAACTCTGCAAGGTGGAGATGCCCATCTTGGAGAACGTTTTCAGAAGGCCCTTATTGACAGCTTTCTTGAAATTCAGGAGCGCCTTTTCGAAAGTCATGGGAGCGGGCAGCAGTCCGCGCATCACCATGTCTTCGAGCGTCTCGATGGCGAGATAAGGATTAATGGCGCTGGCCCCATAACCGATCAGGAGGGCGAAGTGCATGACCTCGCGCGGCTCGCCGGATTCGATAATCAACGCTACTTGCGTCCGAGTCTCTTCCCGAACCAGATGATTGTGCACGGCGGTCAGGGCCAGCAAGCTGGGGATGGGGGCGTAGTCTTGATCAATGCCGCGGTCGGAAAGAATGAGCAGCGTGTAGCCTGACTTAATGGCGAGCGAAGCGCGGCGGCATAACGAATCGAGCGCGCGCTCCAGACCCCGCGCGCCTTCCTCCACGGGAAACAGCATGGGAAGCGTGGTAGCGAGGAAATCGCCGCGGGAAACTCGCCGCAGCTTTTCGAGATGCTTGTTGGTCAGAATCGGGTGCGAAAGCCGCAGCGTATGACAGTGCTGCGGGGTTTCCGCCAGAATATTGCGCTCCGTGCCGATATAGCTGATGAGCGACATCACCATCTCTTCGCGAATAGGATCGATGGGAGGGTTGGTGACTTGCGCGAAGAGTTGCTTGAAGTAATTGAACAGCGGCTGCGGCTTGTCGGATAGGCAAGCCAGGGGCGTGTCGGTGCCCATTGACCCGATCGGCTCCTCGCCCTTCTCCGCCATAGGCCCCAGGATCATGCGCATGTCCTCATCGGTGTAACCGAAAGCGCGTTGGCGGCAGAGGATGGTTTCGTGATCGGTGCCGTGCGCGCGGGGCGGCTCGGGAAGCTGTTCGAGCGTGATCTGGTTTTCGGCCAGCCAGGTCCGATAAGGATTGCGGCTATAGAGCCCCTTCTTCAGTTCTTTATCAGAGATGATGCGGCCGGCGACTGTATCGACCAGCAGCATCTTGCCGGGCTGCAGGCGGCCTTTGTGTTTCACGTTCTCCGGTTTGATGGGCAGCACGCCCGTTTCCGAAGCCATGACGATCAGGTCGTCATGCGTAACCAGGTAGCGAGCGGGGCGCAGACCGTTGCGATCGAGAGTCGCGCCAATCACGCGGCCATCGGTGAAGGCGATGGCAGCCGGGCCATCCCAGGGTTCCATCAAGGAGGCATGGTATTCGTAAAACGCCTTCTTTTCCGGATGCATGTGAGGATTGCTGGCCCACGCTTCGGGAATCAGCATAGCCATGGCATGCTCGATCGGACGCCCGGCCATGACCAGGAGTTCCAGCGCGTTATCGAACGCGGCTGAATCGCTGCCGCCCGGCTGAATGATCGGAAACAGCTTCTTTATGTCCGGCCCGAATAGCGGCGAAGCCAGCACCGACTGGCGCGCGTGCATCCAGTTCACGTTGCCCTTGAGCGTATTAATCTCTCCGTTGTGCGCGATATAGCGGAAAGGATGCGCCAACTGCCATGTCGGGAAAGTATTGGTGGAGAAACGCTGATGGACCAGGCACAGCGCGCTCACCACTTCCGGCTCGCTCAATTCGGGGTAGAAGTTGGCAATCTGCGGCGCGAGCAGCAGGCCTTTGTAAACGATGGTTCGCGCGGAAAGCGAAGGGATATAAAAGAAGCTCTTGTCTTCCAGATCGGAGGTGGCGATTTCCGCTTCCACGCGTTTGCGGACGACGTACAGCTTGCGTTCGAGGTCGTCTTCGCCCATGCCTTTGGCGCGGCTAACGAAGACCTGCTCAATATAAGGCTGCGAGCCCCGCGCTATGCGGCCGATAGCAGTGCCATCGATCGGCGTGTCACGCCATCCCAGGACCTGGAGGCCCTCCTCCCGGACAACCCGTTCCACAATCCCTTCGCACAGCAGACGTTCCTGGCGGTCAACCGGCAGAAATACCATTCCGACGCCATATTCGCCGGCCGCGGGAAGAGTGAAGCCAAGCTTGCGGCATTCGCCCGCGAAAAACGCATGCGGGATCTGGATGAGCACTCCCGCGCCATCGCCGGTTTCCGGATCGCAGCCGCAAGCGCCGCGGTGAGTCAGGTTAATTAAGACCTGAATACCTTTTAAGATAATGTCGCGAGATTTGTGACCTTTCACACTGGCCACGAAGCCGATGCCGCACGCGTCGTGTTCGAGGCTAGGATGATACAGGCCTTGTGGTTCGGGAAGGCCATTATGGACACGGGCATCGCTCATCGTTTTCTCCTGGATTGGCCTAGTGTAGCAATTTTGGCAGTATTAGACAATAATAATTTTAAGCGTCTTGAAATTAGCCTAGCTTATGCTATGCTTGTCTCGTGCCCTTCTGGGATCTGAGACTTTTCAAAGAGATTGCGGCGACTCGAAGCATGAGCAGAGGGGCGGCCCACTCGGGAGTAAGTCAATCAGCGGCCAGCCAGCACGTTCAGGAGGTGGAACGGCGCCTGGGAGTGGTCCTGTTCGACCGCAGCAAACGGCCCTTGGAAATCACGCCAGCCGGTAAGATCTATTACGATTTCTGCCGTGACGTCCTGCGTCGGGAAGAGGAGTTGGGCCGTGAATTGGAAACCGTGAAGCGGCAGGTGGAAGGGACCCTACGTGTAGCTTCTATTTACTCGATCGGACTAAGCGAAATGAGCCGGCTGCAGGAAGCTTTCGCGGCGCGGTATCCGGCGGTGCAAATCCAAGTGGAATATGTGAGGCCGGAGAAAGTATATGAGGCGGTGCTGAACGACACGGCCGATCTCGGCCTGGTGAGTTACCCGCAGGCCAGCCGCGAAATTGCGGCGATCCCCTGGCGGGATGAAGAGATGCAGGTGGCTGTAGCCCCCACCCACCCGTTCGCCGCGCGAAGCGAGGTATACCCTGCCGATCTCAACGGGCAGACATTTGTGGGCTTCGACGAAGACCTTTCCATCCGCCGCGAACTCGACCGCTTCTTCAAAGCGCAGGGCGTGGAAGTGAATCTGGCGATGCACTTCGACAACATCCATACGATCAAAGAGGCAGTTGTGCTGGGCACGGGGATCAGCATCCTGCCGGCGCGGACCATGCAGGCGGAGATCGCGCAAGGGCGGATGGTGGCGGTCAAACTGCACGCGCCCGAGTTGGTGCGGCCAGTCGGTGTCGTCCATCGCAAGCGCAAAAAGCTGAATCGCGCCGCGCAGGCGTTTGTGGAGCTGCTGCTGGAGCAGCCGGCGGAGAAAGAAGAACCGAAAGTGGAGGAGCAGGTCGGGGTGTGAGCGCCGGTTCAACGCCGGTATTTCGGGTGGTCGCGAAGTGACTTGTGGATCGTCTTCCAACGGCTTTTCTCGATTTTCCGGGCGTGGGCATCCTGCTCGATAAGCTGATGCCGCAGCTCTCTTTGAAGCTTTTGATAACTGCTCCAGCGCTCCGGATCGATTCGGCCTGCCCCGATCGCGTCGCGGACCGCGCAATCGGGCTCGGTCTTGTGCGTGCAATCCGGGAATTTGCACCGGCGTGCAAAGAAGGCGATGTCATCAAAAGTATCGTCCACGGCTTCTTTGCCTGCCCAGAGTTGTAGTTCCCGCATCCCAGGGTTGTCTATGATGGCACCGCCACCTGGCATGGGCAGAAGCATGCGACTGGTTGTGGTGTGACGGCCGCGCGAATCATCGAGCCTGACTGCCCTGGTCGCTTGCCTTTGATATCCGAGCAGTTGATTGGCAATAGTTGACTTTCCCGCGCCCGATGATCCCAAGAGCGCCACGGTCCAGCCGCTCACGATATTGGCCACCGGCGCCACACTCCCAATCGCGCTGAGGAGAACGATCTGCGACCCACCGGCAATCCTGGTAACAACTGCAATCGATTCTCCGATTGTGTTGCAGAGATCGGCCTTGTTCAGAACGATTACCGGTTCCGCTCCGCTCTCCCGAGCAAGGACCAGGTAACGTTCGAGCCGCCGTGGATTGAAGTCGGCATCCAAGCCGCAGACGATCATTGCCACATCGATGTTGGCGGCTATAACTTGTTCGGCAAATGCCGTTCCGGCGCTGCGCCTGGAAAACTGAGTCCGCCTCGGCAGAACCGCTTCGATTAGAACGAATGCCGTATCTACGGGCCGTGCGACTACCCAATCGCCAACTGTCGGCAGAGTATCCGTCAGGCGTAAGCGGCCCGTCAAAGATGCTTCGCAGTCCTCGTCTGGCCCATCCACGATGACTCGATACAGTTCATGCGAAGAAAATGAGACACGCGCCAATTCGGTTCCTGCAGTTGCGCTGCGCTGGAAGAGTTCGCGGACACGCGCGTCCGCTCCAATTTGCTCCAAAACCATTTCTGTTCGCTCCAAAAGGACACACCACACCTCACGAGGAATGGAGTCGTCTTGAGAGGCCGACCCTTGCCTCTTAGCGAACAGTCATAGGCGAGTCTTGACCAGTTATAGCACGGCTCACGTAGGGTTACGCTGCCCGATTCGGCGGCATCTGGCTGGCGAGCTCTAGGAGCAGCCGGAGCGCCCGATTGACGGACTCGGAATCCTTAAAGACTTCCGCGACATCGGAATCGAGAAATACAACGTTGGTGCCGGCCTTGTACTGCTCGTGATGCTTTCCCCGTACTCCGGCGGAGAAATCGTACTCGGGTCTCATTTTGTCGTCTTCAGGAGGATTGCCCGGACTCATAGTTTCTCCGCTCCTTTGGCGCAGCTTCTCGCGCGCTGATAGGGCGAATACGCCCCTCGCGTTCAGTATACGCCACCACCAGTAACCGGCCCCGCGCGGAGCGTCCGAGGCTTAGAAAACGGAATTCGCCTTCGGAGTGATCCGGATCGGGGATCGTCACCTCCAGCGGGTCTCCGAAGACAGTTATGGCTTCTGCAAAACTTACGCCGTGCTTTTCTAGGTTGGATTCGCCTTTGGCAGAGTCCCATTCGAATTCCATGACAACTACCGGCCGTCGCAGGCGACCAAAAATCTCTCCTGAAGGAGTGGGTCACGATTCCGCCTTCGGCCAGCGCGTTAAAGATGCGCCCGGCTGTGCACGACCCGGTCCTCCGTTGAGTGTTCTTCAATAGTAAACGAGCGGCCGGTTAGCGGTTCGCGAGAAGCGCCCGAATGTGCTTTCGACATCGTTTCAGTCCACGAGACCGTTTGTGTAACTCCCCGCGATTCGTCCGTGGCCGGTCGATTACAGGCGAGTCTTGACCATTTATAGCACGAGTTACGACGAACGCTGGGCCCGCTCGCAGTTAATCGCCCGCGGGAGTCCAAAGCGGTTTACTCATGGCGGAGGGCTGCCATGGGATCAATGCGCGCCGCGCGGCGGGCTGGGAGGTAGCCCG
>DATBID010000410.1:0-3652 GCA_036557125.1 Bryobacteraceae bacterium | reverse complement strand
AGCGCCACACAGCAGCGGCAAGAGGAGATCACGCCAGTTCATTTGGATTTCTCCGGAAGGGCGGAAGCGGGGATGACCGACTGGCGCTCCACACGGCCTTCGGAGGCTTCGTCGAGCGAGATGTGATTGACGTCGAGGGTGCGTCCCAGGGCCAGATCGAACGCAATGCGGGCGTGCGTGTAGTTGGCGAGACTCTGCACCTCGGCATCCTGATCGGCAGCGAGGTCTTTCTGCGCTTGAATGACGAGGGGGACGGTGGACACGCCGAATTGGAACTTGCGCTGCTCATTGGTGAGACTCTGCTCAGCCAGCATTCGCGCGTCGAGTGCGGCCTGATACCGGGCACGGGCCTGCTGGAGGCCGATCACGGCGGTCTTCACATCCACGCGGACCTGGTTTTCGGCGCGCTGCAGCTGCAACTCGGTCTGACGCAGCTGTAGAAGGTCGGTCACGTAATCGGCTTGGGCGGAGCGGTTGCGAATGGGAATCGTGAGCGAGAAGCCGGCCGAATAATCGGGGAAGTTGCGGCGAAAAATCTGCGCGAAGGCATTGCCGCCACCGCCGATGAAGAAGGCGTCCGGAGGAGCGCAGAAGGAGCAGCCGCCGGCCAGCGGATTCGACGGGCCGCTCAAGGCATGATTGGTCAATTCGGCGAAAGCCTGCAGGTTGGGGAGCAAGCCATTGCGATCGCCACGCGCGAGAATCTGGCGGCTATCGAGATCGACCTTGCTGCGCGCGATTTCGAGGCGGTTGGTCATCGCCTCCTGGATCAGGTCCTGCACGGGGCGGATTTCGTCCGACGTGGGGACTTCGATGCGGTCGAGGGGGACGATCTGCACGTCGTCCAACCAGGCATCCTCCATCGCATTGCGGCTGAGAGCGTTCTTGAGGACGATCTCCTGCTGCTGGACGTTGGTCTGCGCGAAAAGGAGATCTTCCTTGCTGGCCGAGACCTCGGCGGCGGCGCGAGTGACCTCGACCGAGGGCAGGGCACCGATGGCAACCTGCTTTTTATTGCCTTCGTAGAGGTCTTCGGCGGTTTTGAGCGCCTGCTCCTTGATGCGGACGGCATCCTGGAAGGCGACGAGGTCCCAATAGAGGTTGAGGACGGCCGAAACGGTGGTGGCGATCTGCAGTTTCAATTGCAGGTCGCTGACTTTCAGGTTGTTCTTGGCGACGCGGATGTAGCGATTGTTGACGCTCTTATTGAGGCCGAGCAGCAGGTTCTGGCTCACCTGGAAATCGAGAGATCCGATGAGAGCGGGGTTGTAGAGCGGGGCCACGCTGTTCAGGAGGTTGTGATAACTGACGGCGGTGAATTGAATGTAAGTGCCAGTAAGGAAGGCCTGGGAATATCCGGCCTGGTAGTAGCGGTAGTCGCTGATGAGGGCCGCGGTCTGATTGAGCAGGGTGTTGGTTTGCGGCGTGGTGGTGTGGCCGAACTGAGCGACGGCGGAAATGTTGGGATCGAGGTTGGGCGGGTTGGGGCCGATGGAGCTGACCACGCCGCCGCCCGACCCAATGCCGGCGCCGCCAGCGAGACCGTTGGCGTTGATGCTGACGCCCGTGGTGCTGACGCTGGTGGGGCCGGCGATGATTGGGGTATCGATCTGGCGCAGGAGGCCGCCGCCTTCGGTGCGGCGAATGACCTCGCGCGCCAGCACGGGGCTAAAGCGCTGGACGGCGATGTCGAGATTATTTTCGAGAACGAGCGCGATCGCGTCATCGACCGAAAGGTAGAGCTTGCCATCACGAACGAGAGCCTGCAGCCGCGGCGAGTTGGTCAACTTCGCGGTCGAGACCACGCGCTTCTCGAGATGAAATGGCGTGAGCATGCGGCCCACGACCGGGCGCTGCGGCGGGGTCTGGATCGAGACTTCGGCGGCGGAGCCTAACAACGAGCCGCACAAGAGGAGCGCGGCAAGTCTTGCCGCCGCTGCGCGTTTTGCAAGGAGACGCAATTCGGCCATGATCGCCGGGTCTGAGGTGCAATTTCGCTTCCAGGGTTCAGCTGGGAACTGCGAGAGCAGACTGTGCCACCACTGGGAGAGGGTGTCCGGTTTTGAGAACGGGTGTCCGCTTACGGGACGAGTGAGGACGCGACAGGATGGCCGCCAGAAAGTCATGCCAATTCCCCGGGGGCAGGCGCGGAGCCGGCGGCCGGATTGTAGGTCGGGTTCTCGCGATTATGCGCCCGGTTGGCGGGCAGGAGCGATGGAATGGGATTGGCGCTTTCGGTCCACCAGATATACGCCAAGTCGGGCAGGAAACTGGCGCCGGCAGCCAGGGCGGTCGGCGTCCCCGAGTAGCGGAGAGATGGATCCGGGGAAGGCTGCAGAACACCAGCCCAATTTGAGCGGTGGTGGTTCCTAAAGAAACGCCGGATCCATCCGATAAAAAAGTCACGAGGTGAATGTCAGCTGGCCATGAATTTTGATGAGATGATCCTGGCGCACAGCCGATGGAAGACGCGATTTAGGAAATTCATCGAAACGCCCACGGAAGATTTAGATGCCGAGACGATTGGCGCGGACGACCGCTGCGATCTGGGCAAATGGATCCACGGAGAAGGATCCAGACACGCGGGGTGCAGCGAATACGAAAAACTGAAATCGATGCATGCGAAGTTTCACGCGGCCGGGGCGAATGTCGTGCAGAAGGTGCGTTCGGGTTCGGCGGCGAAGGCGCGTGAGATGCTCGACTCCCTCACTGGCGAGTTCGGCCGCGCATCGTCGGAGTGCATCTCCGCGATTGCCGCGCTGCGCGATGCCTTGCGACGGAGGTAGGTAGCGCAGCGGCCGGTTGGGGATGAGCTCGCATGACTCGGGTCACAATCCTGACCTGCTGCTTGAGGCAAAGCACGATCCTCGTGGGTGTCTAGCGTGACACCCTCTCGGTGCGCGGTTACCCCAATTTCCAGTGTCTTCTGCGACTAGCGCAGAATCGCCTTGACGCACTATCCTTGAAGTGCTGGCAGGGGCTCCGTGGTCCGTTTTCCAAACTTCATGGCAGAGGCAGGCAATCCACTTGTCGAATTGTACGAGCTCGTGATTCAACCCGCGTCACTCTTTGGCCGGTTAATCTATATTGCGAACCTATGGAATCCCCAGACGAGCCGCTACGATCTCGGTCTTCCAGAACGCTTCCGGGCATCGGAAACCGACCAGGCATTGGCGAAGTGGCATTACACGTTCTTTGTCGAATGGCTCTCGCTGCCGCTGCCCGAAAAAGAACGCGACATTGCTCTTTATTGGAGGGGTAATCCGGTTCCCGGCAAAACGATCCGGGAATTGGGGGAAGCGGCGATCCCGCCGCTGGTGCGGGCCGAAGAGCGGAAGTTCTTCCTCCAAGACCTTACCTTCATTCAGGCCATGCTATAGCGGCCGACTCGAGCGGAGAGGGGTTGCGGGATCCGCTACCGATGTGTCGAAGAGGAATCTGGGGATGCGTTGGCGGACCAGATCGTCGAAAAACTATGTGCACGCACCTTACGAGCCGTGCCAGTAGGTAGTGGCGTCCCCAGGGGGATTCGAACCCCCGTTACCGCCGTGAAAGGGCGATGTCCTAGGCCGGGCTAGACGATGGGGACTTAGGCTGGCCGGAAAGAAGATGAACATTTCTACTGTACCGTCGCACGAATCCGACCGTCAAC
>DATBID010000409.1:0-6667 GCA_036557125.1 Bryobacteraceae bacterium | reverse complement strand
GGAGAGCAGGCGAACGGCTTCGAGACCGAAGTAACCGAGGATGGCCGCGGGGAGCTTATAGCTGCGGAGGTCCGTTTCAAAGCCGAGCCGCTGGTTGGCTTCCACCGTGTCGGCGCCCTGATCCTGTAGTTCGTATGCGCGCAATTTGTTCAAAAGGCCGATGCCGCGGCCCTCCTGGTGCTCGTAGATCACGAGACCCCGGCCTTCCTGCGCAATGTGCTTAAGAGCAATTTCCAGTTGAGCCCGGCAATCGCAGCGCAGGCTGTGAAATACGTCGCCGGTAAGGCACTGGGAGTGGATGCGGACCAGCGGCGGCGGGTCGCCGGAAAGATCGCCCGTGCGCAGAGCAACAGCCTCTTCCACCTCGCCGCACGCGATGCCGCGAAACCCGAAGATCCGGAAATACCCGAATTCGGTGGGGAAATCGGCTTCGGCTACCTTTTCAATCCGCCAGGAAGAGCCGTCCACGAGTTGTGTGTCTGGGGCGCTGATCCTTTCATTATAATGGCTTGCAAAGGGTTATGAAGGAAGTTAAAGCATGATCGCAGAAGTGCAGCCCTCCTTCCTGATCCAATTGCTGGTGAAGCTGGGTGTGGTGGCTTCGATCGCCAGCATTCTGGCGCGCTTTCGTGCGTTCCAGGCGGTACTCCTGCAGGATAGCCGGACGCTGAAGCAACGGGTGGTTCTGGCGTTGTGGCTTTCCGCAGTTTTTGGGGCAAGCGTTGCCACGCGGGTCCTCAGCCCTAGTTACGCCGCCGCGGATCTTGGACTCGAAGGCAGTCTTCTGGCCGGGCTTTTGGGCGGGTACGTCACTGGCCTGCTTTCGGGGGTTCTCATTTCGCTACCTGCGTTCATCAAGCATGAGCACCTGACCATGCCGGCTCTGGCGGCCATGGGCGTGTTGGGAGGCCTGCTACGCGACCTGGCTCCCGATCCAGAAGATATCTGGCGGATGTCGCCCTTTCCGGACCTTTCCATCTACCGCTTTTTGAAAGAGAACCAGAATCCTCGCAGGGCGGCCTTTCACCTGTCGCTACTGGCCGCGATCCTCACCGCAGAATTCGTGCGACAGCACCTTTCCGAGCTGACTTCATTCCGACAAACGGAGCTGTTCCGCCTCGCGCCGGCTTCTCATCAACCTCATCCGCTCACCTACGTGGCGCTCTACGCGGCCGCCCTGTTCGCGGTGTTGATTCCGGTGAAAATCTGGGACCACACGCGCACCGAAAAGAAACTGGAAGAGCAGAAGCGGCTGCTGGTGGAGGCGCGGCTGGCGGCGCTGACCAGCCAGATCAATCCTCATTTCCTGTTCAACACGCTGAACTCGGTTTCCTCATTAATTCGTACAGATCCGGCCCAGGCGCGGGTGATGGTGCTGAATTTGTCGCGAGTCCTGCGGCGGCTGCTGCGCAAGCATGAAAACTTCAGCCCTTTGCGGGAGGAGCTGAGCTTTATCCAGGACTATCTTTCGATCGAACTGATGCGTTTCGGCGATAAACTGCGCCTCGAAACGGACGTGGAAAACGAGACGCTCGACCTGCTCGTGCCCAGCATGCTCTTGCAGCCGCTGGTAGAAAATTCCATCAAGCACGGATTGAGCAGCAAGGTGGAGGGAGGGACCATCAGCATTCGCACGCGCCGCCGCGATGCGAAGTTGGTGGTTTCGGTGGAAGACGATGGCGCAGGCATTCCCGAAGCCCGCCTGCCCACGCTGCTCGAACACGGCATCGGCGTGAGCAATGTCAACGAGCGGCTGAAGGTGTTGTTCGGAGATGGCTACCGCATGTGGATCGATAGCGAGCCGGGGCGCGGCACCCGCATTGAAATCGAGATGCCTGAACTGGTAGCAGGATTGGCTGCAGCTTCCTGAGGAGCACGTCACCTGACCGGATCCGCGGGCGGCGGCAGGCGGCGCAGCAGGTCGTTATACAATCGAAGCGAGCGTGCGCATCACCATCTCGAAAGAGAACTATCTCAAAGCCATCGCGGAGGCCGAATCGGAAGGGGAAAACGTCAAGCCAGTGACTTTAAGCCGTTGGCTCCACGTCTCTGCTCCGGCCGTGACCATGGCCATCAAACGGTTGAAGCGCGACGGCCTGATCCAGGTGCATGCAGGAGCACGCATTACTCTTAGCCCGAGCGGCTGGGAAATCGCCAACCGGCTCCTGTACCGCCATCACCTGATTGAGCGCATGCTGGCCGAAATCTTCTGCCTGGAATGGTACAAGGTGCACGAGGAGGCCGAGGCGCTCGAACATGCCGTTTCCGACGATTTCGAACGGAAACTGGCGGAAAAGTTGGGAAACTCCTGCCTTTGCCCCCACGGCAACCTGGTCATGGATTCGCCGCGCGAACGGCGTGGTCGCGGCCTGAAACCGCTCGAAGAGGCGCTCGGCCGCGAGTGCGTGCAAGTGGCCAGCGTATTCGAACGCGACGCGGCATTTCTCGAATACTTGGACGCAAAAGGCATTCGACCGGGCGTGTGCCTTGAGGTGGTTGCGGTGGGTGAAGAGATCGCGCTCAAAGCCGGCGGGGCCGCTGTTCATCTGGAACGGACAGCCGGCGCTAAGGTTTGGGTGAGCCCAGCCTGAAAACGCCGCTTAGATCGAAGCGGTGGGAAAAGGCACACGCATTGGATCTAAAGGAGAAGCCGAAAAATACGCCGCTCCACTTAAGCGTTGGCTCCGTTTATTCCGCTTCCTCCCTCGGATAGTAATACGCGTACTTGCTGTACAATTTCGAGGCCCGCGCACCATTAGCGACGATCCCCAGCACGTTGTTCTCGCACAGCGACTGCACCGCGCGAGTTACATTGTCGAAGGTGGTCGTACCGATCCTTACCACCAGGATTGTGCCATCGGCCAACGTGGCTAATAGATTTGCGTCCGCGCTGAACAGCAGCGGCGGCGTATCAAAAATAGCCCAATCGAAGATGCGCGGAAGCTCCTCAAAGAACAGCTTGGCGTGGCGGGTGTTCAAAACCTCAAGTGGATTCTTCACGGCACTCCCTGCCGGGAGAACATAGAGATTCAGTCCCTCAATGCGGCGCAATGCTTCGGAAAATTCACATTGGCCCTGGAGATAATCGGTCAAGCCGGGGGCGCGGTCGATCTGGAACAGGTTGTGAACCACGGGACGGCGCAGGTCGAAATCGCCCACCAAAACGGAGTGCTCCGCCAGTCGCGCTTGCGCGATGGCCAGGTTTACTGCGGTAAAGGTCTTTCCCTCCGCCGGTGATGGGCTGGTCACTATGACTGTGTGCAGCGGCTGCAAGGTCTGTAGGTGGTTCAGACGAATCCGCAGCGTGCGAAATTCCTCGGCTGGAGTCTCGAGCGAATTTTCCAGGTCCAGAAGATGGGATTCGGGAGCAGGGTGGTAAGGGAGCGCCTTTGCTGATTGGAGCATCTGCGGATGAAGCGCCACGCGCGCAGGAACCGGGGCGATACCGTTCGTGCCATTCAGGGCCGGTTTGGCAGGCGGAAGCGCCTGCCCCACGCTAACCGGCTGGGGTTGCTGCTCTGGGCGCGAAGAGCTATCTCCCCCGGACCGGCGGAATGCGTCATTTACACGGCTCATGAGGTCTCCACGGCAGTGATTATTAAATGCGGGAATAGTAATAGAACATAGACCCACTCATCGCCGCGATCCCAATAATGATCGCGGCCGACCATGCCAGCCAGAACAGACGCCGCTTCCGCCGCACCAGGAGCGGGTTTTCGAGCAGCGGAATGCTGCCTAAAACCGGAAGGTTCGTGTATGCCTGCACGTCTTTCAGGTTCTTCAGGGTAGTATTTTTTATTTCTTTGACCCCGGCCAGCACGATGCCCAAGATTAGGCCGGCGGCAGTACCCATACCAACGAAGGCCAGCCGGGTTGGCTCCGACGTGTGGGGCACCTGCTTTGGCGTAATGCGCATCACCGCCGAAGAAACATAGGTGTCCGGCCATAGAAATGCCGTTACCACCGCCGCGACCAAACCGGCGAACGTGAGTCCCAGTATCCACGACCCGTAACGGCGCAGGATATCGATGCAGTCTTCCACATCCGCCGGGCGTCTAGAGACGCGGACGTAAGTATCCGGAATTTCAGTCATATAGCTCTCGGTGAGGGCAGCCGCTAAATTAGGATCCAGAGGACCTTTCCTCACCGCTTAATTAGTGTACAGCATGCACATTTCTTACCGTGTGGTACTGTAGCTCCTATGCGCAAGGATTGAGGCTTTTGGAATCCGCTCAGTTGTCCCAGTGCTTACTGTGCCGGGGAGGCGATTTTGGAGACCCTACACTTCCCGGTAGTGGCGTTCCCAAAAAGCGGATCGGGGGTCTGGAGATTAGATTGTAAGTAGCAGAAAAAACAGGTAATCTGAACAGAGAAGGGGATCTTCTACCCGGCACGAAACGTGCTCCGGGTCGTAGTGCCTGATGTCTCGCTGAAGTTCTCGTTGTGGCGCCATGTTCCAGGAACTGAAGTTCCAGCTTTCGACAGCTATCTTGACGCTGCTGACCATTGCCGCCGCCGCTGCGGCGCTGGTGAACTTTCAGCAACTGCGCCGGTTCCACCTTCCCGAAGACGGGATTATTTGGGTGGATCGGGATGGCGGCGTCGAAGCACTAAGCGTTCCGACAGGTAGCCCCGGGGCGAAGGCGGGCCTCCATCAAGGCGACCGCCTGAAACTAATTGACGGCGTCCCCATCCAGAAAGCCCTCGATGCGACGAAGGTGCTGGCCAGCTTGGGGGCTTGGAAAAAAGCAACTTACTCTGCTTCCAGGGGCGGCGTAGATTTCGAGGCGAACGTCTTTATCGGCGAGGTCCCCTTTGACAAAGCTCTCCTTTACGAGTACCTCGTAGGCGCTGCGTACCTTCTGATCGGATTGTTTGTCTACTTCAGGCGGGGCACTGCCCACAAAGCGTTGCACTTCTATATCCTGTGCCTGGCTTCTTTCATTTTTTTCTGCTTCCACTACACCGGCCAATTGAATGCCTTCGACAAGGTGATTTACTTTGGCAACCTGGCAGCCGGCCTAGCCGCTCCCGCCATCTTTCTGCACTTCTGCTTGACCTTTCCCGAACCGGGAAAATGGCTGGCGCGCCCGGCTAGAGCGGTCGTCTTTTACGTCCCGGCCGTGGCGTTGTTTGCGGCATACCTGGGGTTCGCTTCCGGCATCCTGTCTGCGTCTTTTCCGTTGGTGGAGGTTCGCTGGACTCTCGACCGAATCTGGGTGGTCCTCTCCACAGTGCCTTATCTTATCGGCGGCATTGTCCTCTCCTTCCGCCATCGCAAAGTGGACGATCCGATCGTCCGCCAGCAATTGAAGTGGCTGCGCAACGGCACGCTCTGCGGCATCCTGCCCTTCGCCATTCTCTACATGACCCCCTATGCGCTTGGCGCCACACCCAATGAGTACTTGAAGATGTCTGTACTCTCGCTGGCGCTGATCCCGCTCACACTGGCCTACGCCATCATGCGTTACCGCTTGATGGATGTCGATATCCTTTTCCGCCGCGGCTATGCGTACACATTGGCAACTGTTTGTGTTCTGGCTGCATTTTACGGGATCGTATTTTCGCTCGGCAGCCTGGTGCAGAAAAACTTCAAGGATTTGGGCAACACCGGCCTGATTACCGTCATGCTGATCACTGCCTTTCTGTTCCAGCCGATTCGCAACTGGATTCAGGAGCGCCTCGACAAGTTCTTCTATCGCGATCAGTACGACTACCGCCGCACTCTGATTGAATTTGCCCGCGAGTTGAGTTCAGAAACCGATCTCGACGCCATGCTTTACCTGGTGGGCGAGCGTCTGCTCCACACCCTGGCGATCAGCCACCTGGCGTTCTTTTTGGCGGAAGAACCGGGGGGCGAAAAATCCCCCGAAAAATCCGCAGCCGAGCGCAATGGCAACGGTTCGGAAGCCCCGCAGGTTTCCTCTGCCAATGCGGCGTTCCGGTTGAAGAAATGCATTGGACCGAATTCGCGCCTTGCCCATGTGGACTACGAGTTGGATCTCAGCTTTCTGAACTGGAAGCTTCCGGAGTCATATCTCTTTTTTGAGCGGACCCGCCATCAGCTCGATGCCGTTTCCCGTTCCTGGCCTGCCTCCATCCGGCGCACCATCGCCGATCTCGATCTGACTTACTATCTGCCCTGCACCGTCCGCGGCCGCACTATCGCCTATATGGGCGTAAGCCGCACCGTGGATGGCGATTACCTCTCCACGGTGGATGTGGAACTTCTGGTGACACTCGCCGGATACGTTGGGATCGCTATCGAGAACGCCACTCTCTACCGCTCTCTTCAGCGGAAGGTAGAAGAGTACGAGCGGCTGAAGGAATTCAGTGAAAATATCGTCGAGTCGATCAATGTCGGCATTCTGGCGGCCGACCTGGATGACCGGGTTGAAAGCTGGAACACCCAGATGGAGCAGCTTACCGGCGTACATCGGGCGGAAGCGGTGGGCAAGCGGCTCTCCGATCTTTTCCCCGCTGATCTGATCGACGAATTTGACCGGGTGCGCGGAGAGACCGGCATTCACAACATCTATAAGTCCGTTCTGAAGACACCCCGCGCGCCCGTGAACGGCAAGCCCGCGCGCGAGAGAGAAGCCATCCTGAACCTCGCCATCGCGCCGCTGGTATCCAAAGAGCAGGAACAAATCGGCCGGCTGATTAT
>DATBID010000408.1:0-8960 GCA_036557125.1 Bryobacteraceae bacterium | reverse complement strand
ATGTCGCGCGTACTCGTGATGTCTTTCGTCGGATCGCCATTCACCAACACGAGATCGGCGCGTAAGCCCGGTGCGATTCGCCCACGGTCCTTGATCCCGAACCGTTCGGACGGCACGCGAGTGGCGGCGGCGAGTGCCTGGGGTGGCGTCAGGCCGGACAGGACGAGCGAGGCCAACTCCCCATGGAGCGAAACGCCATGTGCCGCGCCGGGGTTCGGCGCGTCTGTGCCCGCAAGCACCTCAACGCCGCGCGCCTGAAGCTTGGCAACAGTAAGACGAGGGCTCTTAGAATCGAGCCGGAAGATGAAGTCGGGAAGCTTAATGCCCGGCGGAGGCCGGGGCAAAGTTTCAGCGCGCCTGGCCGTGCCGAGGTCGGACAGTTGTGCGGTAGAGAGAAAGCCTGCGAACCGTTTGTCTACGCTCAGCTCCTTCCACGCCTTCACGTCGTCCGCCCAAGCAGGAAAGATGCTGAGTGTCGTCATGACGCAAACTTTCTGTCTGACGATTTTTTCAAGAAGTGTGTCGTCGATCGGCGCGTCAATGGGCACATGGGCCAGGCAATCGGCCCCGGCATCCACAGCGTCGCGTGCGGCCTCGATGGTGAGGACATGCACGACAGCCCTCTTGCCCTGTGCGTGAGCTGCTGCGACCAGAGCCTGCAGTGTCTCGCGCGAGATTGATGTCAGAGATGGATCACCAGGCCCATAAACGATCTTGATGTAGTCCGAACCTTCGCCGATCCGTGCTCGAACGATGTCGTCCGCTTCCTGCGGACCATTGATTGTCGGGATCGGCACATATTCCGTGCCGTGTCCGCGCGGCGAGGTAATGAGAGTCCCTGCGGACCAGAGATCGGCGAGCGCGGTGCGATCGAGCATTTCGCGGCGCTTCCGCGCGCTTTCGGCGATGGCGAGCGAATCGTACATGCCAAGCTCGGTGGTGACGCCAAAACGCAGAGCATCGGCCAGGCCACCCTCCGAATAAACATGCACATGCGCATCGATGAGCCCGGGGATGAGCGTCTTTCCGGTCCCGTCCACACGCGGCAAGTCGGAGGGCATGCTTACGCCCTTACCGGTTTTCTCGATCAGGCCATTCCGAACCACCACGGCCGCACCCTCAATTGTTTCCGCGCCGTCGAAGATGCGCACGTGGCTGACGGCAAAGCTGTTGCCTTCCAGACGACCCGTAACCGGCTTGGGAGCGGGCGCGCATCCCCAAAGCCCGGCAAGCAATAAGAGATCCAGTTTGGCAGAGTGTCTCAAGACCCCTCTCCGCGGAGATAACTATGAAAAGCGTTCCTCTACTCACCGCGGGTCCTCCACGCGCTTCTCAAGCGTTCACAAGGTACCCGCTGGCGCTCAGGAAGACGAATGCGTTTGCGCCGACCGGTCCGCTGAAGGTGACGGCGACCACCAGCGCCTGGCCCGCTTCCACGTACATGCGGATGGGTTGGCTGGCGACTACTTCCACCTGGCCCGCAACACACGTCCCACATGGCGAACTAAACGATGGCGCGATAAAGTGGTTAAAACTTACCGTGCCCGGATTGTTCGGATCGTTGGCGACGCCCAGGATGTACCGGTTCACGGTAGTGCCCGTCTGCATTCCCGCCTCCGACGAAAAGTGCTCGACAATTAGCCGCTTCCCCTTGGGAACGGTGTAAAGAACGAAGTTGGCGGGCCCGCTGACGATTCCGCCCTGAGTAACCTGGACCGGCTGATTCACGGTCGCCGTCACGGGTAGCGAAAGCGGACTTGCGGCCGGCGTGCTGGGGCCGCCGTCAGCGGCGTGAACGACTGCCGCAGCCGGGCCTCCTTCCCAAATCCCTCCCATGGCGCCCAGGCCGAGCAGAACCGCCATGGCGGCCAACGATCCAGTAAGGATTTTCATAGATGATCCTCCTGAGCTTGTATAGCGGCAAATCTCCCCGATTGCAACCAGTGTTGCTTTCTGGCGGCTAGCGTTTTCCTAGGTGGGCGCAGTCCTTCTCGTTTTCGAAATAGCTTTCGAAGATGTCGGAATCCGCCAGCAGTTCGTGCGGTATCTTCACGGTGAACGGCTTCGTGTACGTCTTAGGGTCATCAAAGGTGAGTTCGTAATCCAGGTGGCCGAAATCGCGCCGGTGGAAGCGCTCGGTCATATGCAGCGCTTCACTGTGTGGGTGCCCAGTCATATCGAGAATCGTTTTGTCGTTGAAGCCGGCGGTTTCGACAACGAGGGTGTCGCCCTCCCAATGCCCGGCCGAATAGCCGTTGAATGCAGGAAAATCGAATTCCTTCGGGATCTCGCGGCCATCGGTATAGAGTTGCCGATGCATGTTACCAACCTCGTATAAAACGATCGTCAATCGCGGGGCCTGAAGGATCTTAATCGGTTCGGATAACAGGCCGGCAAGCGGAAACCCAAGGGGTCCCACAGAGGAACCATTGCAAGCTCCGCCTGAGCTGAGAATGGATTGGATCCGGTGCATTCTTTCCAGAGCATCAGGCCGCAGCAGGCCTTCTTCGGGCCTATGGTCGACAAGGATATTGAAAACATATTTGTGCACGCTGTCGAGTTCCATTCCGGGTACGGCCACCGCGCCCTCTCGTTCCGCCAGGCCGCCGATAAGACGCTTCATCTCCTCAACGGAAGTTTTCTCATGGATCCAGACGCCGGAGAGGTCCGGTTTGCCGTCCGCGGCCCTCGGCGCGGGGGCAGTCAGGACGGGTTTGCCATCCGGTGTGCGAGGCGTACCGGGCGTGCGATAGCTCAGCCATTGGGCATGCGCCGTGGGGAGGAGCGCTAGAAAGACGAACAGCCGGCGATCTGGCATAGTTTTCTCCTTTAATGGTTTGTCCACTTCGTTTTCTACTTGTGATAGCGAGAATGTCGCGGAAGAAGTATCAAGCAGACGAACGGCTCATTCGTCCGCCGGATTGCGATGCGCGGTCACAATTACCCACAAAGCCCACGCGGCCTTTGCTCGGAACGTCCATTTGTATGTGTACCGGTCCAAGCGGCGCGACTATCAAAGGCCATTGGCGGTACTCGCTGCGGCCGAACGGGCGTAAGGCGCGCCGAATCCAACCCGGCAGCCACCAGCACAGGCTTCCAATCGAGAGGAGGAATCGCGCTCTCTTCGGCCTCCACTGACAGTGGCTGAACCTCAAGCGCGGTCAGATCGCCCTTGGGACTGAGCTCCATGCGGATCATTCCCGGTTCGGTATTGGCGGGAGAGGCATACGTTACAGCCCCTTCGAGGCCGACGTTAGGAGGCACAGGAGAATTGACCAGAAAAGAGTCGGCATGGAATAGGCTGCTGTGTTGGCGATACCAGAAGCGGATAACGGCTGGTTGATGCGTTGCCAACAACTCGTCTCTCCGTGCTGGGTCCGAGTTCTTGAGGGACTGCAAGAAATCCGTGTCGCAGCAATTGATCCCGTAAGCGGTGTCCGCTGGCTTGTCCTCGTAGCCCAATCGGTGCAAGATAGTCTGGGCGCGGAACGCCAGCGCGTCCGGGGAATCTCGAGCGGCGCGCGCGCTTGCAGATCCAGTTTGCCGTGAATTACGGAAACCGCCGCCAGCAGCGCCAGCAGCACGCCGAAACAGGCCCATGCGGTGCGCGGGGAGAAACCTTCCTTCTCTTGCGATACCGCGATCATTTCCGGCGAGGGCGTCTCTCCGGCGGCCAGCGCGGCCGCAATAGGGTCGCCGCCTGGCAACGCCATCGCGACACTCAATACCGATGATGGACGCCGCTTGGGGTCTTCCTCCAGGCATCGCAGGATCAAGGGGTCGATTGAGGGGTCGAGCTCCTTCACCAGCTCGGACGGCGTGGATTGCGCGGATTTGCTATCGTTCGCGCCCACCTTGCCGGTGAACATTTCGTGCAGCACCAAGCCCAGCGAGTAGATATCGCTGCGGGTCGTCACCTCTTTGCCCGCTTTCTGCTCGGGCGACATATAGGCGGGGGTGCCGCTGCGCCGATCGCTCAAGGGGATTTCTTCCGCCAGCGTGCCGCCACGCCGAAATCCAGGATGCGCGGCTGCCCGCGACCATCGATCATGATGTTCGTGGGCTTGAGATCGCGATGCAGAACACCGCGTTCGTGGGCGGCGCCGAGCCCGCACAGATCTTGCGAGTGAAGTCGATGGCCTGATCCTGCGGCAGGCGGCAGGCGGCAGGCGGCCGATGCGGCGGAGCAGGGAATTCAGGTCTTCCCCATCGATATACTCCATCGAGAGAAAGTGCAAAAGCCACTGGGCGTTCAGAGCTGTAGCCGATAGAATCGCGCCGCAAGTCATCAACCGGAATCGCTTCATAACATCCTCCGGCCTTGATAGCGATGGACACTGCGCCCGCGTATCATGAAGACGATGAACAGCACGCCCCCGCCTTCGCGGGAGATCACTCAGTGGCTGGCCGAATGGGGCAAGGGCGACCCGAAAGCGGGAGAACGGCTTGCAGAGGCGCGCGTGGCTCGTGAATCGGCTGGCGTCAAAAGCTCGCTAGCTGTTTGCCAAAGCTGCGTTTTACATACAATGGAACTTTCAGTCGAATCTGCAGGAGCGCCGCCGGCCTTTGCCGGCGTATGGAGCAATGATGAGCGGCAAACGAATCGGTGTGCTGACCGGAGGTGGGGACGTGCCCGGCCTGAATTCGGTCATCAAATCCGTGGTGTACCGCGGATCCGAGACCGGTTGCGAGGTGATCGGGATCCGCCGCGGCTGGGAAGGGCTGACGCATGTCGATCTGCAGGACCCGGTCAGCCGAGCGCGTTACATTCTGCCGCTGAACCGGGAAAATACCCGCACGATTGACCGCACCGGCGGAACCTATCTGCATACCTCGCGCACGAATCCATCGAAAATGAGGGAACTGCCGCCGGTGCTCGAAGGCCAGAGCTTTCCCACGAAGGAATCGAAGGGCGGCATCGCTTATGACGTGACCAAAGCGGTCCTGAAAAATATCGAAGCGCTGGCGCTCAATTACCTCATCGCTATTGGGGGCGACGATACGCTGAGCTATGCGGCGGAACTGGCGGGGCAGGGTATGTGCGTCATCGCAGTGCCGAAGACGATGGATAACGACGTGCGCAACACCGAGTACTGCATTGGGTTTTCAACGGCGATCACGCGCGCCATAGATGCCATTGAGCGGCAACGGACCACGGTTGGCTCGCACGAGCGCATCGGCATCTTCCGCGTCTTCGGGCGCGACGCGGGGTACACGGCCCTCTACAGCGCCTATGTGACTTCGATCCGCTGCTGCATTCCGGAGTACAAGGTGAATCTGGACAAGCTGATTTCGCTGATTATGGTGGACAAGCGCAATAATCCCAGCAATTACGCGCTGGTAATCCTTTCCGAGGGCGCGCAGTGGGAAGGTTACACGGTGAAGGAATATGGTGAAGCGGACGCGTTCGGCCATCGCAAGAAGATGAGCGTGGCGGAAGACCTGAGCAACGAGGTGAAGGCCGCTACCGGCGAAGAGACTATCGTGAGCGACCTGACCTATGAGCTGCGTTCCGGGAGTCCGGATTTCGTGGACCGGATGGTGGCATCCACATTCGCCGGCATGGCCATGGATGCCATTGAAAACGGCAAGAGCGGTGTGATGACGGCCATCAGCAACGGCTGCTATGCGCTGGCTCCCATGCCGGACCCCAGGCTTGGCCCGCGGAAAGTAGACGTAGCCACGATGTACAACACCGAGCGCTACCGCCCTATGTACGATCACAAACTGGGAATACCGATTTTCCTCACACGGGCATAGGCGTGCGCTGGCCGGGTTTTGGAAAAACGCCGGGGAAGAAATCTCCCCCGCTAACGCCGGAACTGCGGGCGCGGATTCAGGCGTCATTTGACGAAGCTTCGCGCGACGAAGAGCATTTTCCTTCGACCATTGATAAGCGCATTTATCATGTGAAGCTGATTCGCGAGCACCTGGGCGATCTGCGCGGCAAGCGCGTGCTGGATGCGGGCTGCGGAAAGGGCCGCTTCGCGCGGATTTTCCACGACCAGGAACCGGAAGCGGAAATCTGGGGCCTGGACATTTCGGAGGAAATGCTGCGGTATGTTCCCGCGGGCATTCACACGAAAGCCGGCTCGATGACGGAGCTGCCGTTTGCGGACGCCTACTTCGATGGCTTGTATGCGACCGAGTCGCTGGAGCACGCTGTCGAGATTGAAAAAGCGGTGGCCGAGATTTGCCGAGTGGTGAAGAGCGGCGGGCGGATCGCGATCATCGATAAGAACGCCGAGCAGTGGGGGAAACTAGAAACGCCGGAGTGGGAGCGCTGGTTCACACGCAGCGAGCTGGAACGGCTGCTCGGCCGGCATTGCCGGAAGGTTTCGAGCCGGTTCATCTCCTATTGGGAAGATGTGGAGCCGGATGGGCTGTTTCTGGCGTGGCTGGCGATAAAGTAGCTTCGGCGGCCGATTGCAACTCTTCGATGAAGATATCGAAGAATCGCTCGATATCCTCGGGACGGATGGCGCGGCTGGGATAGTTGATCGCGAACGTCAGCTTCCTACGGAAAGAACTCACTGCGATGAGAAGTCCTGGAGCGGTGGCGGCCTGAGAGATCCGGTATATATCGGTAAGCGGCACTCCGAAATCGAACTGATCGGGATCGAACGCGCCCACATTGGTAAACACCACCTGGCTGGACGGCCCTTTCAGGGCTGCTTCGAAACTGCGCTCTACCCGGCTGCGGGACAGATGATAGAGCACGGAAATCCAGAACAGGGCAGCCAGCGCCCGCTCGCGGCGCGCAGGCCCGGCGAGCGGGCAGTTTCTGATTCGGGTCAGAGTTTGATCGAACGGTTCATCCGTAATTCTTTCGATAGTGGCGTGCAGAGGCGCGGTGAAGTTGCAGATCGCCTCTGTCCGGCCATGCCGAAGGTACTGCCGGGCATCAGTCGGAATCACGATCGACTGCGGAATTGCCGGAGGGAAATCGAGAAAACGCCAGAGGGCGCGGAAACAAGCAGCCACGAAAACGTTATTTAATGTGGCATCGAAGCGCTTGCCGAAAACGCGCAGAGCATCGAAAGTAGCCGGCTCCAGGCGGCGAAGGACAAAGCGGAGGCCGCCCGAATCGTGCCGGTTCACCGTCGGAAAGCACCATATGTCCTTGGCCCTTTTGTGCGTAGGCTGGCGGAGAATGCGCAGGCATTCTCGCCAGCCGGTCTGACTGAATAATTGTCCGGCGCCGCGGCTGCCAACGTTTGGAACGGCTCGGTGGGTGGCGCGTTTCGGATCGCGAAAGAACCCAGCAACCAGGGAAAGAAGCTCTTTGCAGCCGGCTCCATCGGCGGCCAAATGGCTGGTCTTGAAAAAGAGCGCATCGGTTTCGCCCCGCACGATGCAGGTTGAGAGCAGCGGGTCCCGGGTTCCGTCGCAAGGAGTAGCGACAAACCGTTCGAGCTCTCGAGAGAAATTCCCTGTTTCGGTGAGGGTGCAGAGGGGAAGCGAATCCAGATCGGTGCGCCGTTCCCAGTGAGGTTTGCGGCCGGGAACGTAGCGGCAGCCGAAAACCGGCTCCGCATCCATGGCAAGCCGCATCGCGTCCCGCAGTCGCCGCGCGTCCAAACGGCCGTCGAAGGTTAGAACGAAGTTGGCATGTTCGTGCTGGCCGCACCGGGAACTATAAATCATGCGGTCCTGTGCAGGCGCCGGCAGGCGGCGTGGAATCGAATCGGACACGGTAATCAAAAGTCGGTTTGGGCGGCGCCAGCCAGAAGCGGCTGCTGGGTAACTGAAGACAGCTCTTCCAGGAAAGTATCGAAAAACCGCTCCACGTCTTCGGTTTTCATGGCGCGGTCGAAGTAGGTGATCGCAAATTTGATACTCCCGCGGAAGGAAAGCACCGAGATCAGCAGGCCAGGGGGGATAGCGGCGGGAACGAATTGATCCGCATCGACTATTGGGAGGCCGAAATCGAGCTTTGACAGACTCAACGTGCGGTTATTCGAAAAATGAACAGCGGTGGAGCGGGTTTCCAAGTTCTTGCGGGCGACCCTTTCCATGCGCATCCCGATACGCTCGAGGAAACAGTGGTGGGTAAGCGCAATCAGCAGACTATAGAAAAGCGCGAAGCGCTCGCGATGTTCGGTAGAGAGCGAGTTCTGCTGAAGGCGCTGCAATGTACCTTGGAAAGGTTCTCCGGGAATTCGGCAAAGGGTAGGGTACATCATCCCGACGAAGTTGCAGATCGCTTCGGTCTTTCCCGAAGGGAGATAGCCGCGGAAATCGACTGGAATCCAGGCGGGTTGCGGAACCTTGCAAGAGAAATCCAGGAAGCGCCAGAGCCCGCGGAACAGAGCGGCCAATAGGACGTCATTCAATGTCGCACCGGCGTCTATTGCATAGTCCCGCAGAGCCTTGGATTGAACCGGATCCAGCCGGCGCGCGGCAAACGTGCGCGTTCCGATGTCGTGCAGATCGCCGACAGGAAAGCGCCAGATGTTTTCCGGGGGCGTGAGAGCCGGGTAGGCAATGGCGGCCAACGAGCGCCGCCAGCCGAACCGCCGGAAGAGCTGGCCGGCGCCGCGAACGCCCAGGTTCGGCGCCACACGGTAGGAGGGATTTTTCTCCAGAGCGCGATAAAGAGTGGCGATCAGGTAGAGCAACTCCTTGCCGCCGGCGCCATCGGCGGGCACGTGGCTGACTTTCAAGCAGAGACTGTCGGACGCTCCGCGAACGATGCGGATTTCCACTAGCGGATCGCGGGTGGCATCCGAGGGGCGCGCGGCAAAGCGCTCCAGTTCGCGTTGGACTTCGGTCGTTTCCAGGACCTCGCAAAGCGGAATCGAATCCAGATCGTCGCGGCGCTCCCAGAACGGCTTGTTCCGTGGCACGTACCGGCACCCGAATACCGGCTCGGCATCCATGGCGAGGCGAACGGCGCGGCGGACGCGCGCCTCATCCAGGCGGCCTTCCAACTTCAGAACGTAATGCAACTGCGGGTC
>DATBID010000407.1:0-7019 GCA_036557125.1 Bryobacteraceae bacterium | reverse complement strand
GCCGAGATTCTCGTCCGAGAGGGCCATGAAATTGGTAGTGCGTGCAAACGTCGATTTGTCCCAGACGATTCGATAAAATATTCGGCCATGACGGACTTCGAGTCCCCTGGTTCCCGCCTGCGGCGCCGGCATCGGCGGGATTTTTTGCGTTTCTTAGCCGCCAGTCCCTACGTGGCCGCTCTCGGCGGTGTCCGAGCCTTCGCGCAGCAGTCACCGGAAATCGCTGAAGTCATCGAAAATCCCAAAGAAGCCCTCAGCGTTATGGATTTCGAGCCGGCCGCGCGGCGCAGGGTGCTGCCGGGCCACTGGGCGTACATGGTCAGCGGCGTCGATGACGACGCGACCAAGCGCATCAACCATGAGGCGTACAGCCACGTGCAGTTGCGCCCTCGGCGGCTGCGTGATGCAACCAGAGTCGATATCAGCACGGAGCTGTTCGGCACCCGCTACAACAGCCCCATTTTTACTTGCCCCACCGGATCGGAGAGGTCCATCCACGCGGATGGAGAAATCGCCGTGGCCCGCGCTACTAAGGCGCGCGGCACTATGCAGATGCTTTCTACCAGCACTTCGACTGGAGTCGAAGACGTGAGCGCAGCCCATGGCCAGCCGGTCTGGTACCAGCTCTATGCGCCGAACTCATGGGATGTTTGCGAAAGGATTGTGCGGCGCGTGGAAGCCGCGGGTTGACCGGTGATTGCTCTGACGGTAGACAATACAACTGGCCGCAACAGCGAAACCTACTTACGTACCCGGCCGAAAGACCTGCGCGCATGCGGCGCCTGCCACGATGGCGGCGTGGGCCCTTCGATTCGACAACGGCCCATGTACAACGGCATCGACATGACGGGCGTCGCGACCCAGAACCCCGCCATGACCTGGGAATTTACCGACCGCCTCCGAAAAGCCACCAAGCTGAAGCTGTTCATCAAGGGTATCGATACCCAGGAAGATGCGCGGCTCGCGGTAGAACACGGCTTCGATGGCATTCTGGTCTCCAACCACGGCGGCCGTTCGACCGAGACGCTCCGCGCCACCGTTGAGGCTCTTCCCGAAGTGGTCGCGGCAGTGGGGAACCGCGTTCCCGTATTTGTTGACGGAGGCGTCCGGCGCGGCACGGATGCGTTCAAAGCGTTGGCGCTCGGCGCGAAGGCGGTGGGAATCGGACGGCCGTTCCTCTGGGGGCTGGGGGCGTTCGGGCAGGCCGGGGTGGAGCGCGTCCTGGAGATTTTGCAAGGCGAATTGAAGCTGGCGATGGGAAACTGCGGCGCGCAGACCGTCGCGTCGATTAACCGCTCCTTTGTGGCCACGCCGGACTGGCACATCTGACGTCCGTGGCAGAGGCCGCCAGCATAAATCGAATCCGCCGATTATACTTACGGAAAGGTGGTTGGAAGAATGTCATTACGATTCCAGTTCCAGTGGATTGCTTGCACTTTTGTTTTCGGGGTCGCGTCTGCGCCCGCGCAATTTGAAGGTGCCCCGGCGAATCACCAGGCGAATGTCACGCCGGTGCCGTTTGAGCGGATCCTGCGCGCCAATCAGGAGCCGCAGAACTGGCTCACATACTCCGGCACGTACATGAGCCAGCGCTATAGCCTGCTCGACCAGATCACGCCGGCGAACGCCAAGGACCTGACCTTGAAGTGGGTCTTTCAAGCGAAATCCACCGAGAAGCACGAAGTAACGCCGCTGGTCGTGGACGGCGTGATGTACACGGTGCAGTTCAATGACGTTTTTGCGCTGGATGCCGCCACCGGCAAGCCGATCTGGCGTTACCTGTATAAGCCGGACCCGGCCGCGCGCAACTGTTGCGGCCAGGAGACGCGCGGTCTGGCCGTGCTGGGCGACAAGGTTTTTCTAGGAGCACTGGACACCACCCTCATCGCGTTGAACGCCAAGACCGGGCAGGAAATCTGGAAGACGCAAGCGGCCGATCCGAAGGAGCGCTACTCGATGACGCACGCGCCGCTCGTAATTAAGGACAAAGTAATCGCCGGCGTGGCTGGCGGTGAGTTCGGTGTCCGCGGCTTTATTGCGGCCTGGGATGCGAATACCGGCAAAGAAATCTGGCGGTTCTATACGGTGCCCGGTCCCGGCGAGCCAGGTCACGAAACCTGGTCGGGAGATTCCTGGATGCACGGCGGCGCGCCCATATGGGAAACCGGCTCCTACGATCCGGAAACGAATCTGACTTTCTGGGGCACAGGCAACGCCGGCCCGGATTGGAATGGCGACGCGCGCAAAGGCGACAACCTTTATAGCAGTTCTGTTATTGCGCTCGATGCCGATACGGGCAAGCTGAAGTGGTACTACCAGTTTTCTCCCCATAACGAGTTCGATTGGGACGCGACCCAAATTCCGGTGCTGGCGGATATGCCGTTTCAAGGCCAACAACGGAAGGTAATGCTGTGGGCCAATCGCAACGGTATGTTCTACGTTCTCGACCGGACCAACGGCAAATTTCTCCTGGGAAAGCCATTCGCGAAAGTGAACTGGGCAACCGGCTTCGATGAAACGGGGCGGCCGATCCGCGCGCCGGGGATCGAGCCGACCAAAGAAGGCACCTTGGTGTATCCGGGCAACCAGGGGGCGACCAACTGGTATAACCCGTCCTACAGTCCACTCACCGGTCTGTTCTATATTCCAACCTGGGAGAACGGTTCATCCATCTACTTCAAGTACTCGGAGCCGCCGGTGTACGACGTCAAAGAGAGCTTCACCGGCGATCGTCCCAAACCGGGCAATGCCAAGGACGAGGTCTATAGCGCTATCCGCGCGCTCAATCCCCAGACCGGCGAGAAGAAGTGGGACTTTCGTCTGTCCGCTGCGTCTACCGAGGGCGGCATATTGACTACGGCGGGCAACGTCCTGTTCGCGGGCGGCCGTGACGGACAGTTTGTCGCCCTCGATGCGAGTGACGGCAAACTGTTATGGGAGACGAATCTGGGGCCTTCGGTATCTGCGGGGCCGATGACATTTGCCCTCAACGGCAAGCAGTACGTGAGCATCCAGGGCGGCAGCGCCTTGTTCACCTTCACCCTGCGGTAACAGAGCCGCGCGCGTAAGCAAGCGGATGCCTGCGCACAGCTAATGCTTCACCAGCGTCGGGCGGTCTTCCTCGGGCGCGGGCTTCTTCTGAGCCTCGCGGGCAAATACGCGCAGGCGCATGGCCACATAATCAGACGTATTGACGACGTACTCATCGCGCGCCGGCAGAATTCGTTGAATTTCGCTTTGAGTCTTCTGAATCCGGTCGCTGTCCCGCGGATGAGTTGAGAGCAGGCGGGAGCCCCCGCCGCCCTGGCGGCGGCTAAGGGCATCCAGTCTTTCGAAGATGTCCACGATAGCCGTCGGGTCGTAGCCGGCGGCATAAAGGTATTGCACACCGAGGTAGTCGGCTTCGGATTCATCGGCGCGGCTGAAGGCTAGAAAGCCCACGGGAATGGCAAGCTTGGCGCCCTGTCCCACCGCCAGGCCGGGCCAACCACCGAGCAGTATGCCGATGGACGCAAAGCCGATCGCGCCGATTTGCGATCTGGTAGCCTGCCTCGTCATGTGACGCGCGGCCACGTGCGCGATTTCATGCGCCAGCGCGCCCGCCAGTTCGTCTTCCTCTTCGGCCACCTCAATCAGCCCGGTATTCACGAATACATAACCGCCGGGGAGGGCGAAAGCGTTCGGAACTTCGTTTTCGATCACCTGGAAGCTAAAGGGCACCTTGGCGTCGGAGTTTCGCGCCAAGTTCTGGCCTACACGATTGACGTACTCGGAAATGAGTGGATCGTCAACCATTTTGGACTGGCGCACCACTTCTTCGGCCAACTGCTTGCCCAGGGCCATTTCTTTTTCGAGCGAATAGAAGTTCATGCCCTTGCCAACGTCGCGATTGCCGATCTGGTTGATGTCATCCTTCTTGCTTTGCGCGGCTTTGTCTTGAGCGGAGGCGGGCAGGGAACAGGCAAGCACGCTGAGCAACAAAGCGGCGTAGCCGGCCTTCATAGCTATTTATTATAGAGAGCATGGCGCTCGAAACAGGTAAAACGTTTGTAAAACCGGTACCGGTTTGGGAACAGCACGCACACCAGTTTCCCGTGCGGGAGCGGCTTGTGTATTTAAACCATGCTGCGGTGGCGCCTTTGTGCAGGCCCGCCGCGGATGCCATGAAACATCTGGTCGACGATTGCCTGAATTTCGGCAGCCTGCATTACGATCGCTGGATGGCTGCGTACGAAGGCCTGCGCACGGCGGCGGCGCGGCTGATTGGCGCGGATAGATCCGAGATCGCGCTGGTGAAGAATACCTCCGAAGGAATCGCCACCGTGGCGATGGGCCTCGATTGGAAACCCGGCGACCGGGTGGTGGCATTTCAGGAAGAATTTCCGGCCAATTACTTTCCTTGGATGAAGCTGGAGCGGCGCGGCGTCGAAGTGACCCGGCTTTCAATTCGAGACGATCTAGAGCGCATTGACCAGGCCTGCCGCGGCGCGCGCCTGCTGGCGATCAGCTTCGTGCAGTACCTCAGCGGGTACCGTGCGCCGCTTGCCGCCATTGGTGAGATCTGCCGGCGGCACTCGTGTATTTTCCTGGTGGATGCCATCCAAGGTTTGGGCGCGTTCCCGGTGGGCGCCAAAGAGTGGGGCATTCACGCGCTGGCAGCGGATGGCCACAAATGGCTGCTCGGGCCGGAAGGCTGCGGCGTTTTGTATATCGACCGGGAGTTGCAGGATCGCATCGAGCCGGTCGAATTCGGCTGGACCAACGTCGCCAGCTATGCCGATTACGGCTCGCGCGATATGACTCTGCGCGCCGATGCAGGGCGTTACGAATGCGGCACGCTCAATACCGTGGGCTGCTTCGGTCTGCGCGCGGCCATCGAATTTCTGCTCGATGTAGGCGTCGAGCGGATCGCCCCAGCGGTGCAGGCCTTGGCGGACCGGCTGGCGCAGGGAGTCGAAGCAAAAGGATACGAATTGATGGAGCGGCGTACCGCGCAAACCGGGGCAGGTATCGTGAGCTTCCGGAAGCCCGGCTGGGAATCGCCAGAACTCGTGCGCCGCCTGGGGGCGGCTGGAATCGCTACCGCGCCGCGCAACGGTTGGGTGCGGGCTTCACCGCATTTTTATATTGCGCCGGAAGAGATCGATCAGGTAGTGGAAGCACTTCCTTAAGTGAACAAGCTGTCAGCTATCAGCTTTCAGCCGTCAGCTTAACCAGGATCACGGCACCACTCGCCGACCAGAGCCGCGACCGTCAGGGAGCGTCCTCCCACGAAGCGACCGATCCGTGGCAGCACACCATAGAACTCAAACGCATGCTCAGCGGCCTGCTCGAAAAGCTGAGAGCTGACCGCTGAGAGCTAACCGCTGAAAGCTGAAAGCTGAAAGCTGAAAGCTGAAAGCTTCTCCTCACCTCACGAACTCGTACCGCTCCAGCGTCGCCGCAACCCGAAACGCATCGGCCTCAACGCCGTTGCCCATCCGCTCCGCTCGTAGAACCTTACCGATGCACCGTAGGCTCACGGGCTGGTTTCCCTCGTGATTGAGGGTGATCACGTATTCGATGGGGCCTCCAAGATCTGGTTCGCGCTCGGCTGTAAACAGCACACCGGCGGAACTGATGTTCTGTGTGCGCGCGGCAAAGGTGACGCGCTGTGCTCCGTTGCGTGTAATCGACATCGGAAGCTGAAGCGTGAACCGCCGGTTTCGTCGCTGTTCCATTACGTTTTCGTTAACCAGAACCAAGGCCGATACCAATGCTAAGTGCTAACGCTTAGAACGGTCAATAGAACTCAGTTGCAAACGGTAACTACTGTGGTACTAGGAGGCGGGACTCAGGAGTAGTAAGAAAGATGGATTAGAAAATCCTCGGGAGCGCCTCAGGTTTCAAGCTAAATGCCTGAAACGGAAGCGCTCCCGGCACGTTTAGCCGACTTTGATGAAGATGATAACCAGCGTGTAGAGGGCTAGCGACTCGATAAACACCAGTCCCAAAATCAGGGCGAAGCGGATAGCTCCGGTAGCCCCCGGATTTCGGGCAGTGCCTTCGGCAGCCCCTTTCACGGCCATTCCCTGGCCGATGCCGCAGAGACCGGAAGCAATCGCCATTCCGATTCCGGCGGCGATGGGGACGAAGTGCCCCCCCGGCGTGTTGTACTGCGGTGTTTGGGCAAACATCATCGTGCTGGCCAAGAGCAGCAATGCCAGCAGCATGAGCATTCTCTTCATTGTGTGTTCTCCTTGTAGGAATCGCCCGCAGGAGGTGGTTCCCGCAGTGCTTGGGAGCCTGCGGTCTCACACTGAACGGGCGGCATAAAGCCGGTATTAATGCTCTTCTTCTGCAACTGCGCCGCTCACGTAGATCATGGTGAGCAGCATAAAGATGTAGGCCTGCAACAGCGCCACGAATATGTGCAGGGCCATAAACAGGACCGGAATGATCAATTTGGTGAGGCTTACGAAGACGGTAGTCACCTGCTCGCCGGCGTACATATTCGCGTAAAGACGGAGAGTGAGCGACAGCGGGCGGGCCAGGTTGCTGACGATTTCAATGGGAATCATCAATGGGGCCAGCCACCAGATGGGGCCGACGAAATGCGCCAGGTGTTTGAACACTCCGTTGGCTTGGACGCCCACGAAGTTGTAATAAAGGAAGGTGGCCACTGCGCAGCCGGCCGGCACGTAGGGATACATCGTGGGAGATTCGAAGCCCGGGATAATGCCGATCAGGTTGCCGATCAGAATGAACAGGAACAACGAACCGAAAAAGGCCATGTAGCGATGGCCGGCATGACCCACCATGTCTTCAGTCTGGTTGTGGACGAACTCGTAAATCAGCTCAAAAGTCTGTTGGAAGCGGCCCGGGCGGTCGACTGAGAGGCGTGACCGGAGCAACGCGAAAGCCACCACGATGATGGCCGCCACCAGGATCTGCATGGTGATGAAGTTGGACCAGGGGCGGGCTTGCGGAGCGATGCCCACCACGCTCAAAACAGCATTGGCAAGTCCGGGAAGATAATC
>DATBID010000406.1:0-2040 GCA_036557125.1 Bryobacteraceae bacterium | reverse complement strand
TTGCACATCTCGGCTCCCATGTACGCCGTGGGAAAAATGTCCGATAGGAACAGGACTTGCTCGTCGCTCAAACCCTCCGGAACTTTGATCGGCCCGACATCGGCAAACGGGACGCGTGCATACTCCGCCTGCCCGCCGGCGTAGCCGCCGGTCAGGTGTGAATATCCGAAGATGCCCGCCGGCGAATGCCCCCATAACTTCTCCGCCATCCAGGCATTTGGGTTGGAGTTTTCGCAAATCGAAAATAAGCCTTTTTGGCACGCAAAGCATCCCCCGCACGCGATCGGGAACGGAACCACCACGCGGTCGCCTTTTTGAAGATTGTAGACTCCACGTCCTACTTCAACCACCTCACCCATGAATTCATGACCCAGAATGTCTCCGCTTTCCATCGTCGGAACGAACCCGTTATAAAGATGCAGATCGGAACCGCAGATTGCGGTGGAGGTGATCTTCACAATCGCGTCGCGCTGGTTCAGAATTTTCGGGTCGGGAACCTGCTCAACCCGCACATCTCTCTTTCCCATCCAACAAGTGGCTCTCACGATGATCCTCTCTTTCGCTTCCCGCTAGACCAAACTGGGCCGGAGTTCTTTTGCCTGCCTGGCTTCCGCGCCTGCATCGCGCCCTTCCGTCGTTCCCGAGGGTTGGGCCGCGTGCGTGCCGCGATGAATGCTCGCATCGGAGTTTACAATCTCGCCGGTCTCCAGGATCTGCTTCAACCGGCGCAGATCGGCTTGGAGCTGCTGGCCAGGAGCCCTGCCCAAGAATCGGGCAACTCTCGCGCTGATGCCGGCCCCCGACGGGGAATGTTGAAGCTCGACTGTCACCCGGGCGCCTTGGCCACCCGGTCCCGGCTCGAAACGAACTGTTCCTGAATTGTGGATATCGGAACCCTCTACCGAGCGCCACGCAATCAGCGCGTTGGGCTCATCATTCACCATTTCCGCATCCCACTCCGCTGTGACGCCGCCCGGGCCCTTCGCCTTCCAATGCGAGCGAACTCCGCCGGTGACCTGCACCGATTCGATCCAGCTCATGAACTTCGGTACATTGCCGAGGTCGTGCCAGTAGCGATATACCTCCTCTGGCGATCGATTGATGATGATCGATTTCGTAAGTTGAACACGTTTGTCCAGGACGTTTCCCGCCTCGCCGCGGCTGAGTTGAGCGCCGCAGTAAATATCGAGAGCGGTAACGCCGGCGACGGCCGCCGCGGCCGCCGCGACCTTCACACGGTCGGATTTCTCACTGGTGAGCGCCGACCCGAGCGACGCAAGATCGAGCATGTCGCCGGCCACGCGGCCCCACAGCCACCCTGCAGGCCGCGGTTGCGAGAGAATGCCCACCCCGGCGGCAACCTCGCGGAGGCCATACGCGCGCAGAAGGGCCCGTTTACCACCCGTGTCGGATACGCCAATCAGCCGCGCCACTTGTCCGGGCGCCGCGACTTCGGCCAGACCTAGCCCGATGCTGAACCAGCCTAACCCATTAGTAAGCCGCTGCTGATTTTCGCTTCGGCCGCGCTGGCGGCCGTTATAGCGCGGTCTATCTTCCATTGCCATGTGCTTACCTCAGCTTCCAGTCGGATATTCGGGCGGGACGCCTCCCCCGCGTGCGTCCCGCTTCACCCGTGAGATGCCGATTTCGAATGGTTTCTTGTTGTGTAACGGCTAAGAATGATTCAGCAACATGCACATTCTTGGCAGCGCCAAGTGCGTGGCTGTCGATAAAAGGATCCGGATTGCAACAAACGCTGCCAGAGGATCGATCCATGCGAGGTGGAACGCCCGATTCGCGCCCAGCCCCACCACGGCAAGGGCGAGCAGCAGGAAAGCCGCGGCCCTCGCCAGGGAGCGCGCCGAACTGCAATGGCGCCACAACCGCGAAGAAAACGATGCGACACATCTGGCCGACGCGAATAGCAAGGTAACCGGTGAGCGCTGCCCGTATTGTGCCGCTGCGCGTTATTGAGCAACGTTCGCATAAGCTTGTAGATTATGCACGTCTCTGCAGATGCTCTTCGATCGCACCTGGAGT
>DATBID010000405.1:0-5178 GCA_036557125.1 Bryobacteraceae bacterium | reverse complement strand
TCGGCAGAGTGGGTGACCTGGGAGTTATAGCATCTCTAGCCTTCCACGGGGAAAGGTGACCTCATGCGCCGGAAGTTTACAACACTTGCGTTTCTAACCACTGCCACTCTGTTTGCGCAGTCGAACCAAGGTACGATCACTGGAACTGTTTCCGATCCTGCGGGCGCGGTTGTTCCGGGGGCTATGATTGAGGTCAAAAACACCGATACGAACGTTGTTTATCGCGGCGGCACATCTGCCACAGGAAATTATGTCCTCTCGGTTCCGGCGGGCACTTACGAAATTTCGGTGAATGCGACCGGATTCAAGAAGTTTGTGCAGCAGAACGTGCAAGTGGTTACTGCGGTAGATACGCGCAAAGACGTAACCCTCGAAATCGGTGCTGCCAACGAGACGGTGACCGTGGCCGATACGGCGCCCTTGCTCAAGAGCGAGAGCGGGGAACTGAGCCACCAGGTGGAAATCAGCGATGTGGATCAACTTCCGGTGCTCACCATCGGCGGCGGAAATCTCCTCGCGGCGGCCAACACCGGCAACACGATGGGCCAAATTCGGAACCCCCTGCAGGTTTCCGAACTGCTTCCCGGCGTCACTTTTGGCAATGATGCGTCGCTGGTGGTGAACGGCTTGCCGAGCAACAGCGAAACCATTCGCATTGAAGGCCAGGATTCCACCGGAAATATCTGGAAAGTCATGCAGCAGCTTAGCCAGGGCGCCAGCGTGGATGCGATCCAGGAGGTATCGGTCCAGACTAGCAACTTCGCGGCGGAATACGGCCAGGTGGGCGGCGGTTATTTCAATCTCACTATGAAATCGGGCACCAATGCGTTGCATGGAAGCGCCTACGACTATTTCGTGAACGAAGCCTTGAATGCCGGCTTGCCGTTTACCGATGAAGTCACGCAGAATCCGGCAAAGGCGGGCCAGCACACCCGGAATGCAGTGCGCCGAAACGATTTTGGATTTACGGTGGGAGGGCCGATCCGCATTCCCAAGGTATACAACGGAACCAACAGGACCTTCTTCTTCTTTAATTTCGAGCAATTCCGCGAGGCTAGGACCATTGCCAACAACCTTCAGACAGTTCCTACGGACGCCTATAAGAGTGGTAATTTTGCCACAGCCATATTTCCTGCCCCCGTCATCAACACCGTCACCGGCCAAGCCGCCGTAGACCCCGCCGGCCAAACGCTCGCTTTCGGTGAGATCTTCGATCCCAACACGACCCGGACCGTTAATGGAGCGCAGGTCCGCAGTCCTTTCGCCAACAATGTGATCCCAGCGTCGAGGCTCAGTCCGTTCTCTCTTGCTGTTCAGAATTTTTTCCCGGCGCCGAACCTACCTGGCATTATTAACAACTACCTGGCTCCCGCTTACCAAAACTGGCAGCACACGACTAACTGGTCGTTTAAGCTGGATCACTCCCTCAGCCCGACGCAGAAGCTCTCCTGGTATTTCTCGCGCCTGCTAGATAATGACCCCAATGCAAACGGGGTCGCTGCAGCTTACAATTCCCCCAATCCCACGGCTAACCGGAATTACACGACCCGCGTGAATTGGGATGACACCATCAAGCCAACTCTGCTGTTGCACGTCGGCATTGGTTTCATTCATCAGTATCAGCCGACGGACTATCAAAATTTCAACCAGAGCTCTCTAGGGATGAGCGGATATTTCCAAACCAACCGCTTCCCCTCAATCGGCGGATTCTTCGATGGCAGCCCGACGACCAACATCGCGGCTGGCCTGGAAAACTTTCTCACCGGCGGGTATGGCGGCCCCAATGTTGGCGGAATCGGTCCGGCCTTCATTTCCTTCCTCTGGGAAGAAAAGCCCACGGCTAACACCAACCTGACTTGGGTCCACGGAAACCACATTTTTAAATTCGGCGGCGAACTCATCGTCGACGGATATCCGGAGCACAGCGGATGGCGGGCTAATGGTGCCTTCGGCATTTCCAACGCCGAAACCGGCGATCCCTGGCAAAATCTTCAGCCTTTCAACTTCGCGGTTCCCACAGGTTTCAGCTACGCCAGCTTTATGTTGGGCCTGGTGGACGATATTCAGATCAGTCCGAACACTCAGACGAAAACGGGCACTCACAGTATGGGGTTCTACGCGCAGGATAGCTGGAAGGTCACGCGGAAGTTCACGCTGGATTACGGCCTGCGCTACGATTTCCAGACGTATTTGCAGGAAGAACACGGACGCATGCCGATCGCCTCCTTCACCACGATTGATCCGACGGTCGGGCTTCCGGGCGCTGAAATCTACGGAGCTACCTGCCACTGCCAGCTTTCGCATAACTATCCTTTTGCGTTCGGGCCGCGTGTCGGAGCCGCCTACCAGATCAACTCGAAGACAGTGCTGCGCGTGGGCGCCGGCGTCACGTATGGCGTAGTACAGACCCCGCAGGGCATTCAGTACAGCCTAGCGAATTACTATGCCTTCAACGCGACCGGTTATGGGATCAGTCCGTACCCGACTGGTTTTCCCGCAGTAAATCCTTACCCCAATGTAACGTGGCCGAACTATGATCCGGGCAGACTGCCAGTTCCGGTAGCCGGGACGTTGCCGCCTTCGTCTCCGAACACAATCTTCAGTCCGAGTGCGCGTCCGCCGCGCACCCTGCAGTGGAGCATCGGCCTGCAGCGCGAAGTACAAAGAGACATCGTCGTGGAAGCGACTTATGTGGGCAACCGGGGAGTCTGGTGGTCCGCGGAAGGCCTCGACCAGTACCAATGTAATTGCCTGACGCCCGGGATTCTGTCGCATTACGGGCTCAGCCTCAACAATCCGGCGTCTCTTGCATTGCTGACTTCTCAGCTCAACTCTCCGGCTGCGATTGCCGCCGGATTTGGCCCCCCCTACCCCGGGTTTCCGCTGACGGATACGGTCAACGAGGCAATCCGCCCGTATCCACAGTGGGCGAACGGTGGTCCAACGTCGTTCCTGGGGCCTCCCATGGGCAAAACGTGGTATGACGCGCTGCAGACCAAGGTAACCAAGCGCTTCTCGCATGGCTTGTCGGCCCAGGCCTCGTTCGTGTGGTCCCACGCCACGGACATCGGCGCCGGTTCGGAGGCGCCCATCTTCCTCTCCTACAACCCGGTCATCGGCGACATCTTCAATTATGGAAGTCAAAAGCAACTGAACCAGTTGGTCTACCCGGAGGCTGTGGTCATTTCCGGCACCTACACGACGCCCAGGTTGCCCTCTGCGGATAGCGGAGGAATGAAAGTGCTCTCCCAGGTAGTCCGCGGTTGGCAGCTCGGCTGGCTGTTCCGCTATCAGAACGGCGCTCTGATTGAAATCCCGTCTTCCAGCAATCAGCTCATAAATGAGTTGTTACGGCAGGGTGGCTTTAACGGGACTCCGGTTAACCCCGACAACCGTGTTCCCGGTGTAAATCCGCTGTTGTTTAACCCGAACTGCGGATGCTTCAATCCGCAGACGCAGACCGTTCTCAACCCCGCCGCGTTCTCGGAACCCGGGGCGGGGCAGTGGGGGAGTTCCGCTCCGTTCTACAACAACCTCCGCTGGCAACGGCAGCCAGCCGAGTCGATGAGTTTTGGCCGGAATTTCCGGTTCGGCAAGGAAGGCAGGTTCAATTTCTTCATCCGCGCCGAATTCCAGAACATCTTCAACCGCCTCTTCCTTTCGGCTCCCGCGACCGGCAACCAGTTGCCCCCCGGCACCGCTGGGCCATATACGATTTTCAGTCCTGTGACGACTTCAAACGCGGCGGCTTGTGGGGGGACCAGCGCGTGCAACAGCGGCGGCTTTGGCTATATCAACACGGTTGAAGGCGCTGGCGCCCAGCCGCGGTCCGGCCAAATCGTTGGACGCTTCACGTTCTGATCGCGCTCGAAAATCAGGCCGGTTCTCCTCATGCCTGAGGAGGACTGGCCTGTTTGCTTTTCGGCCAGCAACAGAAGTGAGATATTTGTTTCCATGGTGGCTGCTCCCGACCGAAAGACGGTAACACCCGCACAACTTAAGAGTTTGCACAGGCGCAAAGTCGGCGATCCGGACCCCGGCCTGCGCGACGTAGATTTTCAAGGCGCCTCTCTCGCGGGTTGCGATCTCCGCTATCTCGATTTTCAAGGCGCGGACGTTAGAGATTGCGACCTGAGAGCCGCGAATCTACAAGGCGCCGATCTTCGCGGCGCTCTCTTCACACCCGAGAAAATCATACTGGCAGCAAACTGGCCGCTGGCCCGTTACAGCAATCCCGCGGATCTCTCATTACCGGTCGACCACAACGAACGCTTGCAAAACAAATCCTTCGAGGATCAATCGCTCCGGCACGTGAACTTCACCGATGCGGATCTCGATTCTTATAATCTCGACCATGCCCGCCTGGCAGGTTCCTCCTTTTACGATGCCTCCCTGGTAGGCGCTCGCCTGGGAAATGTGGGCGATTTGGCGGCTTGGCAGTTTCGCGGCGCCGTTCTTACCGGCGCGCGCCTTCCCGAGGCAATCAAGAAATTCGAAGGCCTCAAAGCGGTGGAGGCCAACACTAAGGTCGCGGCCCGGTCATTTACTGCCACCATCCTGGCATGCCTGTACTGCTGGCTCACGATTGGAACCACCACAGACGCGGAATTCTTTGGCGCGGAGCATTCGACCGCCTTGCCCTTCCTGCAAACCAAGATCTCTCCCTACGGTTTCTATGCAGTCGCTCCGTTGCTCCTGGCCGTCACGTTTTTGTATCTTCAGTTCTCGCTGCAGCAACTCTGGGAAGCATTCGCCTCCTTGCCTGCCTACTTTGATGATGGCCGCGCTCTGCATGAGCGCTCCGCGCCCTTTTTCTTGAGTGCGGTTGTGCGGACCCAGTTCCGCCGTTTGCGCGAGAAAGCGCCCGGCCTCGCGAAGTGGCAAACCAGATTCGCCTGGCTTTTGGGTTGGTGGGTCGTGCCGTTTACGATCGCTCTGCTCTGGTGGCGCTCCCTCGTAGCACGCCTCGCCTGGCTCACCGCAATCCAGCTTGTATCGCTTGGGGTAACCGTTGCGGCCAGTCTTTTCTTCATGTCCATCGCGGGCGCTACGCTGCGTGGCGTCCCTGTCGCCTACTTCGATAATTGGCGTCAGTGGCTCTTACGGGGATGGTTTCCCCGGAAGTTTGTCTGGGCAGCTCTGGTAACAGCGGGACTGTCGGTTTTTTCGGCCCTCGCG
>DATBID010000404.1:0-12190 GCA_036557125.1 Bryobacteraceae bacterium | reverse complement strand
GCAGTGGTTGTGGGCAGCGCCTTTGTGCGGGTGATCGAGCGCGAAAGCAGCGGCCCTCACTTGGAGTCGGCGCTCGAAGCATTCACGCGCGAGCTGAAACAGGGGTTCGAAAAGCACGCATGACCTGCGAAGAAGCACGGCGAAAGCTGGAAGAGCATCGCATCGCTATCGACGACCTCGATCGCCGCATCGTGGAATTGCTCAATGCGCGCACGCGCGTGGTGGAAGACATCGGGCGGGTGAAGCGCTCGGCGCAGCTTCCTATTTACGAACCGCGACGCGAAGACCAGGTCTACGAAAACATCAGCCGGGCAAGCGCCGATGGGCCTCTGACCAAAGAGGCCGTGCGCCGGATCTATGAGCGCATAATCGACGAAATGCGCATGGTGCAGCGCGTCCGCATGGAAAGAGATGGAGATAGCTGAGCTGCGACCGTAAGGGAGCCGTTTTGAAAAGAAGATGGGAGACACGAAGTAGATGGTCGTGGTAATGCAGGAAGGCGCGACCGAGAAGCAGATCCAGGCCGTGATCGATCGCATGGTGGAGCGCGGCTTCAACGTGCATCGCTCGACCGGCGCAATTCATACCGTGCTCGGCGGAGTGGGAGTTCGCACTGAGGATATCGACCCGGCATTATTCGAGGTTCTGGATGGCGTAAAAGAAGCGCACCGCATTGCTTCGCCCTACAAACTGGCCAGCCGCAGTTTTCGTCCCGGTGGGACCATCGTGAAGCTGAATGGCCTCGAAATCGGCGGCGGATGTGTGGTGGTCATGGCCGGACCGTGCAGCGTGGAAAGCCGCGAGCAGATTGAACGCTCGGCGGAACTGGTGGCGCGCGCGGGAGCCAGGATCATTCGCGGCGGCGCTTTCAAGCCCCGCAGTTCGCCCTACAGCTTTCAAGGATTGGGCGAAGAAGCTCTGCGGCTACTGCGCGAAGCCGCGGACCGTAATGGGCTGCTCGTAGTCAGCGAAGTGATGGATCAGACGCAGATCCCGCTGGTGGCGGCATATTCTGATATCTTGCAGATCGGCGCGCGCAATATGCAAAACTTCAACCTTCTGCGCGAGGCCGGCAAACAACGCAAACCGGTGCTGCTGAAGCGCGGCATTTCCGCAACTATCGAAGAACTGCTGCTCTCCGCCGAATACATTTTGGCCGGCGGCAATTACGATGTGATCCTGTGCGAGCGCGGCATCCGCACATTCGAGACATACACGCGCAATACCATGGATATTTCCGCGATTCCGGTGGTGAAGAAGCTTTCCCACCTGCCGATCGTGGCCGACCCTTCTCACGGCACCGGCCGCCGAGATAAGGTCGCGCCGATGGCCCGCGCGGCCGTCGCCGCCGGCGCAGATGGCCTGCTGATCGAAGTGCACCCCGACCCTGACCACGCCTTCAGCGACGGCGCGCAATCGTTACGCCCGGAGCAGTTCACAGAACTGATGGGCCAATTGCGGATGATCGCGCCGGTGGTGGGAAGAAGTTTGTAGGCAGGCGCTGTGATTGACGGCACGCACTCGGCAGGCTAATGTGAAGTCAGGCGGGGTCTGTGCATGACCATTGATCTAAAACCCGAGCAACAGCGAGTCATTGACCTCGCGCTTGAGTGTGGCGCGTACCGAGAACCTGACGAAGTGCTCGATCAGGCGTTTGAGATCCTGCGGGAGCAGTTGGAATTTCAGGGTTGGATGGCGAGCGAGCGCGAGCGGCTGGCCGCACAAATCGAAACAGGATTCCAGCAAGCAAAGCGTGGAGAATTGATTGATGGGGATGTGGCCATTGAGAATTTGCGCTCCCGGCGAGCCGAACGGCTCAAACCGCGAGGATGAGTTGCCCGTTCCGGTTCACTCCGCAAGCATCTGAAGATCTCGATGCAATCTGGTGGTTCATTGCCGAAGACAACCGAGAAGCGGCGGATCGTGTGGAGGAAGAGATTATTGCTGCCTGCGAACAACTCGCTAAATTTCCAATGATGGGAACTAAACGGCGTGACGTAACAGCACTTCCCGTGCGGTTCTGGACGATCACGCGATTTCCCAATTACGTCATCGTTTACCGGAACGACGCCGTTCCGCTCGAAGTGATCGCGATTTTGCACGGAAAACGAGATCTCAAATCGGTTATGGCGAAGCGGTCTCTATGAGTTCCCCCCCTCCATGAAGACCGTCGCCATCATCGGCACCGGCCTGATTGGCGCCTCATTTGGCTTGGCCCTTCGTCAAGCGGGCTTCTCCGGCTCGATTCTCGGTGTCAGCTCAGAGCGCGCTATCGCCGATGCGGTCGCGTGCGGCGCCATTGATCGTGGTCTGCCGCTCGAACAAGCGGTGCCGCAGGCCGACCTGGTTTTCCTTTCGCAGGCGATCGGCCGCATTCTCGATACCGTCCGCCATCTCGATCCGCTGCTGCGTCCCGGAGCGATCGTCACCGATGCCGGCAGCACCAAAACAGAAATTGTCGATCTGGCCCGCCAGCACATTCGCGGCGCACAATTCCTGGGCGGGCATCCCATGGCCGGCAAAGAGCAGCGTGGCGCTTCCGCGGCCGAAGCCGGCCTGTTTCGCGGTCGCACCTGGGTGCTGACGCCCGATGAACCCGCCGAACTCGAAACGCCCGCAGCCTGCGAACTCGTCGGCTGGCTGCGTAGGATCGGCGCGCGGCTGGTGGTGCTCGATTGCGTGCGGCACGACGCCCTGGTGGCACTCACTTCTCACCTGGCGCAACTCGCTTCTACGGCTCTCGCCACCACCGTTTTCGATTCCATTGCCGATGCCGGCGAATTGCGGGTTGCCGGTCCCGGCCTAGTAGATATGACGCGCCTTGCCCTAAGCTCGTACGATCTCTGGCGCGACATCCTGGCCACGAACTCCGAACAAATCGACCGCGTGCTGGAAACGTACATTCAGAAGCTGGAGCACGTGCGTGAAAATCTCCGTACACGGCAGCTCCAGGAAGAGTTCGCCCGCGCCTCTGAACTGGCCTCCCGCTTGCGGAGGCCGGTTTAAGGTACACTAGCCGTAGCATGGTCGCCTCCCGTTCGCGCGTGGCGGCTGACCGATGGCCCGGCAGTAGCGAAAAGGACACCCCGCGTTTGCGGAGCGCCCCTCTCGCTCGACCGATTTGCCGATTAAGGATTTTTGAATGGAACAAAAGCTTAAGATCGCGGTGTTTATCGATTTCGATAACATTGAAATTGGCGTGAAATCCACGCTTCACCGCGAATTCGACGTCGCCGCGGTGCTGGATGCGCTCAAGGAGCGCGGCGAAATCGTCACCAAATTTGCCTATGCCAACTGGGGCAGGCAAGAATTCGCTACCCGCGCGCTTTCCGAGCACGCCGTGCAGATGGTGCAGCGCGACCCCTCGCCGCGGGGCGATAAAAACGGCGCGGATATTAACCTGGCGTTGGATGCGCTGGAAATGGCGTTCACCCACGACCACATCAATGCGTTTGCCATTGTGAGCGGCGACAGCGACTTCATCGCCCTTGTCAACAAGCTGAAGCAATACGACAAACGCGTGTTCGTGGTAGGAGGGCGGGCCTTCACCAGCACGATCCTGCAGAGGAACTGTCACGAATTCGTGTCATATGAAAGCGTGATCGACGAAACACGCGGGCGGCCTCCGCAGCCGCCACCGCCTCGGGAAGCTCAGGAACGCCCCCGCGAAGGACAGGAGCGCTCCCGGGAGGGGCAGGAACGCCCCCGGGAGGGGCAGGAGCGCCAGCAGCGGCCTGCCAAAAGAGTGCCGCTCGACCTCGCGCAGGCTATGCCGTTGGTCGAGCGGGCGCTGGGCGTTCTGGAGCGCCGCGAGGTGCGGCCGCAACTCGGGTTGCTCAAATCCACAATGCTGCAGCTCGATTCCACCTTCAGCGAAAAAGCCTACGGCGCAAATTCCTTCACCGATTTCGTGGAGAAGCTGCAAAAGGCCGATTTCGTCGAGGTCACCGGCGGTGAGGGCCGCTACATGATCCGCATGAAGGGCGCCGCGCCCGAAAAGCCCGGAGCCAAGCCCGAACAAGCCATTCCCCTTCTGCGCGACGTGCTCGAAACTCATCGCCTCGAATTGGACGAGGGTTCCGATGCCGAATCGCTGGCCGACTGGGTCAAGCTGGAGCATCCCCATTTCGATTGGAGCCAGTACGGCTTTCAGGAATTCAGCGAATTGCTGAATTATGCCCAGGACAAAAGCCTAGTTCGGATTCAGGCCGACGGAGAAAGCTTGATGGTCTATCTGGGCGCGGAATTCCATCCGCCGGCTGCGCCACCGGAACCGGAACGCGAGCCGGACCAGGAAGAAGAGGAGATCGAAGAGCCCCAGCCCCTCGTCCCGGGCCAGCCCACTGCTACAGGGGAAATCCCTATACCCGCGACGCCGCCCAAGCCCGCCCGCCGGCCGCGCGTCCGCAAGCCACCCGCCGAGGGCGGCGTGAAGAAACGCGCACCGCGTCCCCGGAAGAAACAGCAAGTGCAATAAAGCGCACAGGGGTTCGGCGCGCCACCCCAAGTGGGACGAAAAAATTTCGCGCCGCACCCCGTTGTGCGCGAATTCTCGGGAGCGCTGTTCGGAAACTCGCATCCTCCGCCCCCGTATGCTTGGACTTCCGCACGGAATTCGATATTGTGAGTTCCCGGAGGTGAGTGATGCGAGTCCGCCGTCTGCCCTCGATTGTGCTTTTCGCCGCAGCCTTTGCGGCCGCCCAGACGCCCAAAACAGCCAAGCTGCCCGATGTGCCTTATGTGCCGACGGAAAACTCGGTGGTGGATGCCATGTTGAAGCTCGCCGGCGTGAAGAGCACCGATACTGTCTATGATCTGGGGTGTGGCGACGGGCGCATCGTCGTCCGCGCCGCCAAAAACCTCGGCGCGCACGGCGTGGGCGTGGATATCAATCCCGAACGCATCCAGGAAGCGCGCGAGAACGCCAAGCGCAACAGCGTGGAAAGCCTGGTGCGTTTTGAGGAAGGCGATCTGTTCGATGCCGATATCCGTAATGCCACAGTGGTGACTCTTTATTTGCTTCCCAACGTGAACCTAAAGCTGCGGCCCAAACTTTTGCAGGACCTCAAACCCGGCACCCGCATCGTCTCCCACAGCTTTGATATGGGCGATTGGAAGCCGGAAAAAGAGGAGACCGTGGACGGAGCGACTATCTATCTATGGACGATTCCTCCAAAGAAGTGAGGAAAAACTGATATGATGATCCGCTGAGCGAGGCAATACGCCGTGCCACGGATGCATCCTCTCCCGCTGCTGTTGAGCTTGGTTGCCCCTTTGGCTCAGGCCCACGACATTATCACCACGCCCATCACCTACTCTCGCGAGATCTATCGCATCTTCCAGGCCCGCTGTTTCACCTGCCATCGCCCCGGTGGCGAGGCGTTTTCGTTGATGACCTATTCGGAGGCGCGGCCCTGGGCCGAAGCTATCAAAGAAGAAGTCCTCGGGCGAACCATGCCTCCGTGGGGCGCGGTCAAAGGCTTCGGCGATTTTCGTAACGACCGCGCGCTGACTCCCGAGCAGATCGAAGTCATCGAAAGTTGGGCCGATGGCGGCGTGCCGGAGGGCGAGCCGGCCGATTTGCCCAAAAAGCTGGATCCGACTGAGGACTGGCCTGCCGAGCATCCGCACGGCGGAATAACGGCGGGAACCGACTTCAAACTCACTCGCGCTCTGTCGCTGGATGGCCTTCTGCCGCTTGCAATACCGGATAAAGCCTCGTTTCAAGTGACTGCCGAACTCCCCGATGGCAGCGTCAATCCGCTGGTTTGGATTGAAAATTACAATCCGAAGTACGCTCACTCATTCCGTCTGCGTATGCCCATCGAGCTTCCCGCGGGCACGGTAATTCGCGGCATTCCGGCAGATGCAAAGATTGCGTTGCTCCTTGCGGTTCCGGCCAGCGTGGAGAGCACTACCAGCCCCGGCGACGGCCACGAAAAAGGCAGCCGCTCGCCGTAACAGGCCTCCCGCAACCCGCATTTTCGCTGCCTTTCAAAGACCGTTCCGAAGCGCACGTATCGGTGTATAATGCCTGAGGCCGTCGGGCCAGATGGAAATCCCAAAAATCCCATCCATAAGGAGTGGAATCAACATGGCAGGCGTTTCTTTGGCAGACGCACGCAGAGTGATTGCGGCAGCAGAAAAGAAAGCAGCGGAAATCGGACAGCCCATGAACATCGCGGTAGCGGATGATGGCGGTAATCTCGTCTCCCACGTGAGAATGGACGGTGCTTGGCTGGGCAGCGTTGATATCTCGATCAAGAAGGCCTTTACGTCTCGCGCATTTGATATAGCGACCAAGGACCTGGCCACTCATTCCCAATCCGGGAACCAGTTCTTTGGCATTCACGCGTCCAACGACGGCAAGATCATGATCTTTGCCGGCGGCATTCCATTAAAGCGCGACGGCAAGGTAGTGGGCGCCATTGGCGTCAGCGGCGGTTCCGGAGCGCAGGATCACGCAGTAGCCGAAGCTGGCGCGGCGGCGTTTTAGTTCTGCCAGGCAGGTTTAATTCGAACTTTGACCAAGCGAGTCTAAAAAAGGAGAACGAAAATGGCAAGTAACCGAGGCGTTGTTTACCTGGGCCCAGGTAAAGTAGAGGTCCAGTCGATCGACTATCCCAAGCTGCAAAGCCCTGCAGGAAAGAAGCTCGATCACGCCGTCATCCTCAAGATTGTTTCGACTAATATTTGCGGCTCCGATCAACACATGGTTCGCGGCCGCACCACCGCCCCTCCGGGACTGGTGCTCGGTCATGAAATCACCGGCGAAATTATCGAAAGAGGCAGCGATGTTGAATATCTGAACGTGGGCGATCTGGTTACCGTCCCGTTCAACATTGCTTGCGGGCGCTGCCGCAATTGCCGCGCGGGCATGACAGGTATCTGCTTGAACGTGAATCCGGCCCGCCCCGGCGCAGCCTACGGCTATGTCGATATGGGCGGATGGGTCGGCGGACAGGCGGAATTCGTCATGGTTCCCTATGCCGATTTCAATCTCGTCAAGTTCCCGAATAAAGAGAAGGCGCTTGCCAAGATTCGGGATCTCACCATGCTCTCCGACATCTTCCCCACCGGGTATCATGGCGCCGTTACCGCCGGCGTGACGACCGGTTCCATTGTATATGTTGCGGGCGCGGGTCCGGTAGGTTTGGCTTGCGCGGCGTCCTGTCACCTTTTAGGTGCGGCGGTTGTCATCGTCGGCGACATGATCGATGACCGGCTGGCCCAGGCGCGCAGCTTCGGTTGTGAGACGGTCGATCTGAAGAAAGACGCCTCGCTTGCCGATCAGATCGCGCAAATCGTGGGCGCCCCGGAAGTGGATGCCGTGGTGGATTGTGTAGGCTTCGAAGCTCGCGGGCACGGCAAGGAGGCCGCCGTCGAGCGTCCCGCCACCGTGCTGAATTCGTTAATGACCGTGGTACGCGCCGGCGGCAATATCGGCATTCCGGGCCTGTATGTCACCGACGATCCGGGCGGCGTCGACACTGCCGCCAAGACCGGCAATCTCAGCATCCGCATCGGACTGGGCTGGGCGAAATCCTGCAACTTCGCCACCGGCCAGTGCCCGGTTCTGAGATACAACCGCAATTTGATGATGGCCATTCTGCATGATAAAGTACAAATCGCTAAGGCTGTCAACGCGACTGTCATCCCGCTCGATCAGGCGCCCCAGGGATATAAGGACTTCGATAAAGGCGCCGCCAAGAAGTTTGTTCTCGATCCGCACGGGGTGGTAGCGAAGGCAGGAAAATAGGACCAAACCGCTCCCTAACGGTCGCGGCTCTGTTTCCTTCTGAGCCGCGACCGTTAGGGAGCGGTGGGGAGCACCAAGGAGATCTCAGCTAATGTCAACTACGCGTCGCAGTTTTCTGGCCGCAGGGGCGGCTGCTCCGTTCGTTTGGGCCGCCAGTAAAGTAGATTCCAAGAACCCCATTCTAGGGACCGGCGAACATCAGTACGAGTGCATTCACGACTGGGGCGAGTTGCCTTCCAATATCAAATACGGCAACACGCACAGCGTGGTGGAGGATTCGCAGGGTCACATTTACATCCATCACACCGTACACGCCACCAGCCAAAGCCCGGACGCGGTAGTCGTGTTTGATGCCAAGGGCAAGTTTGTCCGCTCGTGGGGCGCGATGTTCCGCGGCGGCGCGCACGGCATGCATTTCAACAAAGAGGGCAAGAACGAGTACCTGTATTTCTGCGACGAAAAGCACGGCATTGTCACCAAACGGACTTTGAAAGGAGAAGAAGTCTGGACGATGGGCTATCCGCAAGATTCGCCGATTTATGCGAAGGGTATTGGCGTCAAAGGCCCCGGCGGACCCGCAGGCCTGAATTACAGGCCCACGAATTTTGCCATCGCGCCGAATCTGGATTTTTGGGTGGGTGACGGCTACGGTTCCTATTACATGTTCCACTACACGCAGGCGAGCTCGACCTCCTTTCCAAAGCTGATCAACACGTTCGGTGGCCGGCCAGCGCCGCCGCCTGGAGCGGAAGGCGGGCGCGGCGGCGCGGGACGAGGGCAAGGCCGAGGGCGCGGTCCAGCCACCAGCCCGGTTCCAGCGCCCATCGAGACCATGAACAACCCGCACGGCGTTTGGCTCGATACGCGTGATCCAGCGAAGCCCATCTTGCTGGTGGCGGATCGCGGCAACCGCCGTATCGTCCGCTACACTACCGAAGATAAACCGATCGATATCGTGGAAGGTACGCTCTCGCCCTGTCACTTCCATCAGCAGGGAGAAATGCTCGTAGTGCCTGATCTACAATGCCGTGTCACTTTGTTCGACAAGGACAACAAGGTAGTCGAGCATCTCGGAGATGGCATGTACGCGGGCAAGCAGAATCAGCTCCGTGTCAGCGAAAATCGTTCCGATTTCGAACCGGGCAAATTCATCACACCGCACGGCGCCTGGTTCGATCACACCGGCAACATCTTCGTTACCGAGTGGGTAGAGATCGGCCGCGTCACTAAGCTCCGGAAGTTATCCTAGGCCCGCGAACTGAAACATGCTACCCGAACTTGCGGCAGAATTCTTTGGAACTCTGATACTGATTCTCTTCGGCAATGGCGTCGTGGCCATGGTGGTTTTGTTTGGCCACGGCGTGCCGGGAGAAATCATCAACGGCGGCTACACCAATATCACCCTGGCTTGGGGCTTGGCGGTGACTATGGGTGTGTATGTAGCAGGCAGAATTACGGGCGGGCACATCAACCCCGCAGTCACGCTGTCAGTGGCGATCTTCCGGGGTTTCCCCTGGAAGAAAGTAATTCCCTATTGCATCGTGCAAACGGCAGGTGCTTTCGTAGCGGCGGCCATCGTCTATTGGAACTACCGCCCACAGTTCCATTTGGTCGATCCCGGTCTCAATCACACTGCCGGCGTCTTCACCACCTTCCCCGCATTTCCCATGCAGCTCTCGGCCGGCCTGCTCGATCAAACCATCGGTACCGCTCTGCTCCTGTTCATGATTTTTGCGATCACCGATGAGCGTAACCAGCCACCCGGCGCCAACCTGATGCCGGTTATGATCGGCGCAATTGTCGTTGTGATCGGCATGGGCTTCGGTGGCCTGCACGGTTTCGCTATCAACCCCGCGCGCGATTTCGGTCCTCGTCTCTTCACAGTTGCGGCAGGATTCAAGAACAACGGTCTCACCGACGGAACTCTCGTCTTTTGGGTCCCCATTGTCGGCCCCTTTATGGGCGGCATAATCGGCTCGGCGCTTTACGATATAGGCGTGCGGCGGTTCTTGCCGCCAGTGAAGAAATAACAGGGCATGACGCCCGAAGCGCGGCGGCCGGTCCCGCTCCAAGAGTATTTGACAACCGCATATTCACCTGATCGGGAATACCGTGATGGCATTCTGCTGGAGAGGAACGTAGGCGAGCTGGCACACGCGACGTTGCAGACCCTACTCGCCGTTTATATCGGTCGCCGGGGAAAGCAGTGGAACGTAGTGAGTCTCATTTCGCTGCGTATTAGAGTCAGGGACGGCTGGTATGCCGTGCCAGATATTTGCATCTATAGCCAGCCCGCACCTAACGAACGCTATCCAGAACGGCCGCCGCTTCTATGGATTGAGATCCTGTCCGAAGACGACCGTATGACCGACGTATGGGCAAAAGCAGCCGAATTGGTGAAGTTCGGCGTTCCCTACGTCTGGATCATCGAACCACACACCCTGAAAAGCGAGCTGTGGACGGCCTCCGGCGCGGCCACCATCGAAGACAAGACCTTGCGCCTGCCGAATACAGACATCATTATCCCACTCTTGGAAGTGATGGCGCGATAAGCTCCGCTCCGGCCCGCCCGCTCCGCTGCCCTTACATCCGGTCGATGATTGCGTTCAGCGTAGCGCTGGGCCGCATCGCCGCGGCGCACTTCGCGTCATCCGGAAAATAGTACCCTCCAATGTCCACGGGCTTGCCCTGGGCTGCCAGCAACTCCGCGGCAATCTGTCGTTCCTTCTCCGCCAGCGCGGCGGCTACTGGAGCGAAGCGTCGCTTCAACTCCGCGTCCTCGTCCTGGGCCGCGAGCGCCTTGGCCCACGCCAGCGCAAGATAAAACGTGGAGCCACGGTTGTCGATCTCGTTCACCTTGCGTGAGGGGTAGCGAGACTCCTCCAGGTATTGGCCGATCGCCGCGTCCAGCGTTTTCGCAAGTACTGCCGCTTTCGGGTTACCGGTCTTCGCCGCCACGAACTCCAACGAGGGCACAAGCGCGCAATACTCGCCGAGCGAGTCCCAGCGCAGATGCCCTTCTTTGAGGAATTGCTGCACGTGCTTGGGCGCCGATCCGCCGGCGCCAGTCTCGAATAATGCGCCGCCATCCAGCAGCGGCACGACCGAAAGCATGCGGGCGCTCGTTCCCAACTCTAGAATCGGGAACAGGTCGGTGAGATAGTCGCGAAGCACGTTGCCGGTAACCGAGATGGTGTCCTCGCCGCGGCGGATACGATCGAGAGAGAACTTCATCGCATCTGCCGGGGCCATGATCTTGATCTCAAGTCCCGATGTGTCGTGCTCGGGCAAGTATTTTCTCACCTTCTTAATAATTTCCGCGTCGTGGCCGCGATGCGGGTCGAGCCAAAATACGGCCGGCGCGCCGCTCGCCCGCGCGCGCTCGACGCCCAGCTTTACCCAATCCCGGATGGCGTCGTCTTTCGTCTGGCAGGCGCGGAAAATATCGCCGCGCTCGACGCTCTGCTCGAGCAAAACCCTGCCGCTCGCCTCAACGATGCGAATAATGCCCTTACCGGGCGCAGTAAACGTCTTGTCGTGCGAGCCGTACTCTTCGGCCTTCTTGGCCATGAGCCCGACATTGGACACACTGCCCATGGTCGCGGGGTCGAACTGCCCGTGCTTCTTGCAGTCCTCGATCATGGCTTGGTAGATGGTGGCGTAGCTGCGGTCCGGAATCATGGCAATCGTGTCCTGCAGCAAGTCGTCTTTGTCCCACATCTTGCCGCCGTCGCGGATCACCACTGGCATCGATGCGTCAATGATCACGTCGTTGGGGACGTGGAGGTTGGTCTTGCCCATGCGCGAATCTACCATCGCCAGACCGGGACCTTTGTCGTAACAGGCGCGGATATCGGCCTCAATCCCGGCCCTCTTCGCGGCCGGAAGGCGGTCGAGTTTGCCCAGGACGTCGGCCAGCCCGTTATTGACGTTGGCGCCGATCTCCGCGATGGCATCGGCGTGCTTCTCCAGCGCATCGGCGAAATAAACCGACACGCAGTGCCCGAAGATGATCGGATCGGAGATCTTCATCATCGTGCATTTCACGTGCAGCGACAACAGCGCGTTGTCGGCTTTGGCCGCGGCCATCTGCTCCGCGTAGAATTTACGCAGCGCCGCCACGTTCATTACTGCGCAGTCGATGACCTCCCCTTCCAGAAGCGGAATTCGCTTCTTCAACATCTTCACCGCGCCGCCGGCATCCACGAATTCAATCCGTACATCGGTTGCGGCGTTGACGGTCGTGGATTTCTCGGTGCCATAGAAGTCCTTGCCGCTCATATGGGCTACGCGCGTCACCGAACCGGATTTCGGCCAATCTTTCATCATCCTGTGCGGATGCTTCCGGGCGAACGCCTTCACGGACGCCGGCGCGCGCCGGTCCGAATTGCCCTCGCGCAATACGGGATTCACCGCCGAACCCAGCACCAC
>DATBID010000403.1:0-3075 GCA_036557125.1 Bryobacteraceae bacterium | reverse complement strand
GGCTCATCGGTCGCCAACCCGACCTTCACTTTCAGAATCGGGTACGCCTCCGCCTCGCGCGTCTTTTGCTTCGTAATCTCCGGCGTGTCGATCCCGATCGAAAACGTGGTCAGCGGTGTATCTTTTGGATCCAGCCCGAAGTACGAATACAATGGAATCCCGAGCTTCTGTCCCACCCAGTCCATGAGCGCGATGTCAACCGCCGCTTTACCGGCCCATTCGCCCTGCACGCGCCGGAATACCAGGCTCATGGTCTTGGCAAACTGCATCGGATCGGCCCGCAGCAGCAGTTCGCGCACTGATTCGACCGCTCTCTGCGCCGACTGGGCATCCTCTTTATACCGGACGATCGGCGCGCCTTCGCCATGCCCCGTGATGCCGTCGCGCGAGTACGCCACATGCAGCGTATCCCGATACTCGCTGGACGACATGGTCGTGGTCCAGGTGTGCTGCAAATTGAGACGGACGATGTGTGTGCCCAGCGAAGGAGCGGCCGCCGCCTTCAGCGTTCCCGCCACCGGAAGCGCCGCCGCCGATTGAAAAAAAGTTCTGCGGTTCATCCTGCTAACCAGCCTAGCAGGTCCGGCCTGTCCGAACGCGCAACGCAAAATCCGCCGCACCTCACGAGCCGCTGCGCGCGGTCGTTTACTTTCGACGGTGCGAAACTTCGGAGACGGAACAGTGCGCCGCGCGACCACTTACGGGCCGTTCTTATGTTCCACCGTAGGATGCTCTTGTCTGAAATGTTCTTCCGTCTGTTCGACTTTGGCTCGCTGTTCCGGCGTTAGGATTTGATAAAACTTCGCCCAGGCTTGTGTGCGAATCGCCAACAATTGCCCCAAGAGGCGACCCTCCTCTTGTGCAAGTTTCTGAATATCGCCCTCGCTTTTCCCTGATTTGGCCGCGGCCGCGAGTCCCTCCAAGTTCTGCTGCGACTCTTGCTGCACTGGTTTAGCGGACTGCTCGGCCTGGTCGAACATGGTGCGAGCTTGCTCTTTCTGGGAATCCGTGAGATCGAAGACTTGGGCCAGCTTCTCCAGGTGGCGGCTCACGGTGTCTTGTCCCTCCGCCTGAGTGCCGGCGGTGCTCGACTGTGAGCCGTTGGGCCCTTGTGCAAAAACAACTCCGGCTGCAAGTGTAATCACGGCAGCGTGTCGCAGGAATGAATTTGGCATACGTGCTCCCAGACCAGAAATTATTCGGCTCATACCGCTACGGATTTGTGCGCCTCACGGCGCACTCACAACCCGGAAATCAAAACCTGATGATGCGGTCGGCCAGTGGGGCTCCAACTTGATCCCATACTGATTTATGCTGATGTCGATTCGAGTGCACGGCCTTAATTTGTGCGGTCGCTGGGGCTTCGCCAGCAAGCATTCGACAATTTACAGAGCGTGCGCCAGGCTAAGGACCGGGCTGCCGAGTTCCACTACGGAAGCATCACTTTCCGAAAGAACGACAGGATCAGAAGAAAGCCGCACACCAGGATAAACGCGACCATGCACCGATCAAGAAAACGGTTTTGTTTGAGGGTCATTTCGGACTATTCCCTCCTGCTTCTATTCTAGCCCCCGGCACAGAACCGAGACCGTCAGGGAGCGGCCTTCCCAAGCCACCTCGGACACCTTACCCTAGTGGACGATCCCCGTCTCGGCTTTGGAGGGTTTCTGACTTACCTGCTCAGGAGTGGGCAGCTGGGAGCGGTCCCAGCCTCCGCCCAGGGCCATGATTAGCTGAACCGCAGCAACCATTTCCGTGACCTTGGCGGCAACCAGTGTCTGCTGATTGGTGAGCAGAGCGGTCTGCGCGATCACTACATCTGTATAGGGATCAACTCCCGTCTCATAGCGGCTCAGTTCGAGTCTCAACGCGGCGCTGGCAGATTCGACGGCCAACTGCTCTTGTAGAACCTGCTGGGAGAGAATTCGCACGCTCGCCAGCGCATCCTCGACTTGCTGGCACGCCGTCAGCACCGTCTGCCGGTAGAACGCGACCGCTCCGTTGTAAGTGGCAATGAACTGATTGACCGTGGCGCGGCGAAGGCCGGCATCGAAGAGCGTCTCGGAAAGGGTCCCGCCAATCGCCCAGAAGCGGCTGGACCACGCAAAGAGGTTGCTTAGCGTCGAAGCTTCCAGCCCGCCGGACGCACTCAGCGTCAGTGTCGGATAGTATGCCGCGCGCGCGATGCCGATTTGGGCATTCGCTGCCGCCATGCTGCGTTCGGCGGCCGCGATATCGGGCCGCCGCTCCAGCAACTGCGAGGGTAATCCTATCGGTATGGGCGGCGGCGACGTGGTCATCGGCTTGATCGGCATGGAGAAACCCGAAGCCGGCCGCCCCACCAGTGTGGCCATCGCGTGCTCGAACTCGGCGCGCGCCACTCCGGCGTTGATCGCCTGCGCCTGCACCGTCTCCAGGGTTGTTTGGGCTTGCACCACCGAGAGCATGTCATCGACGCCGGTCTGGTATCGCGCCTGGGTCAGCTCGAGCGATTGCTTGTCGGCTGCGGCGGTCGCGTCGAGGATTCGCTGCAACTCGTCCTGACCGCGGATTTCGAAGAAGATCTGGGCGAGCGTCGCCTGCTCCACTAACCGCTCGTTCGCGAGATCGGCGGCGCTCAACTGCGCTCCGTACTGGAACTCCCGCACGGTATTCCGGACTTTGCCCCACAGATCGGGCGCCCACATGATGTCCACCGGCAGGTCGTACAAGCTGCCCTGTTGGCCCGTTATCGTAGTGATCCCGGAGTTGCCCCGCACGGCCGACGAGGCACTCAGGTTGGCCGAAGAGCCCGACCGCGCGTAGGCCGGCCCAGTGATCACGGTTGGAAAATATTGCGAGCGCGCCTCGCGAATCAGGGCCCGCGCCACCATGTAGTTCTCATAGGATTGTTTGATGTTCTGGTTGGAGACGTTGAGTTGTTCTTCGAGGGCGTTCAACTCGGGTTCGTTGAAGATCTCCCACCATTTCCCCCGAAGCATCGAATCGCTTGGCTGCGCGACTTTCCAGCCGTCCGCTTCCTTGAAGTGGTCAGGCGACTCCTTGTACGTGGGAGAAGGCGCCGCCGCCGGCGGC
>DATBID010000402.1:0-27059 GCA_036557125.1 Bryobacteraceae bacterium | reverse complement strand
ATGCACATGGTGGCGCTGGATGTGAAAACCGGGCGCATAATCTGGGACCACGCCATCACGGATGCCAAGGGCTTCCACATCAGCGGCGGGCCGCTGGTGGCCAAAGGTAAAGTGATGCAGGGCGTGGCGGGGCAGGCCGCGGGCGGCAACTTTATCGTGGCGCTGGACGCCAATACCGGCCAGGAAGCCTGGCGCTTCTACACCATCGCGCGCCCGGGCGAGCATGGCGGCGAAAGCTGGAACGGCCTCGCGCTCGAAAAGCGCAATGGCGGCTCTGTCTGGACGGCCGGCAGTTACGATCCCCAGCTCAATCTCGCCTACTTCGGCGTAGGCCAGACTTACGATACCGGCCCGCTGCTGCATCCCGTGAAGCAGCCGGGCGTAACCAACAATGGTCTCTACACGGACTGCACGCTGGCTATCAACCCGGACACCGGCAAACTCGTGTGGTACTTCCAACACGTGCCCAATGATCAGTGGGACCTGGATTGGGCCTTCGAGCGGCAATTGCTTCCGCTGCCCGTGAACGGAGCTACCACCAAGGTCGCGCTCACTTCCGGGAAGATGGCAATTTACGAGGCGTTGGATGCGGCCACTGGGAAGTACCTGTTTTCGATCGATCTGGGCCTGCAGAACGTCGTAACGGCGATCAATCCCAAAACCGGCGCACCGACCATCAACCCGAAGACGCTTCCCGGCGATGGCGAAACGAAACTGGTGTGCCCGCACGCGGGCGGCGCGAAAAACTGGAATCCCGCTTCCTATAATCCGGCGACTAAGATGCTCTACGTGCCGCTAGTGGAATCGTGTATGGATCTCATTCCGGTGAAAGAAGGTCAGCGCCCCAGCCTCTCCTCCGGCGTGCGCTGGGCCGTGCGCCCCCGCCTCGATTCAGACGGCAAATACGGGCGAGTGATGGCCATTGATCTGGCGAACCGCAAAGTGGTGTGGACCGAGAGGCAGCATGTACCGATCACCACCGGAGTTCTAGCCACGGCGGGGGGCGTATTGTTTGAAGGCTCGATGGACCGCTGGTTTCGCGCGCGCAATCAGGCCGATGGCAAAGTGCTCTGGGACATCCGGCTGAACGATGTGCCCAATTCAGCGCCCATTACCTACCTTGCCGGCGGGAAGCAATATGTGGCCGTGGTGGTGGGCAATGGCGGCGCGATCCCATCCACTTGGGCTTCGCTGATTCCGGAAATCCACAACCCTCCCGACCGCGGCGGCGCGGCGGTTTGGGTGTTTGACACGTCAAAATGAGCTATCAGCCGTCAGCTCTCAGCGATCAGCTAAAACCCACGCGGTGTTAGCTGACAGCCGATAGCTGCTAGCTGAGCGCTTATGATAAAAGAAGTATGAAGCCACTCTGGTGCGCCGCGGTCGCACTCACGGCCACCACCCTTTGCGCGTGCGCGCAGCCCTTCACCGGGTCGCAGGCGCTGGACAATGCCGTCAATCTTGCTGTTGAACAGGGCAAACTGCCCGGCGCGGTGTTGATCGTCGGCAATCACGGACACATCGTTCACTTCAAAGCCTATGGGAAGCGTGCCCTAGTGCCGGCGCCGGAGGCCATGACCACGGACACCATTTTCGATATTGCCTCGCTCACGAAAGTGGTGGCCACAACCTCCTCGCTGATGAAGCTGTTCGAGCAGGGCAAATTCCGGCTGAACGATAAAATCACCGATTACATTCCCGAGTTTCAGGGCGGCAAAAGCGACATTACGATTCGCAACCTGTTCACGCATTTTTCCGGCCTTGCGCCCGATGTGCCGCTCGACAAACCGTGGTCCGGCTACGCAACCGGCATTCACCTCGCGGCCACCACCAAACCCGAAGGCCCGCCTGGCGTTCGGTATGTATACAGCGACATTAATTTCATTCTGCTGGGAGAGCTGGTTCACCGCCTGAGCGGCCAGATGCTTTCCGATTACGCGCGAGAGAACATTTTCCTGCCGCTTGGCATGAAGGATACGATGTTCCAGCCGCCGGCATCGCTTGTGCCGCGCATCGCGCCCACGGAACGCTCTTCGCCGAATGGGCCGCCCTTCCGCGGCGTGGTTCACGACCCGACCGCGCGCAACATGGGGGGAGTGGCCGGGCATGCGGGCGTGTTTTCCACCGCTTCCGACCTGTCTCGTTTTGCCCAAATGATGCTCAACGGCGGCGAGTTGGATGCCGTGCGTCTCTTCAGCCCGCTGACGATTCAGAAATTTACGGAGCCGCAGAGTCCGCCCGATCAGCCCATTCTGCGCGGGCTCGGGTGGGATATCGATTCGCCGCACTCCGGCAATCGCGGCGAGTTGTTCCCCATTGGCTCCTATGGCCACACCGGCTTCACCGGCACGAGCATCTGGATCGATCCTACGAGCCAGACTTACGTCATTCTGCTGGCTAACAGCGTGCATCCGAATCTGCGGCCCGCGCTAACGCCATTGCGAGCGAAAGTGGCCACGATCACGGCCGCGGCTGTGGGCGAAAACGCAAATGCGCGACTCTCCCTCACCGGTTACAACGAAACGTTCACCAGCGCCGGCGTGCATCGCGAAATCGGCCGCAACGGCGATACGTTAACCGGACTCGATGTCCTCGAAAAAGAAGATTTCGAGCCGCTGCGGGGCAAGCGCATCGGCTTAATTACGAATCAGACCGGCATCGATCGGAGCGGACGGCGGAATGTGGACGTGATGCTGGCGAACGGCGTCAAGATTGCTGCGCTGTTCGCGCCCGAGCACAGCATCGATGGCACGCTCGATACGGAAAAGATCTCCGATTCAGCCGACACCAAAACGGGAATTCACATCTTCAGTCTCTATGGCGCCGGCGGGACTCAGCGCCCCACGCCTGCTTCTCTGCGCGGCCTGGATGCTTTGGTCTTCGATATTCAGGATGCGGGCGCGCGCTTCTACACGTACCAGACCACGATGTTTTATTGCATGGAGGAGGCGGCGCGCGCCCACATTCCGTTTTATGTTCTGGACCGGCCGAACCCCATCACCGGCACGCACGTGGAAGGGCCTCTGCTAGATCCGGCGCTGGTTTCTACCGTCGGCGCTTTTGCGGGACTGCCGCTGCGTTACGGAATGACCATGGGCGAGCTCGCTCGCATGTTCAACGCCGAAACCAAAACCGGCGCGGAGCTGATTGTAATTCCCATGGAGGATTGGCACCGCGGCGATTGGTTCGATTCCACCGGCCTTGCCTGGGTGAACCCCTCCCCGAATTTGCGCAGCCTCAACGCCGCAACGCTCTATCCGGGGCTCGCCATGCTCGAATACTCGAAGAATTATTCCGTGGGCCGGGGTACGGACTCGCCATTTGAGCAGATCGGCGCGCCGTTTATCGGAGGCCGTGAACTAGCAGCCTATTTGAATGAACGCCAGATTCCCGGTGTGCGCGTTTATCCAACTAAGGTGGGAACCGAAGAAGGCGTGCGCTTCGTTCTCACCAACCGCGAGCTGTTCGATTCCACTCGCCTGGGCATCGAAGTAGCCGCGGCGCTCGAGAAGCTCTATCCCGGAAAGGTGGATCTGGCGCTCGACCGCAAACTGATCGGCAGCGACGAAGTGATCGCCCGCATCCGCAAAGGGGACGACCCGCGCGCGATCGAGCAAAGCATGCTGGACGAAGTGTCTGCGTTCGTCAAGCAGCGTGCGCCGTATTTGCTGTACCGGTAGTCACGCACCCGCCCGGATTCCCCAAGTCCCCGCCGCTTAAAACACGATCCGAACTCCAACCTGCAGCCGCCGCGCATTCGTACCATCGGGGAAGCCCTGGGCCGCGGTTGGAGCGCCCAGGCCGGAAACCGGCATCAGCGTTCCAGTCCGCGGTCCGTTCAAAACGCCTGCGGGCAGTTGCGCCACACTCGTGTACGCAATGGTATTCACCTGCGTGGTGTACTGCATGTTGAATATGTTGAATCCCTCGAACAAAAACGTCGCCCGGATTCGTTCCGTAATCGGAATCGTTTTCGAGATCCGCGCATCCACGTTGTAAATCGGACCCGTGGGCAGGTAGCCGACCGGCAGGAAAGGCACGCGGTTCCATCCGCCGGACCCGTTTAGGGTGCTGGTGTAATTCATCTGCACGCCGGTAAATTGCTGCCCCTGCACAACCACGATAGGCGTTTCGAACATCGAGGAAGCCAGCGTCGCGAGGCCGGAAATTTGCCACCCGTTTAGCACGTGCCGCAACGCCGCAGCGCTTGCGCTCCCCACCGTGGGCTGCCACACCCACTGGATGACAGCTCGATTCCGCTGGTCGAATGCCGATCTGCCTTTATCCGCCGTGTACGTCTGGTTGAACGTGCTCGAAAATGCTGTCCCAAATGGCGCGAGCTGGCCCATGTCATCGATCGCATGCGACCACGTATATGTCGCAATCACGCTCACTCCGTGCGACATCCGCCTGCGAAGCTGCAGGTTGGCGGCGTTATACCAGGACGAGCCGCCGTTTTCGATCTGAAAGACGTGCGCGACATTGCCGTTGTTTTTCGCATACCAGAACTGTGTGGGGTAAGTGCCCGTCACCTGGCCGGCGGCGTTCTCGATGTTGTAGGTTTCCGTAGTGGCTTGTGAAGAAGAGGGGTTTGCCTGGTTGAAATCCTGTGTCGTCCAGAGCCTGTAGCCGCGGTCATGCGTAAAGTTCAGCGTGACAACGGTGCTCGGTGTGATCTCCCGCTCAGCACCCAAATACATTTCCTGTATGTAAGGTTGGCGGAAATTCGTCAGCGCGTAGGCTATATTCAGCGACCCATTGGGAATCGATCCTGTGTTGGGAATGATGTTTGGAAATACCGGAGCGCCGGTAAGCGTCGGGGTCACCAGAATATTGCTCTGGTAGATGCCGTTGCCCAGATACAGGGCGTCCATCAGTTGGCCCGAAACCGGTTGGTAATACCAGCCATATCCGGCCCGCAGCACCGTCTTCTGGTTAAGCTGGAAAGCCGCGCCGAAACGCGGCGCCAGATTGATCCACGGGGTTGCAATGCCGGCTGTCAGAAAGTAACTCGTGTTCACGTCCACGGGCTGGGTAAAGTGCGGCCGCTCGTACCGCAGCCCGTAACTGATAGTCAGCCGCGGAATGCCCCTCCACGTATCCTGAGCGTAAACGCCAAGATCTCTGGGTGACAGGGTCCGCGCGGGAGTACCCAACGTCTGCTCAAACGATGTATAGCTTCTGAGACCGGTGAGCGAGTAGTCCTGTGCGAAAGCAGTGAGAGAAGGATAAGTGTACAGGCCGCCTTGATCGGCCAGATAGTTAATGTAATCGCGCGTCCAGGTCTCGGTGGCGCCCGCTTCGATGGTGTGCGATCCCAATGTCCAGTGGCCGTTATCTGTCGCTTGAAAGCGGCGTTCGCTCGGAAGGATAGCCGAAAACGGCTGCGTCGCGCCCAGGGTAGTTCCCGCGACGTTGATTCCCAGGTTCGCGAGCGGCCCGGAAAGTCCCGTTGACACGGGGTTCTCCGTCAATCGGTCGTTGTAATAACCCAAACGCAGGTCATTGGTCACTTGCGGGCTGCCGGTGGCGGTCCAGGCGATTCTGGCGAAGCGGGTCTGCTCCTGCAAATTCGGGTCGCCGATCATTCCCCCGTTCGGCGCGACCGTTTCCGTCTCCGCCAGCGCGGGTGCTTTCCATTGGAGAGCGTTTCCTTCGAAACTGATGGCGTTCCGGTTGCTCTTCCGCCAGTCGATTTTGGCTAACCCGCGGTAGGAGTGCTCGTCGAGCGTCTCCAAAACGTTCATTTGCGATTGGATGAATTTTTCTGCGATGGCGCACTGCGCTGCCGTCGCCTGGCACTTGGAGGCCTGCACATGCATGCCCGTGGGATCGGCGATGAGCGGGTTGGTGATCCGGTTGAGTCCCTGTCCGCTGCGGTTCAGCCAATCGACGTTCGCAAAAAAGAAGATGTTGTTGTGGATCGGTCCACCCAGATTCGCGCCGGCTTGTTCCTGCTGTTGGTGGGTGTCAAATCCCGCCGCAAACCGGTCGTTGGCCTGCCAGGAGGGGTCGCGGAAGTAGCCCCAGGCTTCGCCGTGATAAGCGTTGGTTCCGCTGCGCGTTCCGGCATCCACGATACCGCCCGAGGTGGTTCCGAACTCACTCAAGAAATTTCCCGAGGCCACATACAGATCCTCGACGCCGTCCTGTGACAACTGTTTTGCAATCCCGGGACGATACAGCGGATACATATTTGTCGAAAGAATTCCGTCGGTAAGAAATAAGTTCGAAAATGGCACGCCGTGGAAAACAATCACGCCCGGTTTCGTTTCCGCTTGAGTCACTTCGGGCGCCGCTGTTGCGAGCGGATCGAGAAGCCGCTGGCTGCTGGGAGTCTCGCTGGTAGCCGGCTGCGAAATCACCGCGCCGAGGCTGTTGATAGTCGTGTCGACAGGGGTTTCAAATCCCCGAGGCTGGTTCTTAGCGCCGTTTTCGGTCGGGTACAACACGACGGCGAAGTTGACTTCTTGTCCCGTGGCAACCGTGAACTCAGGCGATTCCCAGCTTGTGAAATTTCTGCGGGTCACTCTCAGCTTGTAACCTTGTGCCGGAACCACGGTGGGCAGATAAAATACGCCGTCATCGGTCCCATCCATGGGACGCTGGATGCCGAGTGAAGCATTCAACAGAACCACCCGCGAATCCGGCAATCCGTCGCCGGTGGGATCTGTGATTTCCCCGCCCACTGCGCCAAATCCGCCCGGCGGTTGCCCCCAAATCGCCGGTGTCTTAAACAATCCTCCGGCGCACAAAACCAGCGCCAGATAGTAACTTTTCCCAAACCTCATAGTCGATTGATCCTTGAATATAACCGATCTAAGCTTTATGTCGCTTCGCAGCGGCCCGTCATGCCCCAAAGAGAGTGGAAGTATAATCAGGTTACACGGGGTTTTTGGCAATCAGCTAGCAAGTGGATAGCCGCCGGGAAACCCGTGCCGCTTCACCGCGTCCAAAATACATTTCAGGGAACATGAACTCTTTTCGATTTGTCTGCTTGTCGGTTGCCATCGCGTGGGCGCCTTATTTCGGCCGGGCCCAGGCGCCGCAATTTACCATCTCGACAGTTGTCGGCAACACGACCGCCGGGTATGCCGGCGATGGCGGTCCCGCATACCAGGCCGAACTCAACCAGCCTTGCAAAATCGCCGTCGATAGCGCCGGCAATCTCTACATTGCCGACCAGAACAATCAGCGTATCCGCAAAGTTTCCGGCGGCACGATCAGCACCGTCGCCGGCAATGGAACGGCCGGTTACAGTGGTGATACCGGCGCCGCCACGTCGGCCAACATTTTCAGCCCGTGCGGCGTGGCGCTCGATGCTTCCGGCAATCTTTTCTTTTCTCAAACAGGTTTCATCGATTCGGCAATCCGCGAAGTCAACACGAAGGGTGTAATCACCACCATCGCGGGCACCACGCTGGGCGCGGGTTATTCCGGCGACGGCGCGGCGGCTACCAACGCTCAAGTGAGCGGTCCCACTGGCCTGGCGGTCGATAGCGCGAGCAATCTGTATATTGCGGATACCCTGAACAACGTCATCCGGAAAATCGATTCCGATGGTGGCGGCAACATCGTCACTTGGGCCGGTAACAACGTGGCGCAATATGGCGGCGACGGAAAGCTAGCCTGGCAAGCATCCGTGAACGGCCCGAATGGAGTGGCTGTTGATAGTCAGGGCAACCTGTATATAGCGGATACCAACAATCACTGCATTCGCAAGGTCTCCGGCAACAAAATTTCGACTCTCGCCGGCATCTGCGGGGTGATCGGCGGATTTTCCGGCGACGGCGGACCGGCTGTTAAAGCCCAGCTTTCTTATCCCAAAGATGTGGCTGTCGATGGATCGGGCAACGTGTACATTGCCGATACCTATAACTTCCGCATCCGTGTAGTCACGGCGGCCGGAACAATCTACACCATCGCCGGGCGATCGCGCTCGGGCTACCTCGGCGATGGCGGTCTCGCCACCAACGCCTTGTTGAATTTTCCGGATGGTGTGGCCGTAGGTCCTGGCGGCGTCATATATATTTCAGACCAACAGAACAACGTCATCCGCCAACTGACTCCGGGAAACGTTGTTGGCACTAAGCCGCCGCCCATTATCACCAGCATGAACAGCGCTTCGGCCTGCGGCGGCTATGCCGGCGCGGCCGCGCCCGGAAGCTGGGTGGAAATTCGTGGGACCAGTCTGGCGCCCGATGCGCGCCCCTGGGCCTCGAGCGATTTCAACGGAGTGAACGCGCCGACCACGCTGGACGGTGTCTCGGTTTCCATCGGCGGCGAGAGCGCTGTAATCGACTACATCAGTTCCACGCAGATCAACGCGCAGGTGCCTTTGGATATCGCTCCAGGCTCGCAGCCGGTTTCGGTGAAAGCGCCCAATGGCACAAGCCCACCTGTCTCCCTCGCGGTGAACGCCGTCGAGCCGGGGCTGTGTTTCGCCTACACGCTCGATGGCAACCAGTACGCGGCGGCCGTAATCAACGGCACTTCGACCTTCGTCTTGCCGGCCGGCGCGGGCCTTGGCGGAATCACTTACCGCCCTGTGCACCCCGGCGAAACCATTAGTTTCTACGGCAACGGATTCGGCCTCACCAACCCGCTTCCGACACAGGGCCAAATCGTCCCGCAAGCCGCCCAAGTCACGGCGCCCCTGCTGGTTTTCTTCGGACCTACCCAGGCCACGGTCACCTACGCGGGCTTCGCGCCCGGCTACGTTGGGCTCTACCAGATCAACGTGCTCGTGCCGAATATCCCGGCGAGCGACCTGGTGCCGGTGACGTTCGCCTTAGGCCAGTTCGCCGCCGCTCCGACGCTGTACACCTCCGTGCAATAGTAAGCAAAAGCTCGGGGCCTCAGGCCGGAGCCTAACCAATGCGGGCAATTTCTTCGTCCGGCGATTTGCCATCTACCTGGGGGACGGGCACAACGCCGCGGAATGCCAGTTTGAGCAGCGGAGGAGCGAGCAGGGTGGTGGCAACAGACATAAAGACGATCGTGGCGTAAACACTCTGGGCCATAATGCCGGTGGTGAGGCCGATCTGCGCGACCACCATGCCAACTTCACCGTGAGGGATCATGCCTACGCCGACGCGGACTGCGGTAGAGCGGCCTTTGTGGAGAGAGGCCAGGCTGCAGGCAGTGAACTTTGCGGCTACCGCAGCAAGCACGATGGTGACGGCCATCAGCAGCACTTTCTTCGTGGCGAAGACAGAAACATCGAAACGCAGGCCGATGCTAACCAGAAAGAATGGGACCAGGAGTTCGGTGACGCCGCCTGTGAGATCGTGAACGCGACGATGAACGGTTTCGCCGACAGCAAGTCCGGCGAGGAAGGCGCCCACGATGGCAGCAACTCCGGCGTATACGGCCAATAGGGAGAGGCCAAACAGCAGAGTCATCGCCAAGGCGAATTCTCCTTCGGCGAGCCGGACCCGGGCTTGCACACGAGGCATCACTCTGCGGACGGTACGACGGCCAATGGTGACCATGAATACGGTAAAGAGGATGGCGATGGCGCCGGTGAGGGCGATATTGAGATAATTCACGCGGCCGTGGGCGAAGCTGGTGACGACGGAAAGAACGATGAGGCCGAGGACATCATCGGCAACGGCCGCGGCGAGGATGATTTTGGCCGCGCGAGTATCCAGGAGGCGTCGCGCAGCCAGGACTTGTGCGGTGATTCCGACACTGGTGGCGACCATGGCCGCGCCGGTAAAGATGGCTTCATTGCGCGGGGCGCCCCAGAGTGCGGTGATGCCCCACCCGGCAAAAAAAGAGAGAGCGACACCAGAGACGGCAACCGCCATTGCGGCGCCGCCGACGCGCATCAGTTCGGAGGCGCGCATTTCGAGGCCAATCGCGAACAGCAGGAACATTACTCCGAGATCGGAGAGGATCTGAAGGATTTGATTCGGCGCCATCCAACCGAGGACGTGCGGGCCGATCAGGACACCGGCCAGAATTTCGCCGACGATGCCGGGTTGGCCCAAGCGCTCGAAGATTTCCGATAGCAGCTTGGCGGAAGCAAAGACCACCAGCATGGCCAAGGGCACTTGTGTGCCGGGAGGCATGACTTCATTATCGGAGAGGCCCAACACATCCAGAGCACAAATCGAGAGCTGGTATGTGCGAAGGGCGCCGGAATCAGAGTTCCGAGCGGATTACAGGCTGCGCAGTGGGCTGGGGTGATCCGCCCTGGTTTTCGAGGGTAACCTCGATGGCTTTGATGGCCGCAGGATCGACCGCTCCTTTGCGGACGTAAAGCGCGGTGTTGTCCGCGGCGGGCTGGACCAAGCCGGCGGGTTGAGGCATGCCGTGCCTGGGGACCAGCCACATTTCATAAACTTTGCCCGGAGCGGCGGGCGAGAGTGCGTACGCGACCAACAAAACACCCTGCGAGCCGCTCACGAAGACCGCGCCTTGCGGCCTCTGGTCGCGGCCGAAGGAGGACACGAGCGTGTCGGGTGCGCGGAGAATGGTGAAGGCTTCATTGAAACGCGTCGTCGTGATGGATTGCAAACGGAGTTGTTCCCGCGCGAGGGCGAGCTGACGGGCAAGGTCGGATTCGCGGCCGTGGAAGAAGGCGGCGGCGAAGAGAGCCATGGCGAGACAGGTGATGGCAACGATTGCCCAGAGGGCGAACCACCCACCCGCGCGCTGCGGCGAGCGCGAGCGCTGTTCGGAGTCCATGCGGGCAGTATAGCGAGCGCGGAGAGGGGGCCGAGAGGGATCATGACGCGCGCGCTTCGATCAAAATCTCACGCGCGACGGAGGTCCGCGGAGGAAAAGCGATGGAAAGAGCGAGCGATGTGCATTTTTTTCTTGACTTTCGTTGTGAACGACTTTATATATGAATCACATTGCGGTTTTTTCCAAATCGCAAAATTTGATGTTAGGGAGAATCAATCGATGAAGAGCGCAACCAAAAAGGCTGCCCCGAAGAAGAAAGCTGCTCCGAAGAAAAAGAAGTAGCTCGGGCATGCCCTGAGGAAGGGCAAGGTTCCACTCCAAGGCCCCGGTTCTCGGGGCCTTTTTCATTTTTTGAGATGTTTCCCTCCGAATTTCTCCTTCCGGAATCCGCAGCGTAGGAGGTCCTGCCTAAATTGCGCGGCGGTTCACTCTTCGGGCAGCTCGCCTGTATCTTCGGAGCGGTTTTCGAATTTGGTCTGTGAATGGAGGAAGACGAGGTTGACAGTGCCCACGGGTCCGTTGCGTTGCTTGGCGATGATCAGCTCGGCGAGGCCGCGCAGGTCTTCGCGGTCGCGGCGGTAAACTTCTTCACGGAAGATGAAGCCAACGACATCGGCATCCTGCTCGATGGAGTTGTGGACCACAAAATCGTCAGCCACAAAATTGTGATATCCCGGCACCGTAAGGTCGAAGACCTCTTCTTCACCCGCGGGGGTGATGCTTTCCACCGTGTCCCAGTAGATATCGCTGTGTGCCAAGGCCATAATTTCGTTCGATTCGAGAACCTGGCCCAGCCGCTGTGCCCGCTCTCTGCTGATGTTCTGTTTATAGAGCCCGCTTCCGCAGTAGGCGGTCCCAAGCCCGGCCGCCATCTGGCGGGCCGTGATGGCGCGGTTCCTCATCGCGGGGATCGCCATGGTTCGCCAGACGGCGGAGGGAATAATGTCCCGATTCGTATTGCTGGAATGGGCCTCCAGGTATTCGCGCATTTCCAGCATGATTCGCTGCCGCCGGGAGCCGGCGGCGCCGATGCGTTCCGCCGCACGCCGTATATCGCCAGCCCCTGTGATGATCACATGATACTGATCTCGGCCTTTACTTCGCTGGCCAACCCGCCTCAACCGGCTGTTGACTTCCAGCCGCAGCAATAACGATTGGACGTCCCGGGCCAGCCGTTCGCTGCTAGTCGCGTAATAGAGCACGGGAGTCCGGCCATGGCTCGTCTTTCGGAGGTTGATACATCCATCCGTCGCCCACAGGTGCCGCAGAAAAATCGCGATCTCCGTGGGGGACTGTTCGAATACCGCTTCCGGAATCCTTTTTTCCCATGACCGAAGCCCGAAGATGCCCAACTCTGTTAACCAGTCGGTCACGGCGCTATGAACGCCATGGGTATGCGAGCGGGTTGACGTGAGGTAAACCTGGAACCATGTCCGTTCTGCGTTGATCCGGGGGCTAACCTCGTCTCCAAACGTTTCCGTTGCGAGGTCAGCAACGTTCTCGGCAAGGTCGCGTTCGCGCGTAGTGTACTGAATCACGTGGCGAGGTAGCATGCATCCATCGCCGATCAGATGTCCCAGCAGGGCCATTTCGCACTCGCGCCGCGTCTGGGTCGAGCCGGCAGGCACAACGCGCGGCAACGCAAGATGATCGGCGGGGCTGAGTTCGTCGAGGCGTTTCCAGCCGGCGAACGTCCGGAAGGGGTGGTTGGCCGTAGCGCGAATCCTGCGCCCAAGCCTGGTTCGCAATTCCCACACCGGTTTGATGCCCGTCGAAAAGGCATAGCTAGCCAGGGCGCGTTCCAGTTTCCAGGTGGTCTCGTTGAGCGCCCAGACCCGAAAGGCGGCTTTTCCGACAAGGTCGCGAATGGGAACTCGTTTTCCGCTGCAAGGAATGGGGATCAATGTATCGCCACTCAGGCAACCCGATTCACGCAGGTCGCTGAGTTGCGGGCGGTGGTCGCCCTGGCGGCTCTCGACGGCGCGGCTCAATTGGGAGAGCACCAGCATGGGAACCTGCAGGTCCTTGGCGAGCAGCTTCATGCCGCGGGAGAGCGCGCTGACTTCCTGGTTGCGGTTCTCGAAGCGGCCGCGGCCAGTCATTAACTGAAGGTAATCGACAATCACCAGCTTGGGGTCGCGCCCTTCCGCCTTGAGGCGGCGGAGCTTGGCGTGGATATCCATGATGTGGACGCCAGCGGTGTCGTCGACGTACAGCGGTGCCTCGACGAGCTCATGCAGAGCGTGATTGAGCTTGCGGCGCTCCTCCTGGTTGAGGTAGCCGGCGCGGAACTTCTGGCTATCCACCCGCGCGGCCGCGCAGAGCATGCGCGTGAGCAGCGACTCCTTGGACATTTCGAGCGAAAAAATGGCCACGGTCTGTTTGAGCTTGAGGGCCACGTGCTGGGCGACGTTGAGGGCGAGGGCGGTTTTGCCCATCGAGGGCCTGGCGGCGAGAATGACGAGATCGCCGGGGTGCATGCCGCCGGTGTATTCATCGAACTTGGTGAAGCCGGTGCTGATGCCCTTGATGCGCTTGCTGGGATCGAGGAAGGCGCTGATGCCGCCCTCGTAGGTTTCGACGATCTGCTGAGGAGTCTGGAGACCGGCCTTAACGCGGGCCTCTCCGAGTTTGAGGAGGGTCTCTTCGGCGCCGGCGAGGATCTGATCGGGATCTTCTTCCCCGAGCAGGCAGCGGTTCATCATGTGCTGCGAGGTGAAGATGATGCGCCGCAGGACGCTTTTGTCCTTGACGATGCGGATGTAGCTATCGACGTTGGGGATCTGGGGCAGGCCATCGTCGAGGGAGACCAGATAGCTGAGGCCGTCACAGGCTTCGAGCTCGCTGAACTTCATCAGCTCGTTGGCCAGGGTGATGCGGTCGACGCGCTCGCCGCGCTCGTGCAGATCGCCCATGCGCCGGAAGATGCGGCGGTGCTTTTCCAGACTGAAATCTTCGGGCTCGAGCGCGCCGGCGGCCTGGATGTAGAGGGCATCGTCGAGGAGAATGGAGCCGAGGACAAAACGCTCGGCATCGAGGTTGGTTGGAAGTCCTTTTTCGGTGGTGGTCGTCGTGGCAGACATGCGTAACCCGAATACCGAAGCTTAGCGTCTTGCCGGAGCGGCGCGATGAAAAAGTTTCGCGCCATGGTTTAAGCAGTTTAGGCTCTGGACAAACCGATAGCGAAAGGCCCGCGCGGCCTCGCAGGCAAAAGTCTTAAACATCAGCAACTCCGGAGAGTGCTTCCACCGTTATCCACAGCCGGTCAACAGGGAAACAGAAACGCTAGCCATTAATTCTGTTTTAGGCTATTTCGGGCAGGAATGCCAGAACTTTCCGTTCAGGCACATGCGGCGGTCTACTTGTCTTTCTTCTCTTTGTCCTTAACGGCGAGGCCGCCGGTAATCCCATCCACCTGATATCCGGTTTGGATTTTCCGGATCTTGGCGATCTCGGCAGGGGTAGCCGTCTTGGGATCGACGTTGGCGATGCTGCAGGTGAACCCTCTCAGTGTGCACTCGGAGGTGGTGTGCGTGATGCCCCGCTTCTTCATTTCCTCAGTCATCAGTTTCACCACATCCTGATGCATGATTACGGCGTTGTTGGGCACGAACGTCCCCACGCCGATCGCATAGTCAATGGGCATAAGCGGCTCTACGCTCGAACCAAAGTTGCCGTCATTCTTTTTGCCCAGATCATGCGCGCCGAGGTCCGCGCCTTTGTCGATGAGGTAGCGAACTATGTCGATGTCGCCGAGGTTCGCGGCGGCCATTAGGGGCGTAATGCCGTAGCTATCGGCGTGATTTACATCTTCGCCCAGATCGACCAGAAGTTTCACGACTTCCAGCCGTTCGGCGGGCGGCTTCTGGCGGTGATACCCGTTGATGAACGCCAGACCACAGGCCGCCATTAAGCTGGTTTCCCGATCGCTCGATTGAATGTGCGCGTCGGCGCCGTGAGCGAGCAGCAGCTTGACCAGTTCGATATCACCCGAGAAGGCGGCGCGCATCAGCGCCGTCGCGAAGACGATTCGCGGCGAGCCTTCGCGCATTCGGGCCCTGGGCGTATTGTTCACCAGCGCATTCGGGTTCGCTCCGCCATCCAGGAGCTTCTTAATGAGCGGAAGCGGGTCGGTGGTAACCATCCAGGGGAAGTTCGGCGCGGTTTCCATGTTGCGGCGATCCACCGCCCAGAACAGGGGCGTGAACCGTTGCGCGTCGGCGTGGTTCACATTTGCGCGATTATCAACTAGCAGGGATGCGACATCGTAGCTTCCGTTGAAAAGCGCAAGCCCCAGAGCGTCCTTGCCGTCTCCTCCCACCGCATTGACATCCGCTCCCGCCTGGATGAGGGTGCGCGCGGATTCCAGGTCATTCTCGCGCGCAGCGAACATGAGCGGCGTCATCCAGCCGCTGGCAAACTCTTCGGTGGCCTGGTTGGACGCCGGCGCAATCGGCGCGGTACCCTCGAATCCCCTGCCAGAGGCAGATGGCACGAAGTTGGATTTCGCGTTCACGTCCGCTCCGCGTTGGACCAGGAGCCTGGCGACATCGGGATGCCGTTCCGAGGCGGCCCACATCAGGGCCGTGGTGCCACCCCAAGATTCCTTCGCGTTTACCTGCGCACCGTGATCCAGAAGCACTTTGACTGCGTCCACCTTGCCCGTGCGTGCCGCCATCATCAAGGCGGTATCCTTGGTTTGCGATAGCGGTGCATTGGGGTCGGCGCCCGCCTGGATCAGACGTTCCAAGATAGCGGCATTGCCGTTCATGGCGGCGAGCAGCATCGGGGTTGCCCCGGACTGGTTGGCTGCCGCCGCGCGGGCGCCTGCGCGAAGGAGCACATCCGTGAGTTCCAGATCGTTCGCCCGAACCGCCCAGTGGAGAGCAGTCGTCCCGTCAACTTGCGAGGCGTTCACGTCGGCTTTCTTTTCGAGCAGCGCGCGCACGGCGGACTTGTCGTCCCGCTCGGCGGCATCCGCGAGTTCGCTCCGAGCGGCGGCGTAGAGACCGGACACCAACAGGAACCCGATCGCAACAGTTTCAATGGCCGTTCTCATTTGTCCTCGTTTGTGCCCCACACCCGGGCGAGCCATTCCACAAGCTGCTCCAGTTCCTGGTCGGAGAGCTGGGCCCCTCTTTCTCTCATATCCACGAGCGTGACCCGCCAGGCGTCCGCGGCCTTCCGAGTGCCTGACACCCGCTCCAGTCCGTGGCACTTTGTGCATGACCGGTCAAGAAGCCGGAAGGCTTCCGGATCGGTGAAGAATGTGGTGATCTCCGGAGGGACATAAGTTCGCGGGAAAGGCTTCGTGTTGGGGCCGAATTTGGATACCAGCCAATCGAGCAGGAGAGTGCGGTCTGCATCGGAGAGCTCGGCCTCACCCGATTTATGCTTGTCGGCGATCAGTTTTTGCCAGGCCGCGCGATCCTGCGCGTGGAACGCATAGTCGTCAATCCCGTGGCACGCGGTGCAGTGCTTGCGGATCACTTCCCAAACCGGCCCATCGGGGCGTTCGACTTTCGGCCTGGTCATCCGTCTGAGCTGAGCCGTGGCTGGAGTGGCGAAACAAAGCAGCGCGGTGAAGGCGCAGATGATGCCGAGCAGATTGCCGCGCTGCGCGCGGTTGGCAGGCGGAAGCGCCTGCCTCACCAAGTTCGTCATAGCGATAGCGGCTTGGTGCTGGAGCCGAAGTTCTCCTGTTCCCCGATCTGTCGGCCGCTGACGTCGTATTTGGGAAAGCTTTGGATGCCGTATTTGTGCAGCACGGCGAGGAGCATATTTGAGGTGCGTTCCGTATTGTCGGGGAACACAATATGGCGGTTGCCCTTGAATTTTCCGTCGAGGCCGCCCAGCAGAATCACGGGCACTTTCACATGCGCGTGGCGATGCGAGTTACCCATGTTGCTTCCCTTGTAGATCAGGATGTGATCGAGAAGGGTGCCATCGCCGTCCGGTGTCTTGCTCAGCTTTTCCGCGAAATAGGCGAGGTTCTGGACGTGGTAGCGATTCATCTTGGCATAGTTAGCCACGTTTTCCGGCTTATCGCCGTGATGTGAGGAGCCGTGCCACCCGCCGTTGAAACCGGATTCGGGGAAGCTGGCGCCGGAAAGATCCTTACCAAGCATGAATGTAGCCGAGCGGGTGAGATCGCCTTCGAAGGCCAACGCCAACAGATCGTACATCAGCCGGTAATGCACGTGCTTGTTTTCCGGGAGTCCGAAGGGGATTTCCTCAGAAGGCTCCTGGATGGACCGTTCGGCTGCCAGTTTGATGCGGCGCTCAATCTCACGAATATTTTCCAGATAGGTATCCAGGCGGGATTGATCGACAGCGCCCAGCGGCTTCTTAAAATACGAAATCTGCTGCGCGACCGAATCCAGGATGCTGGCGTTCTGTTTGCGCCCGAGTTTGCGTTCTTCCGGATTTGTGCCATCGCCAAAGAGGCGCTCAAAGGCCACGCGCGGGTTGACTTCCGTGGGCAGGGGCTGAACTGGGTTGGTCCAGGAAATTGAGTTCGTATACGCGCAACTGTAGCCCCAATTGCAATTACCGTAGTTGCCGTCCTGCTCGACGCCGAGTTGGATAGATTCCAGGATGGTATCGCGGCCATATTTCTTCGCAACGAGCTGATCCAGGGTCACGCCCAGGTAGGGGCTTACGGCGTTACGCCGCGGACGGTCGCCGGATAGCAAAACGGCGCCGCGCGCGTGATCGCCCCCGGGTTCCTCCGTGGTCGCCATCGCTTCGGGCATATCCATCCCGCTGATCAGCGTGACGGATTTGCGGAACGGCTCCAGCGGCTTGGTAATGAACGAAAATTCAAAGTCTGCGCCTTCCTGCAGCGGGCTCCAATAGCCCGGCGCGGCGCCGTGCGGGTGCCAAATGCCCAGAAATCGCCGGGCTGGAAGCGCGGCCGTCTGGTTCTGGGGGGTTTGCGCCGGGACCATCGAGTCGAGGAGCGGCAGACCTAAAACGACACCAGCGCCCCGGATGAATGTTCGTCGGGGGATGTATTTCTTTTCGATGAAGTTCATTTGGCCTCCTTGGCATTTCTTTCAACAGGCGTTGGAGTGGCTACCGCCACTTCCTCTTCGACTTCTTTCGTGCGCATCTGGAACGGCGCGCTTTTCACAATACCCATCAAGATGGAAACGAACCGGTCATTTTCACGGTCAGCCTCATGGACGATCGAGCGGATGACCGGCATATCTTCGTATTCGACTCCGCGGCCCAGAGCGAACGTCATCAGTTTCTCGGTGATCATCCTGACGAATTGCGGCGAGTAATGCAACAGATGCTCGCGCAGCTCGATTGGGCCGTTCACCTTCGCGCCGTCCCACAAAACGGCAGAAGTATCCAGGGGGACTCCGCCATCGCCGCCCTGTTTGGTTCGATATTTTCCATCAGCGTCAAAGTTTTCGAGCGCGAATCCGATCGGGTCCATGAGCTTGTGGCAGCTTGCGCAGGGCTCATTCTTCCGGTGCAGAGTCATCTGCTCGCGCAAGGTCATGACTTTGCCGTCGCCTTTGGTATCCTCCAAAGGCGGCACGTTGGGAGGCGGTTCGGGCGGCGGCGTGCCCAGAATATTCTCCAGCACCCAAACGCCGCGTTTTACCGGCGAGGTGCGGAAGTTCTGTACCCAGGTGAGTGCAAGTACGCTCCCTTGACCCAGTAAACCGCGGCGATAGGCAAGATCAGGCCCCAGCGTGACGCGCCGGAATTGCGAGCCGTAAACGTTCGGGATGCCGTAATGCTTAGCGAGTCTTTCGTTCAGGAACGTGTAGTCCGCGGTCAGAAGATCGACGACGCTGCGGTTTTCCTTGATGATGCTTTGAAACAGCAGTTCGGTTTCGCGGCGAAAGCTCTTGCGGAGCTCATCGTCCCAATCCGGATAATAGACTCCGTCCGGCGAGGTCGCCGGCAGATTCCGCAAGTACAGCAACTGGTCTCCGAAATTATCTACCAGGGCGTCGGCCTTCGGATCAGCCAACATCCGGTGTACCTGCTGTTCCAGCACCGGCGTCAGATGCAGCTTGTTTTGGGCGGCAACCTGGATGAGTTCGTCATCCGGAATGCTGCTCCAGATGAGGAACGATAAGCGGGAGGCAAGTTCCAGATCCGTAATGCGATACGGCCGGCCCGGCGCTATGTTCGGCGGCTCTTGCTCCGCGCGCACGAGAAACGGCGGGCTGGCCAGAATGCGGCGCAAACCTAGTTCGATGCCCTCCCGAAACGTACCTTCCTTTCGGCCTTCCAGATAAAATGCCTGTACCCATTCCCAGTCCGCGGCTGTCACTGGCCGGCGGTACGCGCGGCGCATGATTGTGGAGAGGATTTCTTTGGCGCAGGCGCTCTCCTGCGCCTCGGTTGCCGGATGGCACGTGAACACTTTCCGGAGAGACGGCGAATCGGTCGGCTCTGTAGGCTTGAAGGGTCCCTGAATTCGCAGAATTCCAATCGCCGGATAATACTCGATCTGCGGAATGGGATTATCTTCGAGCGATTTGCGTTCGTATTGCCGGATGAAATCGAGCGACGGACGATAATTCGAGGCGAGGAAAGTAACCCCGACCAGGTGACTGCCGGCTTTCACCGGCAGGGATACATCGATTTCTCCGTCGCCAGTCGCGGAATTGTTCGCGGTCAAACCTACGCCCTTGTAATCGCGCTCCGCCACCATTTGGTTATCGATTAAGAATTCCAACTTCTCGCCCGGAATGAATTTGCCAATTCCGAGGTTCTGGACCGAGAAATGGTATTCCCCATCGGAGGGGAACGTGTGGTGAACGGCCATTCCACCGCGCGTGCCAAAGGGCAGACCTTCGATGTGCTGGTTTTGGGAGGAATCCGGCGGCGCGATGTAAGCGGCGGCAGTTGGCGATTTCCAGTAGCCGACCGCCATGCGGGCGACACGGGTGGCGGCAGTGGTGTAGGCTTCGAGCAGAGTGGGAGAGATGGTCAGTGAACCCGCAACGTTATCGAAGCCGCGTGCGGAATCGTCAGGCGGGAGAAGGGTGGTCACGTCGACCTGGAGGTCAAGCAGGTCGCGGATCGCATTGGCGTATTCGGTGCGATTCAAACGGTGGAGCACCACCGAGCCAGGATTAGGATGGGTAGCCGCTTTGCGATCGATCTGGGCTTCCAGCCAGTCCCGCAACTGTTCGTACTTTGCGAGCGGAGGCCGGGGCATGCTGGGAGGAGGCATCATGCCGGCACGCAGTTTCCGGATCACCCGCTCCCAAATTTCCGGGTGGTCGCCCACGGTGTTCAAATCGAGGTTCTGCAGAGAGAAATTCGCCGTCTTCAGCTTATCGTTATGACAGGTAACGCAATACTGGTCGAGCAGCGCGCGCTCGGCGGCGGGCGAAGCAGAAGCCGGCACCGCTGCTTTCGTGGAGGCGGGCTGCCCTGATGCCGGAACGTACGCCAACAAGAAGGCGAAAACCACCGAGCTGCCCAGGACGGGGATTCTCGCAATCCGCTTCTTCAAGGGATTTCCTCCTAAAAATGCTTGAATTATTCTACGCCGAAGCAACGGCGGCGGCTATGATCCGTTCGGACGATATAACCAAGTTTGGCTGGTAGGTTTCTGTTCGGAGGGGACCGCTCCCGACGGTCGCGGCTCTGATCGGAGCCCCAGCGGGATCAGGATAGCAGAGCGACGAGCGGGAGAAAGGGTTCCGGAGGGGTGGAAGTGGGGTTAAGTAGCGCGGAGTGAATTAGATGAAAAAGCGACGGAGGTTGTGAACGAAACGTTCACCAGGCATGCTCCAGAGGCTTGTCGGTGTGGAAGTATTTGCGGTAGGCGGCAATCCAGTTCGCGGAGATATCGCGCTGGGCAGCAGCCAGATCGAGATGGCCGGAGCAGACCTGTTCGCGCAGAAAGTCTTCTAGGGTATCTTTCACCCGGGCATTCCAGACCGTGGCGGAATAGGATTGCGGCCAGAGATTGCGGATATCGTCGGCCCCTCCGAGCGCCGGGGTGATCAGGTAATCCACTTCGTAGGATTGGGGTTCGGTGGGGGAAATTCCGTATTCTTCGAACACGCGGCGCTGAAGGGAGCGGGGAACATCGCGGTTCTTGGGGCGCGTGGAATCGCAGACCTGCGCCCGGTCGGCGGTAGCGATGGCGCCGGGAGTGAGGTGGTGTTCGGGCAAGGAAACACGGTGAGGCCGGGAACGAGAAACCTGGTATGCGCCAATTGCGACGAGGGCGAGCACGAGCACGGCCGCGGCCTGTTTCCAGGAGACATCGCGGGGCTGCGGCGTGGGAGCCGATTCTGCGAGACGGGCTTTCAGTAAAGCTCGCCTGCCGGCGGGCGGGGGAACAAGTGGATCGAAACGCTCCTGATGAAAACGGAGAAAGCCGGCGAGAGTCTGCTCCAGTTCGCTCTTGCGCGCACTGCAGGACGGGCACTCCGTGAGATGCCGCGCAACCAGCGCGGCGCGAGGAGCGGGCAGCTCGCGATCAATGGCCAGCAGGAGCTCCTGGTCCGTGAGATGGGACATGCTGTTCACCATTGGCTATTCCCAGAATGATCCGCGCGGGCAAAGCGCGCCAGGGAGCGCGTGAGGGAAAGAGAAACAGCCCCCAGCGACATCTCGAGCACATGCGCGATCTCGCGGTACGTGAGTCCTTCGGCGCGCAGGCTCAAGCAGCGGCGGTCGCGTTCGGCGAGCGCGTTCCAGACGCCGAAGAGGCGGCGTTGGCGCTCGTTGAGGAAGAACTGGTCTTCCGGGTTAGGGGCGCCATCGATGAGCACGGGTTGGGCCGAGAGCCACGTGCGGCGCAGCAGCCGGTGGCGCTGCTTCAGCGCGAGATTATGCGTCACCTGGAAAACCCACGCGCGCAGGTTGTGGCGGGGCTTTCCACTACGCAAATGCAGGAAGAGGGCGAGGAAAGCTTCCTGGATTATCTCTTCGCTATCGGAGGCGGGCAAACCCAGGCTGAGGAGATAGCGTAGCAGACGGCCTTGAAGCTCATCAAAGAGGGCAACGACGTCCTCTTCAAAAGCAGCAGGATGTGCTATGGAAATGGCGGCCGGCATTTATTTCGCGCTCAACAGATTGGCGAATAACCGGAACGCTCCCGGGACGCCCGCCGGGAGCTGGCGGAACCAGGAATAGGCGGTAAATATGTAGACGCCTTTGCCGTAGCGCGTCCAGAGTTCGCCGCCGGGCAGTTCGGATTCGCCGGGATCTTTGGACGAGAGGACGGTCTCGTAATGGTTGTCCCACTTGGTGGCGAAATAGAGGCCGCGCTCCTGCACCCAGCCATCGAAGTCCTTCGGAACAATGCGGTTCGGAGCTTGCAGCAGGTGGCTATCGGGGTGCGGGAGCGTCATTGGCGAATCTTCATAAGTGATGCGGTTGCGCTGTCCCGGAGGGACGGTGAACGCGTACGGTCCCATGTTGAGGGAAGTATCTCCGGTGTTGTACTGGACGATGTAGGTGCCGCCGTTTTTCACGTAGTCGAGCAGGCGGGGCTGATTGGCGCGGACGTCGGAACGGACATTGTAGGCACGCACCCCGGCCACAATGGCATCGAAGCGGGCGAGATCGCCCTCTTCGATATCGGAGGGGCTGAGCAGAGTGACTTCGAGGCCGAGCTGACGCAGAGCATCGGGCATCTCGTCGCCCGCGCCCATGATGTAGCCGATGCGGTGCGCGGTGGTGCGGATCTCGGCGCGCACCAGCTTGACACTGGCGGGCAGGAGGAGGGTCTGATCCGGAATGTGCGGGTAGGAAATCGATTCGACGCCCGACGCCACTTCACGCCCAGCAACGGTCGCGACGGCGCGGAGGGAACCGATGCTGTCGGTTTGGGGCGGAGTGACGACAAAGGAGGATTCCTGCTGTTCGCCCGCGGTTTCGATGTGGAAGGGGCGCGATTTCGGCTCGACCTTCCAGCCGGCGGGAACGTCGATGCGCAACTCGCCCGCGGTTTTCGGAGCATTCGCCTTAACGGAAATAACGACTCTGCGAGCCTCGGCGCTGGGGAAGATGGCCACCAATTGGGGTAGGTTGACCGCGACCGGCGGAATCACTACCAGCGGTCGTACACGCGCGCCTTCAGCGCGATCGGCGTAGCGATATTCGACCGGGCGCTCGATTTCAAAAGGAGCGCCGTTGATAGAAAACCGGAAGCGCACGCTCAGGACAGGCGGATTTTCGGGAAGGCCGATGAGGGTTTGATCATCGACGACGTAGACGTCCCCGTTCGCCGGCTTTTCGAGCCAGTAGGGCTGGGTGTAAGGCTGCGAAGCGGGGACTTGGCGATCGACTCTGACTTCCTTAGTTTTATTGAACTCCAGGTTGCCCGCCGGGACGGAAAGATCACCCTGAAACATGCCCTCGAAGGAAGCGCCCTGCCAAGCGATGGCGAGGGGCGAGCGGTTGAGCACGGTAGCGGTGAGGTTGAGCATAGCACCGGGAATCACCTCGGGAGTCTTCGGCTGCACCTGGGCCCAGAGGCCGGCGCATTCGGCGACGGTCTCATCCAGATCGCGCAGCTTAATGCGGGCGAGGGGATCGGACATGGCGGCGATTAGAGGGCGCGCTTTCAATAACTCGGGGACGGCTTTTTCAGGATGAGCGGGATCGAGAGCGCGCATGGCTTCGGTTAGAATCGCACCCACCGCGGCGCCGCCGGGGAGGCGGTTCCAGGAGGTATCGATTCCATCGAAGATGTCTTGGGAGGCGGGTTCGCCGCCGATGATGATGAACTCACTTTCGACGGCGCCGACGCGGCCCATATTACCCATGCCCTGGCTGCGATGCATGCTGCGGCTCATACCGGCGATTTCTTCATAGGAGTAGCCGAGAATGGGGTTGTATGCGCCGGTATCGAGCTTCACATGCGGACCTTGCGGGAGTGGCGGGGGAGGCGGCTCTTGTTCCTGATTCTGCGCACCGCCTCTTCCTTCGCCGCCTCTTCCTTGACCGCCACGACCCCTTCCGGCTTGCTGCGGATTGGGCGGCGTGAAGATGCTCACGGCCAGGCGGCGGGCGCGCCAAGGCTGTACGAAGCGCAACTGCTCGGGGAAACGGCTGGGATCGGCGGCAGCTTCGAAAGCTTCTTTGCCCACGATAGCGGAAGCCTGGTGCTGGCCGTGGCCATCGCGGGAGGTGCCGGTGAAGCAGAGGAGAATTACATCCGGACGGAAGCGGCGTATGGTCCAAACCATGTCGGAGAGGAGGCGGTCGCGGCCCCATTTTTGGAAGGTTTCGGTGGGAGTTTTGGTGAAGCCAAAGTCAATGGCGCGGGTGAAGAACTGCTCTGCGCCATCGATGCGGCGGGCATCCAACAACTCCTGGGTACGGATAATTCCTAACTGAGCGCCCTGCTCTGCGCCGATGAGGTTCTGGCCGCCTTCGCCGCGGGTGGCGGAAAGATAAGCGGTGCGCATGTGGCGGCCGCGGGCGAAGTAGGCGAGCACGGGGGTGCGCTCGTCGTCAGGGTGAGCGCCGATCATGAGGACGGACCCAAGCTCATTGAGCTTGCGGAGGGATTGTTCGATTTCGGCGGAGCCGGAGAAGGCCGGGGCTAAGCTCGCACCGTAGGCGGCCGATGAGAGTACTGATGAGAGTCCTGCTACCAAGAGGGCTGTGAGCAAAGGAAACCTGGCACGAGAGATGCTCGTCGAACTCATGGAAGTCATTCTACGACGGGCCGCCAAGTTAAGGGGCGGGCCGCCAGGGTTAACTGGGAGGGACGGATGAAGGGGTCTAGCCGGGAGGGCGGCTTCTTCGATTTTTTGCGCGGGTTGACGCGCTCCTCTCCGCGGCCCACAGTACTGGCTTCGATCCCGGCTCCGCCTAAGATCGGTGTGGCGTTGGGCGGGGGCTTTGCTCGCGGGATCGCCCATGTGGGGCTGCTTGAGACTCTGGAAAAGCATAGTATTCCGATTCACTGCATTACCGGCGTAAGCGCCGGCTCCATTGTAGCTGCTGCGTATGCCAGCGGCGCCAGTCCGGAGGAGATCGCGCGGGCGGGCTGTTCGATGCGCATTGGCGACGTGGGGAACTGGAGTCTGGGCCGCATGGGCTTCATGGCCAGCCAGCGCATGAAGAAGTTCCTCGAACGGCTGCTGAAGGCGTATCGCTTCGAGGAAATGCGCATTCCTCTGGGCGTGCTGGCCACCGACCTGGCGACCGGCGAGCCGGTCCGCTTCCATGGCAGTGGGGACGTGGTGTTGCCGATCCGCGCCAGTTGTGCATATCCAGGCCTTTTTCATCCCATTCGCCAAGACGAGCGGCTGCTGGTGGATGGAGCGATGAGCGTGGAAGTCCCCGCCCGTCTGGCGCGCCAGCTTGGGGCCACTCATGTGGTTTCGGTGCATCTGCCGAACTGCCGGGGGCCGCTGCCGCGCAACATGTTTCAGGTGGTCAACCGTTGCTTTCAGATTCTGAACAGCCATACCGAAGAGACCTGGCGGCGGGAAAGCGACCTGGTAATCGCTCCCGATGTGGGCGCAATCGAGTGGGACGGCTTCGGCTGCGGCCCGGATTTGCTGCGCGCGGGAGAAGCAGCCGCGGAGGCGGCAATCCCGCGCATTCAGGCGTGGCTGAACGGCTCCCGGCACCCGCGCTCCCTCGGTCCGAGTAAAGACCTTATGCCAGGTTCAGCACCTGCTTAACGGTGCCGCTCTGGGCGTCGATTTTTTTCTGCAGCATGAGAATGGCGTAAATGAGCTGCTCGGGCCGCGGTGGACAGCCCGGCACAAACACATCGATGGGAATCACCTGGTTGACGGGCACCAGCGCGTAGTTGTTGAAGACGCCGGTGGAGGTGGCGCACGCACCCATGGAAATGGCCCACTTAGGCTCAGGCATCTGCTGATACAGGTGGCGGATTACGGGGGCCATTTTGTTGGAGACGCGGCCGGCGATGATCATGAGATCTGACTGGCGCGGCGAACCGCGAAAGACCTCCGCGCCGAAGCGGGCGATATCGAAGCGGGAGGCGCTCATCGACATCATTTCGATGGCGCAGCAGGCGAGGCCAAACGCCATGGGCCAGATGGAATTCTTGCGCGCCCAGTTCACAGCTTTATCGAGGGTAGTGAAGACGAGGCCTTCGGAGGCCGCGGCGGCCGCATTCGTTACCGAATAATCATCCAAGCGGGCAAATAAATCAGCCGGGCCGGCCGCCAGAGGTTTGTTCATGGTTTCATTTTCGCATGGCCCTACACGGTCGTAAAATCGGGTATGCCGCCGGAGACTTACGAGCAACTCCTGGACCGCGCCGCCGCGCTGCGTGGAATTGATCCGGGTTATTGGGACATCTGGGGGAAATACCATGCGGCCCAGACGGCGGTGAAGCAGGCGATACTGGCATCGGCCGGCATTTCCGCGGGCAGCGCAGAGGAACTGGAGCGGGCGCTGGCGGAGCGGAAACGGCGCGAATGGACGCGTCTCGTGCCGGCATCGCTGGTGGCTTCGCAGGCGGTTTCGCATCAGCTTCCGATCAGCGTTCCCGCGGAGTTGGCGGGGCAGACCGCGGCGATTACCATCGAGCACGAGACCGGGCAGAGCGAAACGCTCGAAGTGAAACTGGCGGACGTGGCTGAGGCGGAATCGACCGAGATAGATGGCCGCAGGTGGATACGGAAGCCCGCGCCGCTTCCGGCGGATTTGCCGCTGGGGTATTACCGGTTGACGGTTCGGGTGGGCGCTGAATCGGCGGAGACGCGCTACATCGTAACGCCCGATCGCGCCTGGAACGCGCCGGTTTTGCGAGACGGGACGCGCGCGGCGGGAATCAGCGTCAGCCTTTACGGGCTGCGCTCGACAGCGAACTGGGGTTGCGGGGATTTCCGCGATCTGCGCGGACTGATCGACTGGGCGAAGGCGGAGCTGCATGCCTCTTTTGTGGGGCTGAATCCGCTGCACGCGATTCACAACCGGCGCCCGTTCAATACCAGCCCGTATCTGCCGAACTGCATCTTTTACCAGAACTTTCTCTATCTCGATGTGGAGCGCATCGAGGATTTCCAGCGCAGCCGCCGCGCGCTGCGCTGCCTGAACTCTCCGGAGACGCAGCGCGAACTCGCGGAACTCCGCGCCGCGCCATTCGTCGAGTACGAACGCGTCGCCGCGCTGAAGCTCCGCTTTCTCAAGCTGGCGTTTCTGGAGTTCCTCCGGGAATGGCGCAGCGACACGCCGCGCGCGTGCGGCTTCCGCGAGTTCCGGCAACTGGAAGGGCGCCTGCTGGAGCGCTTCGCCACCTACTGCGCTCTCGACGAATACCTGCACCGCGGCCATCCCGATATGTGGACCTGGCGCGATTGGCCGGCCGAATTTCAGGATCCGGATTCCCCCGCCACGCGCGAATTCCAATCCAGGCACTGGCGTTCGAT